>NZ_JMMA01000002.1:3232221-3555444 GCF_000686125.1 Ruminococcus sp. NK3A76
ACCCTGCCTGCATCAACGTCCTCAAAGAAGGCGTTTATATCAGTCCATGACCTTGCGCAGGCGTAGCCGTGCTGTGTCAGGTATCCATACATCTTCATTTTATCAAGCGATATCTCGCAAAGCTCAAACGAGCTGCCTATCACCTTTGTGCCTACGGCTTCAAACCTCTCGCTGTTTTTGGCAAGAAGGCTGAGCTCCGGGTCGATAAGGCTGAGCACGCCGTCTATCTTTTCCTTTTTGCATATATCGAGAATAATGTCGATATAGCCGGGAGTGCTTATAGTAGGCACGATGTAGTATCTGTCTGCATCGAATATCGCAGGTGCAAGCTCGCTTGCATCTGCCGCTATGACATTGCCCTTGCCGGCGAATGCCCTTTTAAAATACTGCACGACCTTGTTTCTTGTACCGGCCGCTAAAATAAGAATATTCATATGTTATCACTCTTGTCAAAAAAATCATCAAAAAACAAAGGCGTTCCTCCGGTGTGGATGAACAGAATGTTTTTATCCCTTATGTCATGCTTGTCTATATAGGCGCTCATTCCTGTGAATGCCTTGCCCGTGTATGTCGCATCGAGCGGTATGCCGTAATTTCTGAGCACAAAGCACATCGTCTCAAAAACGCTGTCATCGTCCTTGCCGTAGCCGGAGGTGTAGTCGTCGATAAACACGGTAGCCTGCTCTATCTCCTCATCTGACGCACGGCCGTTCATATAAGACCTTATGCTGTCGAGCACGACGTTCCTGCCACGGGGGTTTTTGCGTGCTATGCTGATACCTATGATATCACGCTCATCCTTTGCAAGCAGATGGCCGCAGACAAGCCCTGCGTGGGTCGTGCCTGTGCCTGATGCAAAGAAGATGCAGTCAAAATGCGTACCGAGCGCCTTTTCCTGCTCACATATCTCGCTGTAGCATCTGACGTAGGCCTCTGTGCCCGTATTGCCGTGGCCGCCGCCCTCTATGAAGAATGGCTTTCTGCCCTGAGCCTTAAGCTCTGACAGCTTGTTTTCTATAGTGTCGTGTACCTCGCTTACCGGCACGGTGGTGATCTCAGCACCAAACAGCTTCATCATGCGGCTGTTGAAGGTCGCCCTGCTCGCTTCTGCCGGGCTTATCACATAGCAGCCGAGCCCTCGCTTGCAGCAGAGGTTTGCGACCACTCTGCAATGGTTCGAGCTGCCCGAGCCGTAGGTGACTACGCAGTCATAGCCGCCGTCATCTATCTGCTCAAAGAAAAGCTCTGCCTTTCTGGCCTTGTTTCCGCCGAATGAGAAGGGGATAAGGTCATCACGCTTTATGAAAAGGCAGCAATCTTTATACTCACCTAATTCCTGTATCGCTGTCGGGATCATTGGTCTTTTCCCAGTCCTCTCTCATAATACCGTACACATATCTGTCGGCATATTGTCCGTGCGACAGAATGTCTCCTCTGAGGCAGCCTTCCTTTACAAAGCCGACCCTCTCGAAAAGCCTCTGTGCGGTCACGTTGTCCTTTTCGGTGAAAAGATATATCCTGTTAAGGCCGAGGGTGTTAAAGCCGTATTCGATGATGAGACGGCTCGCCTGCTTGGCTATGCCCCTGCCTTTATAGTCATGCCTGCCGAGCAGGATATAATACTCGGCCTTGCTGCTTTTTTTATCTATCGACAAAAGCCCTATGAGCCCCACGGCCACGCCGTCGCACTCTATGAGTCCGTCAAATCGGTCTGTCCTGCCCTGGTTGTTATCGAACCACTTCTCGGTCTTTTCGATCTCAAGCGGCAGGTCGTAGTGGAGAAACCTGTTGTTCTCCGTATCATTTACCCATGTCACCTTATCGGGGATATCCCTTTTTTCAAACCTTCTTATCGTTACCGGCATGAGCCTTTCCCCTTCTTGCATCGTCGAGCCTTCCGGCCTTTATCTCGCTGCCCACCTGTATGTCAGACTTCTTTAAGACCTTATACACGGTGAGGAGAAGTATCTTCACATCGTTTTTGAAGGTCACGTTGTCTACATATTCAAGGTCGTATGCGAACCTTTCCTCCCAGCTGTTGATAGCGTTTCTGCCGTTTACCTGAGCAAGCCCGGTAAGACCCGGCCTGACATCGTGGCGGCGGTGTTCAGCCTTGGTGTAGTAGGGAAGGTACTCTGTCAGCAGCGGCCTGGGGCCGACTATCGCCATATCGCCCTTTATGATATTTAAAAGTTCGGGCAGCTCGTCGAGCGAGGTCGATCTGAGCGCACGCCCGAATTTCGTCAGGCGCACATCGTCCGGCAAAAGCTCGCCGTTTTTGTCCCTTGCATCGGTCATCGAGCGGAACTTATTGAGCTTGAATATCTTCTCGTCCTTTCCCGGCCTGTCCTGCTTGAAAAGCACGGGCGAGCCGAGCTTTGTCCTTACCAGGACTGCCGTAGCGCCGAGTATCGGTGAAAGAGCCACCAGCGCCGACGTTGCGAGAAAGCAGTCGAGCGGGCGCTTTATATATTTTTCATACGGGCCGTGCGGTTTATGCTGCATATCCTTGTATCCCTCTTTTATCTGAAGCATCTGTGAATGATATCTATCACGATATCCTGCTGCTGCGGTGTCATCTTATTGTCGCTCGGCAGGCAGAGCCCACGGGCGAAGATATCTGCGCCTGCGTCCTCACTGCTGCCGGCGATATAGGCATTTGTAGTACCTCTGCCGCTGCCGTTTGCGGTGATGAAGGCGTTCTGGCGGTATATCGGCTGCATATGCATGGGCTTCCATACCGGTCTGCCCTCTGCATTAAAAGCTGCGAGCGCATCAAGTATCTCGTGCGGCGAGCTCTTTCCGCTCTCGTGGCCGTAGAGGTAATCATTATCACCTCTCACCATAGGCGCCATAGCGTCTTTATCTATTATCATGCAGCTGAGCCAGAAGTTGGGGATAGAGTTTTCCCTGTCCCACGGGTTCATCTTTACCGGCAGGTCTGCAAGACCCTTTTCGTATCTTTCCCATATCGCCCTTTTCTGAGCTATATGCTCATCGAGGTAGGGCATCTGGCCTCTTACGATACCGGCAACGATATTGCTCATGCGGTAGTTATAGCCTATCTCCTCGTGCTGATACCAGGGGGCGGCTTCTCTGCTCTGAGTGCTCCACTTGCGCACCTTGTCAGCGTCTTCCTTGGAGTCTGTCAGGAACATTCCGCCGGAAGAGCCTGTGATTATCTTATTTCCGTTGAAGCTGATAGCGTTATAGTTGCCAAGAGCACCTGTCTCGACCCACTTGCCGCCGAGCTTATATTTAGCGCCAAGGCTCTCTGCTGCGTCTTCAACTATCAAAGCGCCGTGCCTGTCGCAAATCTCCTTTATCCTGCTCATCTTGCCGGGGGTGCCGTAAAGGTGAGCGAGCACCACGAGCCTCACGTCCGGGAACATCTCAAACGCCTTTTCTAGAGCATCGGGGCACATATTCCATGTGTCGTACTCGGTGTCAATGAAAACAGCCTCGCCGTCTTCATAGCCGACGGGGTTTATGCTCGCATCAAATGTGCAGTCGGAGCAGAAGACCTTTTTGCCGGCAAGCGTGCCCCTGTCAGGCCTTGCCTGGCCGTAGAGCTTTTCCCCTGCGAGCTTTGTTGCAAGGTGCAGCGATGCCGTACCTGCACTGAGAGCTACTGCGTATTTTACGCCGACATACTCAGCCACGAGCCTTTCTGTCTCGTTGATGTTAGCGCCGACGGTAGACACCCAGTTTGTCTTTATAGCTTCGTCTACCCATTTCTGCTCGTCGCCGTGCATGGTAGGGGTGGCGAGCCAGAGCTTTGCCTCAAAGGGCTTTATCCCCTCAAAACGGGGGTCATTTATAAAATCATTCATCTTATCATACATTCCTTTTTCTGCATTTGTCTGCTGAGCTGGAAATTTTTTTATTGAACCTGATCGACAGGCATCATCAGACGGCCGGTCTGCCATTTGTAAGTATCTGCCACACAGGCCGCATATGCCCGAAAACACAGGGATTTACAAAGGGCAAGACACCCTTTCCGGCGTGCGGACACACTTTTGACCTTAACATATCAATTATATCAAACAACACCTGCTTTGTCAAGGTCACGGCTTTCTTTTTATATATATGTATAAATATGCCCTCTTTTGCAGTCGGTATGCCGTTAATTTCCATAACTTCGGACAGTTGACAAACGGCCACGGACGCTTGACAACAGGGCGCTTATGTGACATAATAAGTATAGGTCAAAAGGAGGCGTAACTATGGCCAGAAAGAGAAATGACGATATATCTCTCGGGCGTTTCATAAGCCTTGTGCTCAGACACCACCCCGAGGCGATAGGCATAAGCCTTGACAACGAGGGCTGGGCTGATACAAAACAGCTGCTCGACGGCATAAACGCCACCGGCAGAAGGATAGATATGGACACCCTTGAACGCATAGTGCGTGAGAACAACAAGCAGCGCTACAGCTTCAATGAGGATAAGACACGGATACGTGCAAACCAGGGGCATAGTATACCTGTCGATGTGAAAATGAAGCAGATGACACCGCCCGACAGGCTCTACCACGGCACGAGCACCGATACGCTGCCGCTTATACAGCAAAGCGGCGTGATAAGAAAGATGAAGCGGCTCTACGTCCACCTGTCATGGGATATCGAGACTGCCATAACAGTCGGCAGCAGGCACGGCACGCCTGTGATACTCGTGATAGATACCAAGGCTATGGCGGCGGACGGGTATACCTTCATGCTCTCGGATAACGGCGTCTGGCAGTCGGAGGACATACCCTACAGATATGTTGCACAAATAATCACCGACACGGAGAAGTATAAATGAAAAAGAAGCTGATAATAGCTCTGTGTGCGGCGGTATTCCTTGTCAGCGGCGCTCTGAGCGTGTATCTGTATAACAGACCGGGCGGCAGGGTCGTCGAGATAATAAGCGACGGCAAGGTGCTTTATGAGCTTGACCTTGATAAAGAGCCTGACCGTGAGATGACCGTCGAGTATGAGGGCAGGAAAAATGTCATCACCATAGAGGGCGGGGATATCTATGTGTCTGAGGCCGAGTGCCCTGACCATACCTGTATGAAAATGGGCAAGCTGTCAGCACACGGCGTGCCGATAGTCTGCCTGCCGAATAAGCTGATAATTCGCTATAAGGAAGGCGGCGATACAGATGCAGCAGCGTAAAATGCCCCCACGCCGGCTTGCGGAGCTATCGGTGCTGACGGCGGTGTCGCTTATCATGTTCATAATAGAGATGCAGCTGCCGCCTGTTGTGCCTGTGCCGGGGGTGAAACTGGGGCTTGCGAATATAATCACCGTGTATGCGGTCTATTGCTGTGAGCCGTATGAGGCTGTCATGGTATTTGCGGCGAGAGTGCTGCTCGGCTCGCTTTTTTCGGGGAATGTTACGGCACTCATTTTCAGTATCAGCGGCGGTGTGCTCTGCCTGCTCGGAATGCTGCTGCTAAGACGCTTTACCGATGCGGATATGATGATCCCGGCAAGCGTAATAGGTGCTGTGCTGCATAATGTCGGGCAGACTGCGGCGGCGGTGTTTGTGATGAATACCACGGCAGTGATAACATACCTGCCGTACCTGATGTTTTCGGGCTGTGTAGCAGGAGCGTTTACAGGAACGTGTGCATACCTGACAGTAAAGAGAATAAAAAGAAAGCAGTAATAAAGAACCAAAAGACAAAAAGGTTTTTGCGCTGTTAGAAGTAAGAGATAAGAAGATAAAAAGCAAAAAGGTTTTTTGTCAAACTTTTTTCCTCAAAAAAAGTTTGAGAGTATTGTTTTATTCTCGCAAGCTCGAACAAAACGGCGAGGCTCTCCCCCGACAGTATGAGAAAAGAAAACCGCCATAGTACCCGTATCAGCCGGGCGCTATGGCGGATATTCTATTTCTTTTTCTTCTTCGGCTCGGGTGATTCGTCGGCAACGAAGTTTATAAGCCTTGCAAGAAACTCCCTGTCGTCAACGTTCTCAATGAGAAGCATCTCCTTCGCCCCTTCGTAGGGCAGCTCAAAGGGTGCATCGGGCATGAGCGCTCTGGCAGAAGCTGTGGGCTTTATCAGAAAGCGGTCGTCATATATGCCGCCTATCACCTTGCCACGGCAGTAGATGATGTATTCGCCCATCATCGCACGGTGAGCTATTTCGGGTACGCCTGAAAGCTGCCCGAGATAGAAGTCGAGATATTCTTTCCTTGATGCCATGATCATTCCTTCTGCTTTGTTTCGCTTCCGCTTTCGTATAATACGCCTTTGCCGTAGCTGCGTGTGAAAATGTTGTTGTGCTCGGCATCACGGTAATCCTTGTAGCCCTGCTCGGTCAGCGACTTGTACTGCTCGTCAGAGAAAATGTATAAAACTATGCTGTATTTGCAGCCTTTGTAGCGCTGCTCGATGAATTCTTTGAGCTTTTCGCAGTTTTTGAATGCATCGTCTTCGTCCTTGAATCCTGATTCGGAGATGATGACGTAAAAGTCAAAGGTCGCAGTGTTTATGCTGCCGCTCTCGTAGCCTTTGGTGAAGTCCTCCATGCTCTTTACTATGCTCTGCCCGTCGCTCAAGTGGGGGTACCTCAGGTCGCCGTACAGGAAAAAGTCCTCAAAGCCTATGTTTTTGCGGCATTCATCGTCAAGCCACTTCTGTAAGAACGGCTGTGTCACCTGCTCGCAGAGCCAGTAGTCGTCTGATACATAGTAGCCGGAGCTCTCCTCATAGCTCACCTTCAGGTCGAACGTCCCGTCAAAGCCTTCTACGCTGCCTGTTACGCTCACATCGTCAGAGCCGGCAGCAGATGCCCACTTTTCGGCATCGAATGACAGGCCGTATTTGTCGCTGACGTATTCTACGGCTATGTCGGCGGCGCTGTCCTTGTCCTTTTGCGAGGAGCTGTCGCCGCAGCCCTGTATGCTCATGCACATGACGGCGGATATCATCACCGGCAGGAGCAGTCTTAGCTTTTTCATATTGTCACCCTCTGTTGTTGTCGTGTTATTGTCTGCCGAACAGGTTGTCTAAGAACCTGCCCACCTGATATGACCTTATCTGCCCTGTCTTGCACCATATCGCAAAGTGCTCGCAGTTGTTCGTGACAAGGTCGTAGCGCTTGCAAAAGCCGTGCTCGTTCTCGCCTATGACGCTGCGTGCCCTTTCAAGAGTCTCCTCGGCCGGGTAGATGCGTGGCAGGTCATCGTAGGGGAGCGTCTGTGTGTCGCCGTCAAGTTCAATGTGTGCGCAGGAAAAATCAAGCACGAAGAAGTCCTGCTGGCCTTCAAGAAACTCGCTTATGGGCGCTTCGTGAATGTACGGGTCGCCGAAATCCGTGCCGTCTGCGGCAAAGTGTATGACCTTTCCGTCGCCTGAATACACTGCAAAATGCTCGTAGCCGAGGGGGCGCTTTATGCCTATTATGTCGCCCGGGTAAAGCAGTTCGCAGCTCTCCTCGCCCGACATGGGCATCGTCACCGCACCGTCTATATTAGGGGCTTTCTGAGAGCTTAATATATCACCGACCCTGTCTTTTAGCCCTGTCTGCTCTATCACAGAGGTCACGGTGTCGTTTACGAGGTCTTTTATGGGCGAATCCTGTATGATGTTCGCTGCACGGTTCACCATATCTGAGATATTGTCCGGCAGAGGGAATGGATATTCAGGCATAGCTATCCTCCTTATCAAAACGCCCCACACCATAGCGGCGTGAGGCATATGCTTATTGATTAACAGCCTTTTTTGTGACGTTTTTGCGGAGTATGCGCTCTATATCGTCACGGTAGATGCGCTCCTGCTCACGGCTGAGCTCCTCGGTCGGGTGATAGGTGTTTACCATTTCCCTTACCATAAGGCGTATAGCCTCGCTGTTTTCGTAGGAAACGAGCATGAGGTCCTCCATCTTCGAGAGGAACTCGTCCTCATCGAACTTGGTGGGCTTTCCTATGTGGATAAGGTCGTTCGGGGTCTTTGTGAGCCCCTCCTCGCTCATGAGCTTTTCCTCGTAGAGCTTTTCGCCGGGGCGAAGGCCTGTGTATTCTATCTTGATATCCACATCAGGCTCAAAGCCCGAGAGCCTTATAAGGTTTCTTGCGAGATCAACTATCTTTACAGGCTCACCCATATCGAGCACGAATATCTCGCCGCCCTTTGCGTAGGTGCCTGCCTGGAGCACGAGGTTTGCAGCCTCGGGTATAGTCATGAAGTAGCGTATGATGTCAGGGTGAGTTACGGTAACAGGGCCGCCGTCGGCTATCTGCTTTTTGAAAAGCGGTATCACCGAGCCGTTTGAGCCTAAAACGTTTCCGAAGCGCACTGCCACGAACTGCGTCTGAGCCTTTCTGTGGCCAAGACCGTCCTGCCCGGGCAGAGTGAATACCTCGTCGCCCTTTTCGTCTCGGCGCATCTCGCCGCCCTGCGAGAGGGGATACATCGAGCTGTCCTCGTCCTCCTCGTGGATATGCAGCACGGGTATGTCGCATTCCCTGTTGGCCTTGATCTTCTTGTCAAATGACTGCACAACGAGCTCGCAGAGCCTCTTTGTAGCACCCATGATATTTGTCGGGTTAACGGCCTTGTCCGTGCTTATGAGCACGAAACGCTGTGTGCCGTACATCATGGCAGCGTATGCCATTTTATATGTGCCTATTACGTTATTCTTTACAGCCTCGCATGGGCTGACCTCCATAAGAGGAACGTGCTTGTGCGCTGCTGCGTGGTAGACGATATCGGGGCGGTATTTATTGAAAACATCATTTACACGCCTTGAATCTCTTACCGAGCCTATGAGCACGACAAGGTTGAGCGAGGGGTCTTTTCTGAGGAGCTGCTGCTGTATCTCGTAGGCGTTGTTCTCATAAACGTCAAAGATTATCAGCTGCCTGGGGTTATGCTGTGCAACGCTTGCGGCTATCTGGCTGCCGATACTTCCGCCGCCGCCTGATACGAGCACCACCTTGCCGGATATAAAGTCGTATATCTCGTCCATATTGACATTTATCTGGTCTCTGCCGAGCAGGTCTTCTATTGCGACCTCTTTCATCTTGGAAAGGTTGACCTCGCCGTTTGCGAGCTGGTAGATGCCGGGAAGGCTCTTGAGCTGGCAGCCCGATTCGCTGCATATGCTCAGGATATCTCTCTTGGTCTTCTTGCTTGCTGCCGGGATAGAAAAGTATATCTTCTCTATCTTGTATCTCTGTGCAGCGCTTAGTATATCCTCTCTGCCGCCGACTACCGGTACGCCCTCTATCGAGCGGTGCCATTTTGAGGGGTCGTCGTCGATTATGCACACGGGGATATCCTCGACATCGCCCGAGCGCAGCAGCTCACGGATAATTACTCTGCCTGCCTCGCCGGCGCCGATTATCATTACCCTGCTCGCAGGGCGTGCGGATTTACGCCTTTTCTGCCTTAAAACTATAAAGAAGCGGTAGCAGAACCTTATCCCGAGCGTGAAGACGAACTGTATCATGATGCCCAGACAGTAGTAGGTCAGCGGCATCCTGCCGAAGATGAAGGTTATCAGCACCGTATGTATCAGACCCGTGACGGCCGTGGCGTAGATGATACGCAAAAGCTCTACAATGCTTGCATACCGCCAGATACTGTTATACAGCTTGAATGCCCTGAACACGCACACGCATATTATCGCATAAAGCGGTGCCATGCCAAGGAAATTGAGCAGATAATCATACCTTATCGATGAATATGACCCGTCAAAGCGGAACCACAGAGCCAGGAAGTAGCAAAGCGTAACAGCCACCACGTCATAGCCTGCGAGCAGCACCTTTATAACATTGGTGTGCCTTGCGATATAGCTCGCACTTGTCTCTATAGGTACGCTCAAAGAGGCGGGGGTATATTTCTCTTTTTCAGACATATATTTATTCAGCCCTCTGTTCGTAAAATATGGTAATTATGGTTACAATTAATAGAAAATTAACATTTCTCTATCAACGCTATATTGTAATTATAACAAAAAACGTACTCATTGTCAAGCAATATCCCCATTCAGGCAAAAAAATACAGCACAATATTTTACGGCAGACTGTCCGGAGCGTGCAAAAGCGGGGCCGTGCTTGACAAATAAAGCATTTTGTGATAAACTGTATATAGTTTGTTGACAAGTTTTTGTTATTTTTTACAATCATGGAGGTGGACGTTATGTTTAGGAAGAAGCTCGTCTCGCTGCTGACTGCTGCGTTGATGATAGCAGGCACTTCGGGCACGTTATGGGAGGAGCTTTATGTGCCGGCATCGGCTCAGGCTGTCACGGAGATACAGGAGCAGGATGACCACAGAGAGCTTATAGAGCTTTGCAGGAGCTATTACGGCTATAACGACCTTGGAAAGCGCACGAACGGTGCAGCGCTCCAGAGCTTCTATGATGCACTGTATGAGGCATTTTCCGGTGTCTGGACAGGCGAAACGGATTATGAAGTATACCCTAACGACAGCGACTACTACGTTGTGGCAAGGATAAACTACAGAGAATATGGCATAACGGACGAGGAGGCAAAGGCCTGCTACTACGCGCTCAGGCACGACAACCCTGTCATGTATTACCTTGCCAACCAGTGGGCAACAGGCGGCCAGTTCTACTATGCGCTGATGAACAAGGAATACATTGATGCCGAGTACAGAGCAAAGCTCGGGCAGGATATATATGACTACATACTGGATATGACCTCTGCGACAGAGGGCATCGGCAATACAAGGCGCTTTCAAAAGGCGCTGATACTCCATGACAAGCTGCTGCCCAAGATGACATACAACACCCAGGACATGGCAGCGATCTATTCGCACAATATAATAGGTGCAGTCGAGAAAGGCACAGGTGTGTGCGAGTGCTATGCAAAGACATATCAGATGCTTTTAAACTACGTCGGCGTTGACAATGTATATGTAGTCGGCTACGGCAACGGTGAGTCTCACGGCTGGAACGCTGTCAAGATGGACGACGGCAGATACTACTTCGTTGATGTCACATGGGACGACAAACGTGACACACACAAGTATTTCGCAAAGGGCTATGCCACCTTCGGCGCAGACCATAAGGTGAAGGACGCAGTGGAGGAGGGCGCAGAGTATTTCTACGAGCTTCCGGCAGAGATTGCGGAAGGAAACTACAACTGTCAGGCCAACGACCCCACACTTCACAATATAATGGAACAGTATATCTTCGTGGTAAACGGGGACAATACCGTGACTATAACATCTTATAAGCAGGACGCTGCAAAGGTCGTGATCCCCTCTGAGATACTCGGTATGCCGGTGACTCAGATAGGCAGCGATGCTTTCTTCAACAAGACGAAGCTCCTTGAAGTGGTGATACCCGACAGTGTGACGACGCTCGGCTTCGGCGCATTCTTCAATGCCCTGACAAACTCAGAGGCAAGAAAGATAACCATTCCTGCGAGCGTGACAGATATAGGCGACAAGGCTGTCGGCTACAAGGTGACAGTCGGCGGCTCGGGCTACGGCTATGACGGCGACTATTCGCTCTTCTCGCCGGCGCTTATCAAGAACTTCACTATCTACTGCACAACCGACTCGCAGGCGCACAAATATGCTGTGGATAACGGTATTAGCTATGTGCTCACAGACCACACCCACACCTACACATCAAAGGTGACAAAGCAAGCCACCTGCACGCAGACAGGCACAAGGACATTCACCTGCCAGTGCGGCGACAGCTATACAGAGGATATACCCAAGGCAGCGCACACATACAAGACAAAGACTGTGGCGGCAACATACACTTCCGAGGGCTACACACTGCACACCTGCTCGGTATGCGGCAGCAGCTACAAGGACAGCATAAAGCCCAAGCTCACGCCAAGGAGCATAGCAAAGGCAGCAGTCTCGGGCGTAAAGAACAAATACTATACCGGCAAGGCGCTCAAACAGTCGCTTACCGTAAAGCTCGGCAGCAAGACCTTGAAGGCAGGCACTGACTACACGCTTTCCTACAAGAACAACAAGGCTGTCGGCAAGGCAACTGTTATCATCACAGGCAAGGGCGCATACACCGGAAGTGTAAGCAAGACCTTTAAGATACTGCCAAAGAAGACGGCTATAAAGAACCTTTCAAGCCCTAAGAGCAAGCAGCTGAAGGCAACATACGGCAAGGCAGCAGGCGTTACCGGCTATCAGATATCCTACTCGACAAGCAGCGGCTTTAAAAAGGCAACGACCAAGACTGCAAGCTCTGCGAAGACCGCCAAGACGGTGACAGTAAGCAAAAAGGGCATATACTACGTCAGGGTGCGCACCTACAAGACGGTCAGCGGCGTTAAGTACTACAGCGGCTGGTCGGACGTCAAGAAGGTCAGGGTCAAGTAAAATTAATATTATTTCCATTGCTTTTTTATTGCGTTGGTGATATAATCCTTATATCGGATCATGACCGCACGGAGATGATACTCTGTGCGGTCAGTCTGTCAGGACGATGACCGGGAGGCAGTGTATGAGACTAAAGACCAAGCAGATAAATATGACAGAGGGCTCTATCGGCGGCAAGACGCTAAGGTTTGCTTTGCCGCTTGCGGCTACAGGCATATTGCAGCAGCTTTTCAATGCGGCGGATATAGCCGTGGTCGGGCGGTTCGTCGGCAAGAACGCTATGGCGGCGGTCGGTTCTAACGCACCGCTCGTAAATCTGATACTGAGCCTTTTTATAGGCATCTCAATAGGCGCAAATGTCGTCATCGCAAGCTACACCGGCCAGAAAAACGACAAGGCTGTCGGGCGTGCCGTCCACACGGCGCTGACGGTGGCTTTCATAAGCGGCGTGCTGCTCGCACTGATATGTGAAGCGCTCGCTCTGCCGATACTCAGGCTTATGAAGATACCCGACAATGTATTTGATATGTCGGTGCTGTATTTTCGGGTTTATCTGACGGGTATGCCGGTGATACTGCTTTATGACTTTGCATCGGCGATATTCCGCAGCCGTGGCGACACGGCGACACCGCTTATCTGCCTTACGGTGTCGGGTGCTATAAATGTAGGGCTCAACCTTTTCTTCGTGCTCGTGGTCGGTATGACGGTCGATGGCGTGGCACTTGCTACCGTGATATCGAACCTGATAAGCTCGGCACTTCTGATATTCTTCCTTGCAAGAGAGCAGGGGGCGGTGCATTTTACCTTTAAAAAGCTCGGGGTCGATAAGCGCATATTCATACAGATGATAAGCATAGGCATACCGGCAGGCATACAGGGCATGGTGTTCTCGCTCTCAAACCTTATCCTCCAGTCGGCAGTCAACAGCCTGGGCGAGAATGTCATGGCAGGCTCGTCGGCGGCATTCAATATCGAGATATTCTGCTATTACGTCATAAATGCCTTCGGGCAGGCGTGTACAACCTTCATCGGCCAGAACTACGGCGCACGCAAGCCCGACAGATGCAGGCGTGTGCTTAAGATAACGCTTTTGCAGGACTTGGTGTTCACCGTGGCTATAGCCGTGGTGATACTGCTTAGCGGAAAATACCTCCTGCACATATTCAACAGCGACCCGGACGTGATAGCGGTAGGCAGGGTAAGGCTAAAATACATACTCACTGCTGAATTCATAAACGTTATAATAGAGATACTTTCGGGATACATGAGGGGCTTTGGCTTCTCGTTCGTGCCGGCGGTGGTGTGCATGGCGGGCATATGCGGTGTCAGGCTGACCTGGCTTTACGCCGTATTCATGCAGCACAAGAGCTTTGGCACGCTGATGATGGCTTATCCTGTGAGCTGGACGGTCACGGCGCTCGCACTATGCTTTGCGGCCGTGTATGTTGACCGGAAAAAGCTCAGGAGCTTCTACAATAAGGAGAAAAGCTGATGAAAGAGAAAAAAGACGCCGTTTTCTCAGGCGAGAGGGCGGAATTTGCAGCAAAGGACACAAAATATATCTCCTGCACATTTGAGGACGGCGAGAGTCCCTTAAAGCACAGCGAGGGGATAGTCACCGAGAGCTGTGACTTTAAGTGGAAATATCCCTTCTGGTACAGCCGGGATATCAGCGCAAAGGACTGCACCTTCCACGAAATGGCCAGGGCAGGGGTCTGGTATTCGAGGGGGATACGCTTTGAGAAGGTGAAATACATAGCGCCCAAGGGTTTTCGCAGATGCGAGGGGCTGAGCCTTGACGATGTGTGCTTCCCCTTTGCAGAGGAAACGCTCTGGCAGTGCAGAGATGTCACATTGAGCAATATCAGGGCGGCCGGGGATTATTTCGGCATGAACTGCGAAAACGTACAGGCCGAAAGCCTTGAACTCGACGGCAACTACGGCTTTGACGGCGCAAAGAACTTGACAATAAAAAACAGCAGGCTGATAAGCAAGGATATATTCTGGAACAGCGAGAACGTCACCTGCGAAAACTGCGTGATATCGGGCGAATACTTAGGCTGGAACTCAAAGAACCTGCGGCTTGTAAACTGCGGGATAGAGAGCGTGCAGGGGCTTTGCTTTGTGGACGGGCTCTATATGCGTGGCTGCACGCTTGACGGGCTGACGCTCGGCTTTGAATACTGCTCGGCGGTCGATGTGGTGACGCAGGGGCATATAGGCAGCGTCAAGAACCCTATATCCGGCATGATAAAGGCAGGCAGCATCGGAGATATCATACTCGAGCCCATGAGGGTCAATGTATGCCGCACAAACATAATAGTCGATAAAAAATAGCATAAGGAGAGGAATGGTAATATGCCCCTTGGCGATTTCAAAACACTTGCACAGGCAAAGGTCGATGAGGAATTCGAGAGGCCTGTGTTCATAAAGGCGATAGAGGAAACAAAGAAGGAGGGCGGCAACACCCACCTGCGCTTTACCCTGCTCGACGGCGAGGGGGAATACAGCGCCATGTTGTTTTCGACTACTGCGGCACAGGCGGCTGACAAGGGCCTTTACGCAGGCTCGGTCGCAAATGCTGCGATAAAGGTCGCACGGTTCAACGGGCGCAGCTACAACATAACCGCCATGACCCCCTACACCGGCACAGAGTACACGATAAGCGATTTTATCGTGACACCGCCTATTGATGTAAAGGTCATGTATGACGAGATGATAGCAGGCCTTAACAATGCCGCCGATGACAGGGGCGGAAAGGCAAAGCCGCTTGCTGACCTTGCGGTGATGATACTTGATAAATACAAGGCAGAGTATATCCACTCATCTGCAGCAGTGTCTATGCACCACAATTTCAAGGGCGGGCTGATATATCATTCCTACAGGATATTCAAGTCTGCCGAGCAGATATGCGGCGTTTACCCGGAGCTTGACCGTGAGCTTCTGCTCAGTGCTGCGGCGATACACGACATAGGCAAGATATGGGAATACAGCACCGATGTTATCGGCAGCAGCGAGGTGACAGGCTCGGGCGTGCTTTTTGGCCACATATACATGGGGGCAAAGCTCGTGAGCAACTTTGTTGACAGATACTATGCCGAGAACAAGGATTCACCACGCTTTGTGGACGAGAAGGTGAGGCTGCTGACACACATGATACTTTCTCACCACGGCAGCCGTGAGTGGGGCGCTGCGGCACCGCCTGCCATACCCGAGGCATTTGCGCTGCATTATCTTGACAACCTCGATGCCAAGATAAACTCCTGCGAAAGGGAGTATGCAAAGGTGCAGCCGGGCGACATAACGAAGAAAACGCCCTTCGGCTTTGAAGGCAAGCTCTACAGGCCGGCATACAGCAGCAAAGAATAGGCAAAACCGCACAAGGATCTGACTGTGCGATCAGCGCACGATCTTCGTGTGGTATTGCCTTAATACAGCCGTCTTACATCAAGGCGGCTTTTTTGTATGGGCAAAACTATGCACATCATGCAAAAATGTGTTGACAGCGCCGTTATAAAGATGTTATAATCATTATATATGAAGGAGGAAGTCTTTTATGGAGCTTGATATGATAAAGAATATAATGGACGCAGCGATAGAGAGCCATTCTGAGAACGGCGCTGCTGCTGTAATAACAAAGGACGGCAAGGAAGTTTATTCCTGCGCTGCCGGATATGCTGACGTAGAGGGCGGCGTGCCGTTTTCTGAGGATACGATATGCAGGGCATTCTCCTGCTCGAAGGTGATAACCGCCACGGCTGCAATGCAGCTTCTCGAGCGTGGAAAGCTCGACACAAGCTGGGAGCTCGGCTGGTTCATACCCGAGTTCTCGGAAGCCTATTATATAAGAGACGGCAAGAAGCTCGAAAGCCCGAAGATAAGGATAAGAGATCTTTTAAACATGACATCCGGCATACCCTACCCCGGCGACAGTCACGAGGGCATAGAGGGCATGAACGACCTCTGGGGCGAGCTTGACAAGAGCATAAACGACGGCAAGAGCCTTACAACGGCTGAGTTTGCTGCAAAGGCTGGCAAGACGGCGCTTATGTTCCCGGCAGGCGCTGAGTGGATGTACGGCTCGTCGGCTGACATAATGGGCGCAGTTATCGAGAAGCTGACAGGTATGCGCTACGGCGATTACTTAAGAGAGAACATCTTCGCTCCCTTAGGCATGGAGGACACGGCGTTCTATGTGCCGGCGGACAAGCGTGACAGGCTGGCTGTTCTTTACGAGAACGCCGCACAGCCCCCCAAAAAGCCCGACTGGGTAAACCTTTGCATATACGACTACGACAAGCCCCCTGCCTTTGAATCGGGCGGCGCAGGAATTTTCACTACGGCAAGAGACTTATCACGCTTGGGTGCTGAGCTCTCCTGCGGCGGCAAGGGCGTTATAAGCCGCAGCGCTGTGAGGTTTATGCAGCAAAACGGCCTTACCCCTGAGCAGAAGCGCACCTTTGACTGGGATTCCTGCAAGGGCTTTGGCTATGCAAATTTTGTAAGAACACTTGAAGACCCGAACGCAGCAGGGCTGTTTGCTACAAAGGGGTCATTTGGCTGGGACGGCTGGACGGGGACATTCCTGCTCAATGACCCGACCGAGAAAATATCGGTAACACTGTTCGTTCAGCGTACTGGCGCAGGCACTACACCTCTTGCAAGGGGCATAGTCAATGCGGCATACGCAGCACTCGGGCAATAAGCAATAGGTATCACGTTTTATTTCAGGCAATACAGGCTAAAGAGGGCTGTATTGCCTGTGATCGTTGAAAGGAGAGAAAGCCGTGAGGTTCATTCATATTGCAGACCTTCATCTTGGCAAGAAGCTAAAGGAATTCAGCCTTATTGATGACCAGAGAGCCGTGCTCTGCCAGGTCACAGAGGCGGTAAAAAAGCATAAGCCCGATGCGGTGTTCATCGCAGGCGATGTGTACGACAGAATGATACCCCCGGCAGAGGCGGTGGCGCTGTTTGATGAGTTTTTAAGCTCGCTCGCAGAGCTTGACGTTCAGGTGTTCGTCATAAGCGGCAACCACGACTCTCCCGAGCGTCTGGCATTCGGCTCGGCTCTTATGGACAGGAGCGGAGTGCATATTTCGCCCGTTTACGACGGCAGGCTTTCTAAACACACCGTCACCGACGAATTCGGCGAGGTGGATGTGTATATGCTGCCGTTTGTAAGGCCTGCGACGGTGCGGCATTTCTTTGAAGACACAAAGATAGAGAACTACACCGATGCTGTGCGAGCAGCGATCAGGGCGGCGGACATCGACTTTGAAAACAGGCGCAATGTGCTTATAAGCCACCAGTTCGTCACAGGCGGTGTGACCTGCGACTCGGAGGTACTCTCGGTCGGCGGCCTTGAAAATGTTGACGGCAGCGTGTATGAGGGCTTTGACTATGTCGCACTCGGGCATCTGCACGGTTTGCAGAGTGTGGGCTCAGACAGGATAAGCTACAGCGGCACGCCGCTGAAATACTCCCTCTCGGAGCAAAAGCACAAAAAGCGCATGATCGTAGGCGAGATAGGCGCAGACGGCGAGCTCACGCTTAAATATGAGGAGTTCTCGCCCATTCGTGATCTGCGTGAGATAGAGAATGAGTTTGACGAGATAATAAAGAACCCCTCGGAGGACTATGTACACATCATACTGACAGACGAGCTGAGAGTGCCGCAGGCAGGCAGCAAGCTGAGGGTGTATTTCCCGAACCTCATCTCGTGGGATCAGGTGCGCCGTGGCGGACAGGCAGGCATTGTGCCGGATATAAAGGCGCACAAGGACCGCAGCCCGGAGGAGGTATTCTCGGAGCTTTTCAGGCAGATAAACGGCAAGGAAATGGCCCCCGAGCAGACTGAGATAATATCGACGCTTTCAGAGAAGATATGGAGGGAGCAGCTATGAGACTTCACAGGCTTGAAATGCAGCACTTCGGCCCGTACAGGGGCAAGACTGTGATAGATTTTGACAGGCTCGGCGACGGTATGTATCTTATCTGCGGCGACACGGGCGCAGGCAAGACGATGCTTTTTGATGCAGTTGCCTATGCGCTCTACGGCAAGGCAAGCGGCGAATACCGCACCCCGGAGATGCTAAAGTCAAGGAGTGCCGCTGCTACTGATGAAGCGTATGTCAGCCTTGACTTTTCATGCAGGGGGGTAAGCTACCACGTCAGACGCTCCTTTGCATACGAGAGGAAAAAGGACAAGGGCACAGGCAACACCACCGAGGACGCAGCAGTAGCCCTCACCATACCCGGGCAGCCGGAGCTAAGGGGCAAAAAGGCTGACGACAAGCTGCAAAACGATATAATAAAGCTCAGCTACAAGCATTTTTCGAGGATAGCGATGATAGCGCAGGGCGACTTTATCAAGGTGCTCAATGCATCTACCCTTGAAAGGCAGAAGCTGTTCGGGCAGCTTTTCGGCACCGACAAATACGATACGCTCACAAAGGAACTCGATAAGCTGAGGGCTGAGTGGGCTGACAAGCTAAAGGGCATTGACGAGAGGGTCAGGGCTTATTTCGGCGGCATAGCCTGCACAAAGGACAACGAGCTTTACGAAAGGCTCCGTGAGCTGAGCGAGCAGGGAAGTGCAGCTATAGCACCGGCTATGGAGCTGACAGGTGAGCTTATCTCAGGCGACAGGCAGCTGTCATCGCAGGAAAATGACAAGGTCAAGGCGCTTGAAGAAAAGACAGGCGAGCTTGAACTCGTGCTTAAGCGCATAGAGGAGCGCAGCGCTCTTGTCAGACAGCTTGAAGATGCCAAAAAGCAGGGCGAGGCGCTAAGGCAGGAGCTTGAAAAGGGCAAAGAGCTGCTCGAAGCTGCAAAGGCAGAGCTGCCCAAGGCGCTGGAGCTTGAAAAGCAGGCAGCGCAGATAGAATCACAGCTTGAAGTGTACGCACAGCTTGATTCTGTCGCAAAGCAGGCAGCAGAGCAGAAGGCATTAGCCGGCAGGGCAGGCGAGCAGAAGGCGCAGATGCTTATCAATAAAGATGCCGCAGCAGAGGATCTTCAAAAGCTGAAGACCGAGCGCTCGGCACTTGAAGATGCGGCGATAAAGCTCGAACAGATACAGAGCAGCATAAAGAACGTCCAGATCGAGCAGGGCAGGATATCTGCGCTCTCAGGGCGGCTTGGCAGCCTGCTTGAACTAAAGGCGCAGCGCAGCAGCAGGAAAAAGCAGCACGAGGGGCTTGAAGCAAAGAGCGCCCGGCTTGCTGACGAGATAGAAAAAAGCGAGCAGGAGATAGTTTCGCTTGAAGGCAGGGTCAAGGGCAGCGCTGACCTTCCGAGACAGCTGCAGCAGCTTATCAACGAGAGGGAGAACGCCCTTAAAGGCTCGCAGGAGCTGGGGCTGCTGACAGGAGACATCGCAAAGGTGAGCAAGCTGCGGCAGGAGCACAAGGCAGCAGCGGAGGATTATGAAAAGGCCGAGCAGCAAAGGCTTGCCGCAAGGGCGCATCATGAGGAGCTTGAAGGCATACTCAGGCGTGAGCGGGCAGGCATACTCGCACTCGGGCTAAAGGACGGCGAGCCATGCCCTGTGTGCGGCTCGGCATCTCACCCGAAGCCTGCACCTATAATGCTCGGCGAAGGGGTGAAGATACCCGACGAGCAGGAGATAGAATCCGCAAAGGCCGCAGCAGCGCAGCTTGCAGAGCAGGCGCAGAAGAAATACGAGCTTGTGCAGACGCTGAACGGCAAGGCGGCAGGGCTTGCAAACTCAGCGCTCGGCAGCGCACAAAGGCTGCTCGGGGCAGAGTGTACGCTTGAAGAAGCAGCTGCAAAAGCTATGCAGAAGATAGCAGAGCTCGATGAAAAGGCAAGGCTTCTGAGCGAAAGGGAAGCAGAGCTTACAGCACAGATAAACGAGGGCAAGGAGCTTGAAAAGAGCATTGCCGTCAAAAAAGAGGAGCTGTCGCAGGCAAGGCAGAGGCTCATGCAGGCGCAGCAGAACGCATCGTCGGTGAGCAGCGAGATCGGCGAGCTCGACGGGCGGATAAATGCGCTGTCAGACGAGCTTGAAAGGGAGCTGACGGCGACTCTTGGCATAAGCGACACTGCAGCTGCCGACAGCGAGATAAGAAAGCGCACAGAGCAGCTTGGCAAGGAGCTTTCGGAGCTGAGTGTGAGCTTTGAGCAGCAGAAAAAACGCAGCGAGCGATTTGGAGAGCTCGGGGCTCTGATACCCAAAAAGGAAAGCGAGACAGCCGAGCTTGACAGGCAGCTCAGTGTCATAGAGGGGCAGCTTGTTTCGGCGGCGACACGCTTTGAGGAGCTTTCGGCAAGAGAGCAGAGCATAGCGCAGGGGCTTAAGCTTGAGAGCCTTGAAAAAGCGCAGGCGGAGATAGACTTATCACGCAGAAGTGCAGCGCAGATAAGGGAGAATGCAGACAAGCTCTCAGAGAAGGTGAGTGCCGGCATCTCACAGGCAGCACAAAACGAGGGCAGCATAAAGAGTCTCGCTGAGGCCATATCACGCTATCCCGACGATGACCCTTCAAAGGCAAAAGAGCAGCAGCTGTCTCTTGAAAAGGAGCTTGGCGAGACAAGAAAGCTCAAAGAGGAAGCCGACACGAGGATACGCATAAACTCGGGCGTGCTTGACAATCTTGCCAAGACTGCCGACGAGCTCGGCGATGCTGACAGGCAGTATGCGCTGATAAAGGAGCTTTACGACACCGCCTCCGGCAATGTCAAGGGGCAGGAGAAGCTCTCGGTCGAGAGCTATGTACTTAGCGCATACTTTGACAACATTCTTGCACGGGCGAACGAGCGCATGATGATAATGTCAGACGGCAGGTACGAGCTTTTACGCAGCATCGACAAGCTCGGCAGAGGTAAAATGGGTCTTGACATCGACATATACGACCACGACGAGGGCACGCTCAGAAACGTGCGCACTCTCTCGGGCGGCGAGGGGTTCATGGCATCGCTCTCGCTCGCACTTGGTCTTGCCGAGGAGATACAGGCCTGCGTCGGCGGCATAGAGATAGACTCACTGTTTATAGATGAGGGCTTCGGCACGCTTGATGTCTCGTCGCTCTCGCTCGTCATGAAGGCTCTCGGCTGCGACTCGGAAAACAGGCGGAGCGTCGGGCTTATCTCCCACGTCACAGACCTACAGAACACGATAGAGCACAAGATATACGTTAAAAACGACCCCAGAGAGGGCAGCAAAGCGATAATTTCATAGCATACACAGCCCACAGGTGCATAGCGCTTGCGGGCTGTTTTCGCCCTTAGGCAGGGGGATAACGGCGGTTTTACAGGCGATGTCAGAATATGTCAGCGAAAAAACATAAAAAAATTTCATTTTCCTATTGACAAGGAGAATGAAAAGTGATATAATATATTAGTACCAAAAAGAACACATCGCGGGATGGAGCAGTTCGGTAGCTCGTCGGGCTCATAACCCGAAGGTCGTAGGTTCAAATCCTGCTCCCGCAACCAAACACAAAACGCCGTATTTACGATGAAAGCTCGTAGATACGGCGTTTTCTTTATACCCTGCCTGCGGTGAAATTTCCATATTTTAGGTAAATTTGACGTATTTGGAAGCTCCGTTCAACAATCTGTTGAACGGATTTGTTGAACGAAAAGGAGTCCGAGGTGTGATAATATTGCTGAATATACAAATTCAACCAACATTATACGATTATTCGTTTTTCTGCTTATGAAAAAATGCTGTGCCTATGTATATAACTTAAATATTGTCTTATAACTTGATTTATGTTATGATACAAATTTAAGTTATATTGCAGGAGGTGCGGATATGGAGTTTCTTGATCGTGTGCTTGGGATAAACGTTGTTTATTATGAGACTATATCTTCTATGCCGAACTTTATCAATTCAAGATATAAGGTGCAAAAGGTCACGCTTAACGGTCGGGCGGCTGCATTTGTTTATCCAAAGACAGAGCTTGACCCGGCAGGTGCAGTAAAGAAGCATTTTGACAGGATAAGCAAAAGTTGCGGCATGGCGGCTGTCCTTGTAACAGACCGTCTGACATACCGCCGGAAGGAATATCTGCTGCGTGAGCATATCCCGTTTGTCGTGAATGAGAAACAGATATATCTGCCCTTTATGGCAGTCTATCTTCAAGAGCGAGGCGATGCAGAGAAGACTATTGACAGTGATCTGCTGCCTTCGGCACAGGTGCTGCTGTTATACTATATATACAACGGATGCGGCAGGCTTTCGACCGCTGATGCCGCAAAAGCACTCGGATTTACAGCGACCTCTGTTTCAAGGGCATCAAAGCAGTTGGAGCAGTTGGGGATCATACAGGCCGAACAGCAGGGCGTTCACAAGGAGATATATTCCGACAAAACGCCGAGAGAAATGTTTATGTCAGCAAAAGGCTTGCTAAAAGACCCCGTAAAAAGAAAGATATATGTTTCCAAGTCAGAGATAAAGGACGACCTGCTTGCAGGGGGATACTCTGCGCTTTCTGAATACGCTTTCATAAATCCGCCTTACGTAAAAGAGTTTGCTTCCGACAGCATTTCCAAGTGGGAAAAATCATCAACAAGATCACTTCTGAACGAGAACGACCAGTGCCGGGTAGCACTCTGGCGTTATGACCCGGGAAAGCTCACAAACGGCAAAGCGGTCGACAGGCTCTCGCTTGCGCTTTCGTTACAAAACGACAAAGATGCTAAAGCTCACATATGTGTCGATAGTCATGATATGCTCGATAGGCGGCATATTCCTGGGACGCTGGATAAAGGAGACCCTTACACAGAACGTGTCAGAGTCGGCCGAGACGAGCGTTTATGATATCATCACGGTGATACTTTTCCTGATATCTATAGGCAACACCGCACAATCTTCGTGCGGTGTTGCCTTAACAAAGGCCTTGGCTACTGCCAGAACAACGACGAGCTTTACCGTATGCTGATAGGCGAATACGTCCGCTCGGCTCAGGAGAGGGCAGTGAGCCTGAGAGACTTCTTTGAGAATCACGACGCAAAGAACTATTCTATCATCGTACATTCGCTTAAGAGCACCTCACGTACAGTCGGTGCAGACGAGGTCGCAGAGCTTGCAGCGGCGCTTGAAAAGGCTGCCGGTGATGAGAACTGGGACTTCATATCAGAAAACCACGCTGTGCTTATCGAAAAATACACGGCGCTTATTGATAAGCTGTCCGCATACGCAGATGTATCGCAGGAGCAGGAGGACGACGAGATAATCGAATTCTTCCCGGAATAACGAAAAAGCAAAAACAGGTCTGAAAAGCTCAGGCCTGTTTTTTGGCGTACTTGCGCACAAAAACCGCCTGCGGGGCTTACCCGCAGGCGGTCTGCTATTCTAAGTGTTATCCGGTGAGTGATCTATCAGGTCATGTCACGGAAGTCGATAAGACCGTATGTAGCCTCGCCGGTCTTGTTTGTCATATCCTTCATGGAGGATACTACAGAAGCGTCTACGTTATTCTTTGTCTTGATAACTGCTACCTTGAATGTCGGATAAATAGCTGTATCCTGGTCGATTCTTATAGTAGCCTGCAGCTCTCTGAATGCGATGTTTACTCTGTCCATTACCTCGTCCTTGGCAGGCGCGCCGCCGACTACGGGGATCTTGACTACGAATTCATCGGAACCTGTACGGTAGATGTTCTCAGCCTCATAGTGCTCCTTAAGAACTTCACCGACACGGGCAAGCAGGTTATCACCTGCGATAGTGCCGTACTTGGAGTTGATGCCGCTGAAATCGCAGATATTGAACATCACGAAGTAGTAAGGATCTGTCTTCTTCTGCTCTGCTGCCTTCTGCAGGTCAACAGTAAGACTTATTCTGTTGTTTACGTCGGTAAGAACGTCCTTGAACATAGCTGTGTTGAGGGACTTCTTTGTAACGTTTGCCTTTGCGATGGTGGATACGAGCTTCTGGTTGATCTTCTCCTGCTTCTTGCTGATGAAGTTGAATACGATGATAAGGCCTAAAACTACCAGACCGAATATACCGAGGTAGATTATCATCGTTCTCTGTAACTCGAATACCTCGCCGGGGGTATCGTCGATAGTAAGTATCCAGCCGTACTCAGGGATATAGGTGTAGATAGAAACGTATGTCGTGCCGTCCTTCTTGTACTCATACTCGTCGGTAACGGTGCCCTTCTCGTCCTTGTACTTGTCGCACAGGTCGAGGAGCTCGTCGTTATCTATCTCCTGGTCTATCATGTCGGAGTCCTTATTGAAGATGTACTTTTTGGTGTTTACGTTCACCATTGTGTAGAACGAATTCTTGATGCCCGGAACAGGGACCTTGTCAAGGGTGTCGATAAGGCCTTCTGTGTAGATACCAAGACCTACGAAGCCTACCATTTTTCCGTCGTTGTAAACGCCCTTGTACATTGAGAGACACTGCTTGCCGCTCGCAGGGGAGATGATGATACCTGTGTTGTAAACGCCGTCGGGGCCTGCTGCCTCAAGAGCGTCTAAAAGCTGCTGGCGCTTGTCATCGTCCTTACGGGTCACCATGCCTATGATGCCTGCGGTGTCAGGGTTTGTGGGGTCATAGCTCGAGTGGGTCATAACCTCTGTCTTAAGAGTACCGCTCCAGAGACCCTCGTTATGCTCGATATCCTTAGCGAACTGCAGGGTGTATTCCTGAGCGGCGGACTTATAGTTGCCGTCGTCGGGGTTCAGAAACATCTCAACTATCTGCTTTGATTTACTGAAATAGGAAAGAGTTCTCTCAGAGTTCTCAACATAGCTCTTGATGATGTTTGCACGTTCATCAGTGATACCGTTCATGTGGTTGATAGCATTCTCTCTTGTCTTGCTGCTGACGGTGAGTGTGATGAAAATCGATAAGCCAAGCATTATGACAAGCTGAATGACCAGGATCAAATTAAGGGTAGAAAAGCTCTTGCCTGTTTTGTTTGATTTGCTCATAATGATTTACCTTCTCCTTGTATTATTTTTGTTTTTGTCGGCTTAGCCGAACAGACCTAAGAATTTTTTCTTCTTTTTCGGCGCAAGCTCTTCAAGGAACGCTTCATCATCGTCATCATCGTCCTCGACAGCACTCATGATACTGTTTACTCTGTTCATTAGCAGATCAGAGTTAGCACTGATATCGACCTCTTCGGAGTTATTCGGTGCGCCTGCATTTTTTTTCTTATCCAATATTCCTTCGCCTCCGTTTACTTAGAATTTCCTACAGCCGCCAGCCTGCTCATCAAAGGATATGAAAAGCCCGTCTGCCTGCCGTGATTTTACAGTAAGATCAGGATATCCGCCTGCATAAGGCAGAGCTTCTGCAATGATATTTACCGTGTATAAATATTTTAACACTTTTTCAGGAACTTGTCAATTATTACTAATGTGGTTATAACGTTTTCGTGAATTATTTCGTAAGTATGCACAATTTAATTCAACCAGTATGTGCAATGTGTCTTTAAATTGCATAGTTAAAACATCAAATCATTTGCATATTATACAAATATCATATTATTTTACTCCGGTGTCATATTTTTGCATAGTTTTTCGATTAGTATAAGTGAAGGGGGCAAACAGCTCTCAGACACTTTGCAAGGTGAGGAACATTAAATGAACGATAATGAACTGCTTGAGCTTTTGCGCCGTGACCCCGAGCAGGGGTTAAATGAAACAGTCAAAAGCTACAGCGCATACGTCTTTGCTGTCTGCAAGGGCAGGCTGGGTGCTGTGTGCGATGAGCGTGATATGGAAGAAGCGGCAAGCGATATTTTTATAAAGCTCTACCGCTTCGGGCAAAAGAGGGGCTTTGAGAACATCACCGCCCTGCGCCCGCTGATACTTATAATAGCAAGACGGCACTGCACCGACCTTTTCAGGGCAAAGACAGGTGAGGCGGAGACTGTTGATATAGACGCTCTCCCCGAATTTGCTGACAGCGCACCCGACAGCGAACGTACCGAGCTTTTAGAGCTTATCAAAGCCCTCGGCGAGCCTGACAGCAGGCTTGTGTGGCTGCGGTATTTCTACGGGCTCAGCTCAAAGGAGATATCAAAGGAAACAGGCGTACGCCCGAACACGGTGGATAAGCGCATAGCAAGGGCATTATCAAAACTCAGGAAAATGTTGGAGGAGGATATGTAATGGAAAAGCGTATAAACGAACTTTTTGACAGCCTTACCCCCGTTGAAGCCGCCCTTGCAGGTGATGAGTGCCGCATTGAGCGATGTGATGAGGATAGGGCAGAGCGCATACTTTCTCTGACGCAGAGAAAGGCAGGGATAACTATGACAGAGACAACAAACACACAGAAAAAGCGCAGACGCATAAAGCGCACTACATTTATAGCAATAGCGGCAGCGGCAGTGCTTACCTGCACGGCTGCGGCGGCTGCTGTACTGCCACGAGAAAGAGTGATAGAAAATGTATTTGGCGAAGACGCTGTCAACGAGCTGACAGAAAAAGGCATTATAGTAAACAAAGCTACAGTGACAGAGCATTTTACATTCACAGTAATTGCGGCATACGCCACAGACCGCAATGCAAGGATAATAATGACCCTTGAGGGAACAGACAACACAGGGCGTGATTTTATCAAGGAACACAGTAATGGGGACATCTGTGCCGAGATGATTGCCCTTGATGAATACAGCATTTCAGAATTCGGGCACAGCGAGAGAATGAACTATGACGAGCAAACGGGTTGCCTGATGATAGATATGCAGATAGCAGCAAAGCCTTTGGAGGGCAGCTCTTACAAATTCATTCTTACTCGTGAGGGCGACAACATTGGCATACCTATAATAAAGGAATATCTATCGTCAATAAAGCGGTTGGCGGCTATTGATTTTACGATAAGGCAAAACACCGAACCGATAAGATTCATATGCAAAGATCTCCCTGATATTTCGCTATGCGACTATGAGATATTTACAAGCCCCCTTGCGCCGTATGATTTCAGGCTGCTTGACGGCTGCGGCGAGAAGAGCGTGCTGACCTTTATATATAAAGACAAGACCCGCAAGACCCTTGACCTTTCGCAAACAGAAAAAAGCATGACAAGAGGGGTGATATTCAAAGGCACAACTATCGACTCCGAAAAGGTCGAAAAGATAATCATAGGCGGCGGCAAATACACCTACACCCGTGCAGAATAAAAGATAGCATAAAAAAGGCGGCAGCAATGCCGTCTTTCCTTTTTACAAATAATATGTTATAATATAAGGCAACACCGCACAAAGACCGCCTGAAGGCTTTGTACGCAACTTACTTGCATCTTTTCCGTCATATTACACATTTTTTCCTTGAAATACGGTAGTATTCCTTCGGAAAATCTGTGCAATCTGACGAAAAAGCTGACTGCGCAATTTGCGCACAATCTTCGTGCGGTGTTGCCATAATACAGAAAAAATTTCACACCCCCTGCAAGGATGCGGGCGGGTGATGCGTGTTATAAGTGAAAGGCAAAAAAGCGGCGCAGGCGGAGCGCTGGCAGATGCTTTTTTGAAGGAAGCAGGTAGGGATATGACGGAAAAGGAATTTATATCCTGCTATAATGAATATTTTGATATGGTGTGGAGGATATGCTATGTCGAGCTCTCGGGCAGGCGGCATGATGTTGAGGACGCTGTGTCTGACTCGTTTTTGAAGCTCTACAAGAGCTACTCGGGCAGCGTGAATGACAGAGAGCGGCTCAAAGCCTGGCTGATTGTCACCACGCAGAACACCTGCCGCTCGATGCTGCGGCTGGCGTACAGGCGTGTGATAAGCCTTGATGAGCACATAGCAGCCGCAGGCGAGCCGGCAGCCCCCGAGCAGGGCGGCGAGCTTGCAGAAGCGCTCTCGCACATGGGAGACACCGAGCGCAGCGTGATGATGCTCTACTACTATTTCGGGTATTCGGCAGCAGAGATATCGCAGATGCTTGATATGAAGGAGGGTACGGTCTATTCGACCCTCAGCCGTGGCAGAAAAAGGCTTGCGGCACTTTTGAAAGGAGGAGAGGACGATGCAGGATAAGGAGATGTATAAGCTCTTTTCATCGCTTGATCTTATAACACCCCCTGCAGGCGTCAGGGAGCGGCTGCTCAGCGAGCGTATACTAAAGAAAAAAGAAACGCCCGTGAATGATGCAGCCAACGACAATTCGGTGTTTTCGATAATTGAGGACAAAAGATCAGATATAGCCCCACCGGCGGCGGAGAAAGAAACAGAGACCCTTTCGCCGTCAGGTGAGGCAGACAAGCCGGAGTCTCCTGCAATAGTCAGACGGCCGAAGACATTTATGTATATCGGCGCTGCGGCGGCGTGCATAGCCGTGATAGTTCTCGGCGCATTCGCAGTGAGCATATTCAACAAGGGCAGGCTCACCTCCGGTACAGAGAGCAGCATTGACAGGACAGAGCAGATATTCACAAGCGCCAAGAGTATGTATACTATGCTTGGCAGTGAAGTCTTCGGCACTGATGAAGCAAAGGCCGACGGTGCAGACAGCATACACCAGCTTGATTACGAGAACTTTCTTATGATAAATACAGACGGTGCGGCTATCATCGACCGTTCAGGCAATGTCAAGGCAACGTCAACGAGATTCAGGGAGGAGACCTTCCTCACAAAGACCGAAAAAAAGATATACACATACTCCAAGGACAACAGTCTCAGCGGCGGCCGCTCGGGCGAGCTTTGCATATTTGCATATGACATCAAAACGCTTGTCCTCAGAGAGGAGAATTTCTGCATAAACGCCGATAACGCACAGATAGGCGCCTTTACTCTTGTGCCGGAGGATCAGGCCAATCTTCGCAACGACCCTTCTGAGGAAAATAATGAACAGCCGGTATTCGGCGAGACACTTATCTATACCATAGTCACTCAGAATGAAGACGGCAGCAGCGAGAGCACGATATACCGTCAGCCGTTGGGCGGAGAAGCCAAGGCGCTGTATTCCTTCAAGAACAAGATGGGTGCTAAGAGCAAGATCAGCGTAGAGGGGCTGTATACCAAAAATGCTGTTAATATGTATGTTTACGATGTGTTTGTTGTATACAGCGAGACGAGCGAGGACACCTATGCCGGCATTTTAGGCGACAACGGCAAACTGTACAACAAGAGCTACAGTATAATGGCACTTGATCTCAAAGGAAAAAAAGAGGCTGTGACAGCCAAGCTCTTTGATGAGTGTGAGCAGATAAAGGAGAGCACATTTGAGAAAAACTACTCGGTCACAGCAGAATCCCCATGGACTGACATAATGATAATCAACAAAAGCACCGGCGTGGTAACAGCCACACTGTTGTATGACGAAAGCGAGGAAGATCACGTTGATAACACGCCTGACAAGCCAGACAGATCTATTGCAGTCGGAAAGAGCATCTACGCAATACCCCCGGCGGAGGATAATGCAGGCTCATCAAAATATACTATGACAACAGTGGAGAGCTTCTTCTGGTCGGGACAATTTTACTACACTGATGAGTCCGGCAATTGGTATTATGATACTGAGGTGGCCAACGACTCGTCACTTGGCAGCAAGGATCTCGAACAGCACAGAGATGAGTTCAGAAGCATAGCTACTATCATTGCAAGAGTGGATTATGACAGTGACGGCAAGCTGATAGGCACGACCTTTGCACTCACAAATACAGGTGAGAAGATAGATATGACCTGCAAGGCAGACGGCGTGGCTGTAAATATCGAAAACGGCAGAGCGCTGTTCTGCGGAGAGAGATACAGCGAAGACGGGGCGACTGAGCAGTATATCCTCCACACCCCGGATACTGTGCAGAAGGTGACATTCACCAGATAGCATACAAGCGACGATAAGCGCAGCGCCTCTGAGATCTTTTCCATATCCCTATCAATAGTAAAGGCACTTATGTCTTCATCAGGACATAAGTGCCTTTGCTTTTTTTATTGCTGCTGCGAGCTGCTCTCAGAGTTGTTGGTGCCGCCCTTTGACATCTCATCCTCGGTAAAGGGTATCTCGGCAGCCTTGAGATAGAATATCTTGTATCCGCCCGGCTCGCTTGAAACGTATATCGTCAGGTCGGCAGTCTCGGTCTTCTTGCTGCCCGAGAACGTCACCTCGGCATCGACCATGTAGGGCTTTTTGGGCGAGTCTATGCCGGCTTCTGAGCCTATCTTCTTTGCATCGTCATCGCTCAGCTTCTTGGGGTCTGAGAGCTCGGCCTTTATCGTGAAGCCCTCGCCGTAGCGGTCTTCAAGGTCCTTGCAGTAGTAGTCGCTCATGTAGTTGTCCTTGGTGGCGCCGAGCACGGCTATGTCTTCTTCATACTGCTTTCTCACATCAGGGTGGAGCGAGTTCGCAAAGCCTGCGTAATCCTTCTCCTCTATCGCCTTGAAGTAGGCCTCTATCGGTGCGGTCTTGCTTGTGAGCGATATGGTGCCAGTCGCAAAAAGACTTATCACAACGATGACCGCCAGCACGCCAAAAACTGCGAGCACTGCTCCCTTGCTCGCCTTGACCTTCTTTTTGTTCCTGTTTACGCTTATCTTCTTTTTCTTAAGCTCGGCGTAGTAGGCCTCCTTTTCCTCGGGGGTCATGAACCTTACAGGCTTTGCGCCGTCCTTTTTCATCTTTTCGAGCGCCTTTGAAGTGACGTCAGGCTTGCCGTAGCCGCACTTGTCGCAGTATTCGCCCTTGTATTCAGCCCCGCAGGACTTGCATATCCTTGTTGCCATAGCTTTTTCTTGCCTCTCTTAATAATAGCGTGTTATCTTATGTGGAATAATTATATCACAATATTACAGGGTTGTCAATTACGTCGGGCTGTGCCGCTTTATCGGATATGTAAAAAATCATGCCGCAATTTTGTAGTTTTTTATATAGAAAAAGTCTTGCCGGTATGATATAATATATAATGTATAAGTATGGACACCCATAAACGATATAATGAGGTTATTAAAATATGAAACTATATTCTTTAAAGAAAGCAACGGCTGCCATGGCGGCGGCAGTGCTTTGTGCCGCACTTTCGGGGTGCTATTTCCTGCCCGATGAGGAGGAGGTGCTCGCAGCGCCCTCTGTCAAGACCTCCGATGTAAAATACACAACTATAAAGGTCGAGCGCAAGACGCTTGAAAAGAAGGTCATCTGCTCGGGCACAGTGTCGAGCGAGAACCAGTATTCCCAGTCGTATGCCGACAACAGCGGTGTTATAAAGAAATTCTACGTCAATACCGGCGATACGGTCAAAAAGGGCGACAAGATATGCTCACTTGACACCACCGACATCGACTACGAGATAGCCGAGCAGGAGCTTTATCTTAAGCGTGCCAAGCTCGACACACAGGTCATAGTTCAGAACAAGGGCACTCAGGCCGAGATAGACCGCTCGGGCGTTGAGGAGGAGCTTATACAGAAAAAGCTCGACAAGCTCTACGCTCTGAAAGAGGGCGCTACCCTTAAAGCCGAGGCTGACGGCACTATAACCTACCTTACCTCGCTGCGTGCAGGCGACAGTATAGATACAGGCACGACTGTCTGCACGATACTCGACACAGATGCGCTGTTTATCGAGATAAAGCCCAAGAGCGGTGACACCAAGTATTTCAAGATGGACCAGAAGGTCGCTATCCGTGTGGGCGAGGAGGAATATCAGGGCAAGGTGTTCATGATACCCTCTGAGCTTACAAAGTACAGGGAAGAACAGAAAAAGTCAAAGGAAAAGATAGAGGACGGCATAAACTATCAGGCAGATGCAGTGTATGTGCGCTTTGCAGACAAGAAGTCTTCTGCCTCGGCAGTCGGCCAGCTCGCAGACGTGACGCTTCTGCTTGACAAGACAGAGAATGCTATCGTCATCTCCAACAACCTTATCAAGAAGGTGGACGGTGAGCAGGTGGTCTATGTGCTCAAGGACGGCGAGAAGGTCGCAGTCACGGTCGAGGTGGGCTTGCAGACAGGCTCGCAGGCTGAGATAGTTTCAGGCCTCAGCGAGGGCGACGAAGTCATTATCAGATAAAAGGAAAGAAATACTGTTATGTTTACATTGCTATTGCGTAAGATGCGCAACACCAAATGGATGGTGTTCTGCCTGCTGATAGGCTGCGTCATGGCGTGCGCTATGATGGCGACGATACCTATTTACATGAATGCGTCGCTTCAGAGAATGCTCGTCAAGGACTTAGAGACTTTCCAGCAGACATACAATATATACCCCGGTATGTACAATACCAAATACTCTATGAATATGAGTTTAAACGCCGAGGGTCAGCGCAAGCTGATAGAGGCCACCGAAAAGGCGGTCGATGACAGCTTTGCACAGCTTGGCGCCGAGGCGACAAACAAGCGCTTTGTGAGCGATGATTACCTGTATGCCGCAAACTTCGCCACCGCCGGCGGCAGCGACACGGTCAAGCTGCACCTTGGCGCTATGAGCGGTCTTGCAGACAACGTGACTATCACGCAGGGGCGGATATTCACCCCCGGCAAGAACGAAAACGGCGCTTATGAGGTCATAGCCACCGAGCGTGCGATGAAAGTGACTGGCATAGCCGTCGGGCAGAGCTACGAGCTTGCCAATATCTTCGACCAGGAAAACGGCAGCATCAGGATAGAGGTCGTGGGCGTTTTCGAGCCAAAGGAGGGCTGCGAGGCCTACTGGGCTGAGGGGCTCGACAACTACGTCAGCTCTGTGCTGACCGACTATGATACATACATGAGCGAGATGCTCGACACAGGGGCGCTGCATATCTCGCAGTATGTCAACAACTATGCTATCGACTACAACAAGCTCGATATGACAGGGCTCGACAGCTTTATAGAGAAGATAGACGAGCAGACCGAGGAATACAAAAAAGCCAAGGTGTCATTCTCGATGCCTGCAAAGGAGATAATCGAGGACTACGCCAAGCGTGCATCGCAGCTGCGGCTGGTGCTCTGGCTTTTGCAGATACCAATAATGCTGATGATACTTTTCTATCTGTTCATGGTGTCGCAGCTCAATGTCGAGCAGGAGAAAAACGAGATAGCCGTGTTCAAATCCCGTGGTGCATCAAGAGGGCAGGTCGTGCTCATGTATGCTCTCGAATCGCTGGTGATAGGCGTAGTGTCGGCACTTCTCGCACCCTTTGCAGGGCTGCTGCTCTGCCGCATACTCGGAGCATCGAACGGCTTCTTGGAGTTTGTCAACCGTTCATCTATCCCGGCAAGGCTTTCGTTTGAGGCGTTTGTATATTCATTCATAGCATCGGCTGTGTTCTTTGCAACGACCATGCTGCCGATATTCCCGGCAACAAAGGAAACGATAGTCGGCCACAAGCAGTCAAAGGCCAAAAAGAGAAAGCTCTCTCTCTGGGAGAAGACAGGCCTTGACCTGATACTCCTCGGCGGCTCTTTGGCGTGGCTCTACTACTACAAGAGAGAGCAGGCACAGCTTCTGAGCGAAGGCGTCACCGACATCACGGCGACGGTTAACCCCATGCTCTTTGTGGCATCTACAGGCTTTATCTTAGGCTGCGGCCTGCTGATAATCAGGCTCTACCCGTTTGTGATAAGGCTGATAGCATTTGCAGGCAGGCGCTTCTGGCCGCCGTCTGTACACGTTTCACTCAACAACATAGGCCGCTCGTCAAACGGCAGGGAGAAGTTCCTTATACTTTTCCTTGTGCTGACGGTGTCGCTCGGGCTTTTCTTTGCAAACACCGCAAGAGCCCTCAACCGCTCTGCGACCGACCAGATAAACTACGCTGCCGGTGCAGATGTAAGGCTCTCGGAGGAATGGAAGAGCAACCGTGTAAGCTCGACGAGCCAGGGTCAGTCGGCCGCATCATACGGCATGACAGGCAACAACGGCGGCGAAGAGGAGGAAGAGGAGGTAGATGCATCTACCCTCAGCTACGAGGAGCCTGATTTCACACGCTTTGAGAAATTAGAGGGTGTCGAGGCTGCGGCAAGGGTGTTCAAAAAGGACAGCGTGACCCTTTCGTCAAGCAAGATGAAGGTGCCGAAAAAGACCACCTACAAGGACAATAATGAGCGCCGCAAGGAAGACTTCATGGAAATGAACGACACCTCGACCACAAACTCCGCCAAGGACGTAACTCTCATGACAGTCGAGCCGGGCGAGTTCTCGAAGGTGGTATGGACTTCCCCGAGGCTTTTCCCGACGCATATCAACAACTACTTGAACGCACTTTCCGATTACAATTCGGGCGTTATATTATCAAGCTCGTTCCGTGACACCTACGGCCTTAAGCTCGGCGACACGCTTGAATGCAAGTGGGGCTCGAATGCTGAGTTTACGGTGACTGTGCTGGCGTTCGTTGACTGCTGGCCGTCGATACAGCCGTATGAAAAGACCGAGAGCGGCGAATACCGTGACTTTGCGATAATGAATTTTGACTATGTAAGGATAGCCACAAATGTAGAGCCCTACGAGGTATGGATAAAGCTCAAAGACGGCACAAAGACGGAGGATTTCTACACCGCACTTGAAAATGCAAAGATAAAATGCTCGACACTTGAAGTCGCAAGCCAGCAGATAATCCAGAAAAAGAATGACCCGATGCTCCAGGGCATGAACGGTGCTCTGACCTTAGGCTTTATCATCATAATGATAATGTGCATCATAGGCTTCCTTATCTACTGGATAATCTCGATACGCTCACGCACGCTGCAATTTGGCATACTGCGTGCTATGGGCATGAAATTCAGGGAGATAATCACCATGCTGCTGACCGAGCAGCTGCTCGTTTCCGGGGCAGCGATAGTGCTCTCGTTTATAGTCGGCTCGATAGCCAGCGAGCTGTTTGTGCCGCTGTTCCAGTCGTTCATGCAGACAGGCGCTTACCCCGAGTTTGAGGTGATACCTGCAAGGAGCGACTATCTGAAGATATACGCAGCCCTCGGTGCAATGCTGCTGTTCTGCTTCATTGTTCTCGGCAGGCTTATATCCAACATCAACATCAGCAAGGCGCTCAAGCTGGGTGAAGACTAAAAGAATAAAGAATAAAGGTATCGACTTGTGGCCGATGGTATTTTAAATATCATCGGAGCAGCCGATACCTTATTTTTTTATTTCCCCTTATGTGCTCTCTCCCTGCTTGCCTAAAAACATGGCAGCAGCACGGGCAAGCATCTCGTGCTCGGGTGTTGCGGTCGAGAGGTCGTCAGAAGCCACGAGCGCAACAGCCCCCGTGCAGTCACCCGAGGATATGATAGGCACCACCGTGAGTGCCCGTCTGTCGATGCCCTCTATCGGCAGCAGCGGCTTTGTGCTGTCCTGCTCGGCGTAGTATGCACGCCTGCTCTCGAATATCTCCTCCAGTGCCGGGGACACACGCCGCTCCAAAAACTCACGCTTGTGTACCCCTGCCGCAGCAACAACATGGTCTCTGTCAAAAACCACTGCCGGCGAGCCGGACAGCTTACTTATCACCTGCGCTGCTTTTTCCGCCCCCTCGGCAAGCTCGCCCATTATCGAGTACTTTTTGAGCACCACCTCGCCGTTTGAGTCTGTGAATATTTCTAAGGGGTCGCCCTCACTGATAACATTGACACTAAGAATCTCGCCCTTGCTTGTGCGTACTTGGGCGATAGGTATGAGATTGTCGGCTTTCTTAGTGCCTGACTTAAAATTTACAGCAACAGTTTCCTCTTGAAGTTCTTCGGGAACGCCTGTCCGCAGTAGCGTATCAATATCCGCTTTCAGCTTAATATCAATGTGGTCGGTGTAAACGTCTATGCGGTCAAGAATGAAATCCACATCGGCTTTGGTCAGGCTGTCCTTGTTTATAATAGTATCAAAGACCTCCATGACCGTTTTGGCAGTGCGGTTCATGGTGATGATCGCATTGTGCTTATCGGTGGCAAGCTGTATCTGATTGCGGAAACCCTCGATCTGCTGCATGAGATCATCAACCTGCTCTTGGTAGACTTCTTCGAGCATATCCTCACGTTCGGGATGCTTGGCGATGTCCTTTACGTGTTGACGGGCAAGGAATTTCAGCTCGGTCTTGATGTCCTCTATCCTTTGTAAAAGGACTTCCACTACTGTTTTGCTTGACGAGGTTTCTTTCTGCTCTTTGTCAATAGACTCTTGCAGCTGTTCAAGCATAGCTTCGGAATTGTCCTTGACTTTACGCACGAAAGATTTCAGCAGATCATCCAGCATATCTACTCTTGTGTGGTGAGAAGAACAGCCCTTGGTGCCACGTCTGTGATAAGTTCCGCAACGGTAGGCTTGTGGTATATCGCCACGGCTCATGGAAAACATGGGAGAACCGCAGTCACCGCAGAACAGATGTCCTGTGTAGACATTGTCGAACTTTTTGACGCCTCTGTAATTGGAGCGTGAACGTTGTTTCATCTGCTCCTGCACCACCGAAAACAGCTTGAAATCAACGATAGGCTCGTGGTTGTTTGCAATGACGATATGATCTACTTCCTGCAATTTCTCGTCACCGCCGTTTATCTTCTTGCGGCGGTATTTTCTTTGCCTGAGAGTACCGATATAGAAATCGTTGGACAATATCTCGCTTATCGTAACAAGGCTCCATTCCGCTTTGGAGCGAACCACATATTCCTCACCCTCGGCTTCTTTCCGCATTTCCTCGGTCTTGCGAGGTGTGGGGATATGCTGATCTGTAAGATAGTTAGCAATTTTCTTGTAACCCCAGCCGTCCGCATAAAGCTGAAATATCTTCCGAACGATCTCTGCGGAAGGCTCATCAACGGTGAATTTCATGGTCTTTGTGTTGGTCATGACATAACCGTAAGGAACGGCGCATATCCATTTACCCTCTTTCTGACGGCTGTTGATGACTGCCTTGACTTTCTTCGAGGTATCAGTAACAGGCATTTCGTTTACTAAAAATCTGAACTGTATCGCCATCCATTCGTCCGAAGTGGGAAAGTCGATGCCGTCACCTATCGAGATGATACGAATACCTGCATCACGCAAGTCCTCCAATTCCACAAGTCCCCTGCTGGTACGTCTTGAAAATCTGGAAAAATCCTTGATAATAAGTATATCATACTCGCCATGAAATAGTTTTCTTCGTAGTTTCTGATAATCTTCACGCTGTTCAAAGGTATAGCCGCTGCGGTCACGGTCAGCGTAAAAGTCAAGCGTGGAATCGGGAAACGTCCGTGCAACATAGTCGGATATGATAGCTTTCTGGTTCTCAATGGAAGTGTTGTCCTTGTCCATTTCCTCGTCCACGGAAATTCGGCAATAACCTGCTATCCTGAACTGTTCGCTCATTGTTCTCTCCTTTCTATCAATGTTGTTTCACTACATTTAATTTTTTATATCAACATTGTACCATACAATATAATATTTGTCAAGCTAAACTTACAGAAAAAGGGCGTGCTAAGCACACCCTAAATTCTTTATAAGCAGATTTTCCGCACATCGGAACAGATCACCCTGCCCCGACAGAAAGAATACGACTTTGCATTTTTTTACCTTGACCTTAGATAAAAGTTTCTCGGTCAGCTCTGCCCGGTCGTACATCTGCTGTTCCTCATTTGTCAGCCACACCTCAATGTAGCCTTTGTTCGATTTGTTGTATATCTCCAATGAATAAGCTCCTTTTTACACTATCTATATTGTATGATTCTCGGATTTACGGAACTTATTCATTTTCAGCGTTCTATCATTGATTATTTCTCCTTTCGCTTTCACGAAAGGAGGTATGACGCTGCCTTAAACGGTTGGCGAATCCGCTCTGGCAGCCTGCTGCTTGGCGTTGCAGCAGCATACACGACGATGACGTTTTTTATGAAGTAGTTTTATCCGAGGCAGGCGAATCCTCGGATATTTTCTTGGACTTTTCACGCTCGGCTTGCTCACGTTTGAGCTGCTCGATAAAGCCCTTGTTACGGTTATCATTCATTATTCTGTCGAACTTAACGATAACCTCCTCGGGGGATAAGGATTCCCCGAATACTGATATGACGTGGTCGTAAACAGCGTTTCTTTTCTTCTGTTCGAGCTGTGCTATCTCAGCTTTTATTTTCGCATCAAGAGCATTGTAAGCGTCAATGGTCGGCTGTATCTCGGCACGGTTTTTCTCGATTTTTTCCCTGTACTTTTCACGCTTAGCGATCTTCATTTCAAGTGTAACCTTTTTCGGCATAGCATCTTCCTTTCTTTTTTACCTCGTTTTTCGGAACGCTGCCACGGAATCTTTTCCCATGACAGCAGGGAATAAAACATAGCGATCACCCCTTTGCATATACTTAAATTTTGTGATTTTAGACCATTAACTTAGGTACAATTACGACAGATTTCTTCCCTTGCAGTTCACGCTATTCTCTGAAATTTTCTATACCGTTCATTCCCAAAAATACGAATAGCTGCATTTTGCTCTGTTTCATATTCTTGCATAGCAATATCTTCAACGTTAAGGGCAACGGGTTCCCTTAACAGCCAATTTCAGACGGAAGTTTGATAATTGGAAGAAAGTGGGAGGAGTATGCACCATTTTATATGCTTGCTCGTAAAGTTTGACATTTATCAAGTATATCTTCGCAAATGCAAAGCTTTTCCGCAAAAAACAAATTAACTGCTGATCCAAATCCGTGTTCGGAAATATTGTTTGATATTTCAGCTTTAATATTTTTACATACCAATTGCAAAATCCGGTAAGAACATCTGTTCGTATTTCTTATTATATTACAAGAACATATGTTTGTCAAGAGGTTTTAGAATATTTGTTTGGACGTTATTTTTAGTTTTTTCACCTTTAGATTAGTTCAGTTTTTTGATGATAACAGTTAAGTAATGAATAATTGATAAGGAGGAAAATGCAATGTGAATTTTGATAAGCTTTGACAAAATGGCCGCAGTTTCTGCAGTAGGCTTAATATATATGTTCTGCAAATAACGAACAGAATAAATGTACAAAGCGTTCGTACTGATTGGATACAAACGCTTTTTTGTCAGTAAGAATCTGTGCAGCTTTAAGAATGTAGCTCAAAAGCTGATGTTAGCCCTCGGATCAGAACACATAGTATAGTCTGCGCAGAACCCCGCGTGTGCGGGGGAAAAGATTTTCACTCCTTTCAGCCACCCTACGGGGTGGGGATCACCCCCGCATGTGCGGGGAAAAGGCAGAGGTAGGCAGAAATGACCTACCCCTTTTAGGATCACCCCCGCATGTGCGGGGAAAAGAAAATGAAATGAACTACTATATAACGCCCGACAGGATCACCCCCGCATGTGCGGGGAAAAGTTATCTTATTTTATTTTGATAAAGGAGTGTGTAGGATCACCCCCGCATGTGCGGGGAAAAGACTAAAAAGTTGTTGAAAATACAGGGTGTTTGCTTTCTTTACCCTTCCGTTTTCTTTAACTTTTCAAAGATCCTGTATGTCAGCTTACAGTCCTCAAGTGCCATGTGTTGAATGTTGGCCTTAATCCCAAGATATTTACATATCGATGAAATACTGTACCCTTCAGATATATCTGTTTTCTTTCTAGCGATTTTCAGTGTATCAATTAATCTGTTGCCTATATACATTTTGCCTGTTTGTGCACATAGCCTTTGCAGAAATCCTATATCAAAACTGATATTATGTCCGACAAGCGTATCATTTCCGCAGAACTCGGTCATCAGTTCAAGAGCCGTTTTCGGTTCTATTCCATCAGTTTTAAGCATATCATCAGTTATATCTGTCAGCTTTACGATATTTTCCGGAATGACCATGTCGCACTTGACAAGAACAGAAAAACTGTCTTCGACTTCACCTGCTCTGACCCTTAACGCTCCGATCTCAATTATTCGATCGTCTGCTCTAAGCCCGGTCGTTTCGATATCGATCACCGTATAGTTCTCTATATCATATCCCTTACGTTTTTTCTGTTCTGTATGGTTTTTGTGGTTTATTACCGCCTTAGATCCGGCTTTATATTCTGTATCAGATTCCTTCGGAAACATTCTTTTTACAAGTGTTACTCCGTCTAGATTGCAAGGCTCCCATTCACCGCCGTGTATCCTGAAATCAAGTTTTTGCTCGTTGTTCGCAGAGTAAGCCATTACTACTCTTCCGCTACTGATATTCCTGCATATTCTGTCCCACAGTCCGTCTCTTACTCTTGCACTCAGATTTCCAACATAAACTCCCGTATCAAGCTCAAAAAGCCATTTAGTAAGATCTCCTCGTAGCTTTTGAGGACAGCTTTGCCTTTTCAAGAAGTGGGCGCAGGCCTTCAAGTGTCGTGCCATATCCCGATATGTCTATCCCATAGCTGTCACAAAGCTCGGTGTTAAAGCTTATTCCCAGGCAGTCAGCACCGAGCGGCAGAAAGCCCCTGCCGTATATCTGCCCCTGCTCGTCTGATAAGGTCTGCCAGAACCACTCTGGGTATGCCTGATACATCTTCTTTCCAAGTTCGCTGTCAAAATACTCATTGAGCGGTATGAAATATCCGTTTTTCACAGATTCATTGTATGAATAAGCTCCGTCAAAGCCTGCACCGCTTAAAATAATATCTATCTGCTCGCCGCTTTGCAAAGCATTTTTGTAATAATCTCTCATCAGCTCCCTTTCTTCCGAGCCGTCGCCTTTTATCTTTACCTCCTCATGATGAATGAACTTAACAGCAAAGTCATATCCCTTTTCATCAAGGTATTTATTCACCTCATTCTGAATATGGTTTTTGTCATTGCTGCTTTCCGTAAGTGCCCATACAAGCTTTGTTTTGTTCTCAAAAAAGCTTTCATCTTCTGTTTCAAGGTCATAGTCCTCTGTATAATAAAAGCCGTTTTCGCCCTCATCAGTAATATCCTCTGTATCTGTATCGGTATCGGGTATCTCCTCCTCACGCAGATCAAAGGGAACGCCCTCTATCCTCACTGCCTTATCAATGTCGCCGTTTTTAAGGTCATTAGGGGAAAGCATTAAGGCAATACCGCACGACCATTGTATGTCAGATGCGCTGACAAATTTTTCGTCAGATTGCCTATATCCGCCGCAGTTTTACTGGCGTAAGACAAGGTGGATTTGGGCGATATGACGGAAAATTTTCAAGCATATGGCATACAAAGGCGTAAGCCGTTGGTTGTGCGGTGTTGCCTTAATATTTCCTCTCTGTCGCTCCAGCCCGTGTTAGGCGTTCTAACAATAAAGATATGCTCACCCGATACGGTATGAAGTCTGTAATTATACTGCTCATTATTTGTAACAAGCTCGGTCAGCTTACCGTCCGAAACACAGCTTATCTTCATTACATTCTCGCTGTCAAGCACCCCGTCGGGCGAGCTTGACGAGGTCACAAAAACGTCATTTCCGTATTCACAGATATTGCTTACATATGAGCTAATATCACAAAGCTTTTCCTTTTCCTTTGTGCTTAGATCAAGCCTGTAAAGTGCTATCGGAGCATTGCCCGTATAAGTCTGATAATAAAACCTGCCCCGTTCAAAGCCTACCACACTAAGCTTTTGAGCATTTGTTTTGGATAAGAATCATTTGACTTTTTCGTGGCGGTTCGGTATAATATAGGTGTGAATGGGCGAATCAAATGCCCGACAAGGCAAATCGGAATTTACAGAAGAATCAATATGGATATCGAAAAAGCAAAAGCATATTTCGCAAAGCTCCACTGAGAATATATATGGCTGTATCTATTTCCAAAACCGTCTTGTTTTGTGAAACTGTATATCTGCACAAAAACAGTTTCGGTTATTTGTGCAAATCGGCGAAAAGCAAGGCTCTGTGAAACCATTTATGCTTTTTCGGGGTGTTGATTATAGATGACAAGGCAAGCATAATATTATTAGGAGGTTAAGAATATGCCACGCTTACAAGAGATTTACAACGATGCGATAAATACTGTCAAGAATAATCCTCAGACGATAGGTATACAGTTCGGGATAGCTCTTACTGCATACAGAATGATGCAGGATAACCCGAATGATGACAGCTACGACCACAGCTATGCAGAGGTCGGCTCAAACCAGTTTCAAAATATGCGCTCCCCTGCATACGGAAAAGCGTTCAAGACAGTTGGTGAAAAGCAGACCTTAGAGCTTATGCAGAACCCCGAGAGGTTCTGGAAGGCATATAACGCTTTTGAAGAAAACAATAAGCGTCAGCCTGTCGAGGATATCAAAGCGGACGAAAAGGCGGCTTATGACGACAAGATAAAGGATATCAACAACAAGCTGAGCGATATAAATAAGCAGATGCAGGATGCATTAGTGCAGTCAAGAGCGTTAGCGAACGATGATCCCAAAAGGCAGGAGCTTGCAAAGCTGAACGATGACCTGATGAAGCAGAGAGCAAGGCAGAGGCGTGCGCTGGTGGACACTGCCAGAGAGCATGCTAAAAGAGCTGTTGCGCTTGTGGCTGCCGATCGGAAAAACGGCGGTCTCGGTGCAGTAAGCCCCGATGAGATAGAGGCTGAGCTTGAAAGCTTTAATAAAGACCCGTTCTTTACAGAAAGAATGAATCAGCTCGGCGACCGTGCTCTTGATGCAGTAATTGCCGACCCTGCCAAATTTCTTGATGATTACAGGACTGAAAGGGCACTCTATAATGAGCTTAAGGAGCTGAGGGATAAAAAGGATTACAAGGGTCTCGTTGACCGTATGGAGCAGCTGCTCGGAGATGATGACGAATCTATGGCTGATATATACACCAACACTATCAGCGGCGTCATAACCGAGAAGATCCCTAACGTTGGCAAGAATAAGGAATTTGATGATGAGACCAAGGAATTCATTACCGGGCTTACCAATGAGCTTTCAAGCCGCATGGCAAAGAACTGTGTAGATGTAAGGCTTGCAAAGGAAGAGATGAAGGAGAGGGTCAGAAACGGCGAATTCCCCGAGACCTTCCTTGTAAATGATGACACCAAGCTGCTTAATAAGATCGGCGAAGACCTTGCGCTCTACCAGACCGATGCCGGCAAGAAAATGGGCATCTACTACACAATAATGAATGAAATGCTGATGCCGGGTACAAAGACCCCAAATCAGAAAGCTAAGGGTACTATAAACGGTATTGATGCATCGGACTATGTAGGCAAGACCTTAACTAATGCCATAACGGACACCTACCAAAAGGAGCATCCCGAGTATCTTGAGGGAATGAAGACTCATCCGGACGGCCCGGAATTCTTTATAAAGGATCAGTGGTTCTATCAGCCCCCTAAAGGCAGAAAAGACTTTGATTATAACAGAAAGCGTGCAAAGGAGGGTGAGTCATACTTTAAGTCAATGCCAAAGCTTCACAAAAAGCTTTTGGATATGACACCCGAGCAGCTTTTGGCATTTGAGAAGGAGGAGGCCGCAAAGCGTGCCCTTGATGCGGAGATACCCGAGAGGTTTAGGGACTTCAACAAGAAGGCTGATTACCTTATCGCTGAAATGGACGCAAAGAAGGGCAGTGTAAAGAATACAGCACAGTATCAGAAAATGTATGCAGAGCTCAAGAATTTCCAAAATCTCGGAACTCCAAAATTTGTTACTGCAAATGATGTTGATTCAAAAAGCGCCGTTCGCAGCGCCATCTTATCAAGGACCACAGTAAGAAAGTCGCTTCTGAGGCTTGACCTTGCAGCTAAGGAGTATGAGAAGACCGACCCCGAGTTTGCAAAAAAGGTAAAGGGCTTTGTATGGGAGCAGAGGCTTGCAAACAAAAAGTATCTTGAAAACGAGCCTCTTACTGATAATGATTTTAAGCTCATAGGAAAGGCCAAGAAGGTCAGAAGCAACGAATTGCAGGGCGTTCGGTTTGACGAATATGCCGACACCGTAGCACGCCAGCAGGGCATCAGCGGGGCAGACGGCAAGATATCGCAGCTCAGAAGAAAACACAAGGACGCACAGCTTGTCTTCGGCAGCAAGAAGTATGACCGTGTGGGCGAGGCTTTGAAGAATCTGGAAACGGCCTTTAAAAATATGGAGCAGACCGAAAAACTCCGTAATGAAATGAACCGTCAGGAAGATACAATGTCTAATATCGCATTACACACAGAGGTAAAGAACGTAATACAATGCCTTGATGTGCTAAAGGGCGCAACGGGCGCTTACTTTGAGCATAAGAGGAATGACGGGCAGTGGATAGGCAACAATCAGAACGCCAACAAGAGAATAGGCGTTGTAAAGGAGATCGACGAGTTTGCCGATATGTTAAGTGATATAATGGCGAAAAAGTCGAAGATACTCGATGACAAGATAGTAGGCAAGCTGCGTGAGGAGCGGGCCGAGCAGCTGAAGGCGCAGGCCGAGCAGCAGGCACTCGAAGCACAGCCCAAGAAGCTCTCGCCCGAGGAAGAATTTGCTAAGAGCAAGGAGAGCTTTGCAAACGAGGCAGCCGAGGTATGGCTCAAAAACAAGTTCAAGAGCACTGTTGATGAGCAGATAAACAAAAAGCACCCCGACTACACCGAGCAGCAGAGGCAGCAGGTACACGAGCAGAACGCCGACAAGGTCGGTGAGTATATTGCACAGAATAAAGAGGCGCTTAAAAATGATGAGGCCTTCAAGAGCTTTATGGGCAGGATCAAAAACGAGCATGACCTTCAGGATATGAGACAGTACGCCGTGGCTGAAAACGGCAGTAAGCTCTATAGGATAATAAACGGCGAAAAGGTAATTGAAAACGAGGTCGCTGACCTTGACAAGAGGATAAAGAGGGCGCAGGAAAACCTTACGGATAACAAGAGCACGCTTGCTGAAAACGAGTTCCCGAACCCCGGGCACGACAGCAATTACAACGACTATGCAACTATCGTTACAGCCTACTATGTCAAGGCGCATAAGCGGGAGCTCGGCGAGAACATCACCAACGAGACCTTTGACAGCCTCAAAAATGAGATCAAAAGCAAAATGGTAATGAAGAACGTGATCAAGCTCAACAAGCCCGAAACGCTTTACAACAAGGCCACAACTGACAAGGGGCAGAATATCTGGAGCGAGTACAGCAACAAGCTCACAAAGTACAACGAGCAAAAGAAAATTATCGAGGACAACAAGAAGACCGCCACGATAAACAAAGAGCTAAACAATGGCGAGCAGATATTAAGGACAGCGACAATAAAATGACACCTCGGCAGATAAAGCCTTCAAGGGATAATAACAAAAACGGGAGCATCTCGCAAAAGACAGGTGGTTCCACAGAGGCTTTGGGCTGACTAACGACGAAAGCAGACAAATTAATATCACACCGGCAGAGCCGGTGGTTTTATAACAGCCCTAAAAGGGCACTTTACCAGCCGCCCCTTAAGGGGCACGTTGGAAGCTGAGGCTCTGCGAAAAAAACTCTGTAAATTCAAAAACTGTGATAAAAACGTTAAGTTGTGAGCGGCTTGAAAATAGCCGCTCCAATTTTTTTACAGTATACAATAGATACTGTAATTTGTCAAGGTTCTTTGGATATCAGCCGATCCTGTCGGGGTACATGATCTCAAGCTCGCCCAGAACTTTGCCCCAGTTTCGCAGCGGCATGGTCCATTTCTTAGCTATCTCATGCGTTGCAAGATACAAAGCCTTCAGGAGCGCTGTATCGCTTGGAAATACGCTTCTCTGCTTGTTCAGACGGCGATAGCCGCTGTTAAGACTCTCTATTGCGTTGGTGGTATAAATCACCTTTCTGACATCAGCTGAGAACTTGAAGATCGGTGATATTACGTCCCAGTTCTTGTACCAGCTCTTCATAGCGTTAGGATAATCGTCTTCCCATTTTTCAGTAACACAGTCGAGAGCTTCCAGAGCAGCATCCTCGGAAGGCGCATGATAGATCGTTTTCAGGTCGTTTGCGAACTCCTTCTTGTTCTTCTCTCCAACGTATTTCAGCGTATTTCTTACCTGATGAACGATGCAGCGCTGTAGCTCAGTTTGCGGAAAAGCTGCTGATACAGCTTCTTTCATGCCTGTAAGACCGTCTGCGCAGATGACGAGAATATCCTTAACTCCGCGATTTTTCAGCTCGTTCAGAACGCCGAGCCAGTACTTGGCGCTCTCGTTTTCACCGATATGTATTGAAAGAACTTCCTTGTGACCTGTCATGCTGACAGCAAGGATCACATATGCGGCAAGCTTCCTGATCTGTCCGTTATCACGCACTGAGAAGTGTACAGCATCGATGAATACTATCGGATATACTTCGTCCAATGGACGTTTCTGCCAGTCCTCTATCTGCGGCAGAAGGCGGTCTGTGATATCTGATACCATACCGTCGCTGACTTCAAATCCGTAGATATCTTCGATAGTTTCGCTTATTTGGCGTGTGGTCATTCCTTTGGCATACAGAGCAATTATCTTCTGCTCAATACCTGAGATGTCCTTCTGTCGCTTCTTTACGACCTTTGGCTCAAAACTGCCGTCACGATCCTGCGGCACTTCTATTTCCGTTTCGCCGAAGCTCCCGCGTATCTTCTTGGTTTTCTTTCCGTTGCGAGAGTCAGGATTGTCGGAACGTTCATATTCCTGATATCCAAGATGCTCGTCCATTTCGGATTCAAGCATTTCCTGGATCGTTCCTCCGAGAAGGTCTTTCAGGGCATCCTCAATATCCTTAGCCGACTTGATGTCGTATTCCTCAAGCAGCATTCCTATTATGTTCTTCTTGCCCTCGCTCATCGGTTCTCTTTTTCTTCTTGCCATAAAAAATCAGCCTCCTGTGATATTAATTCTATTTTATCACAGTTTGCTGACTTTTTACAGACTTTTTTTCAGAGGCTCGAAGCTGAAGCTACCTACCGCATTTGTTGTTATTTCTACTTCTTTACGTCTTTAAAAGGATCCATGTATTCCTTAAATGATATTTGGTCATACATCATATCTTCCTTTTCCTGTTCTCGGATATATTTCGCTATTCTATTCTTGTTTCCGCCAACAGTGCTAACGTAATATCCTCTGCACCAAAAATGTCGGTTCCCGTACTTGTATTTCAGATTGGAATAGCGTTCAAATATTATCACTGTGCTCTTTCCTTTCAAATACCCCATAAAATCGCTTATCCGCTGATTTGGTGGTATCTCTACAAGCATATGGATATGATCGGGCATTGCATTTGCCTCTATTATGTTTACGTGTTTTCTGTCACACAGTTCTCGTAAAATTGCCCCTATATCCTTTTTTAGTTTCCCGTATATCACTTTTCTTCTGTACTTTGGTGCAAATACTATATGGTATTGACATTTCCAGCTTGTGTGTGATAAACTATATGTATCATTAGATTTGTTTTCCATTCTAATGTGCCTCCTTGATTATTTGTAATACGGTTGGTAGCCTTATTACTATTGTACATCAAGGAGGTTTTTTGTCAACCGCAACCTCTATGCTCTTACTAAAGTTTATACATTCCACCTGCATAGCAGGTGGTTTAATTATCGAGATAATAAAGCCGTGCAGTACTCAAATGAACTGACCCCAAAAAGTTAGACAAACTTTTCAAAGAAAACTTGTGCAAAGCGACTAAGAGAGATCTTGGTCGCTTTTGTCATGCAGCGTTGAGCCTGTATTCAACAGGTGACATTCCATCAAGCTTAAGCTTGATGCGCTTTGTGTTGTACCAAACGATGTATGAATGTAGTTCTGAAATGAAGTGCTCAACAGATGAGAATTCCTGTAAGTAGAGAAGTTCTGTTTTCAGCAATCCAAAGAAGTTTTCTGCGCAGGCGTTATCAAGACAGTTTCCCTTTCGTGACATACTTTGTCTTATGCCTTTATCTTTGAGCATTTTCTGGTACTGCTTGTGCTGATACTGCCAGCCCTGATCTGAATGCAAAATGAGTCCGGTGTTTTCCGGTATCTTTGCAAATGCTTTATTCAACATATCGGTCACTTGATTCAAATTAGGGTGGTAACTCAGGTTGTAGGACACAACCTCTCCGTTGAAAAGATCGATGATGGGCGACAGATACAGCTTGACACCAAACAGAGCAAACTCTGTCACATCTGTGACCCACTTCTGATTTGGCTTATCCGCTTTGAAATCACGTTCCAAAAGATTTGGTGCTATTCTGCCGACTTCACCCCTGAATGAGTTGTATTTCTTCATGCGAACGCGGCAGAATATACCCATTTTACGCATTAATCGCTGAATTGTCTTGTGGTTTATCCTATGCGTTTTTCTCAGTTCTTTCGTTATCCTGCGATAGCCATAGCGTCCTTTGCTTTCATCATATATCCTGCGGATATCCTCCTTGATTACTGCATACTTATCCGGTTTCGGATCATTGAATCGTTTGCTGTAATAGTAATAGGTGCTGCGAGGGATACCGGCAACATCAATGAGCAGACCTATCTTGTGTTCATGCCTCAGTTCCCAGATCACTTGTGCTTTTTCTCTTGCCGTACCCTTTCGGAAACCAAGGCATTCAATTTTTTTAAGTATGCATTCTCCGCACGAAGACGCTGAACCTCGGCTATGAGGTCTTCTTCGACTTCTTTTTTCAGTTTTGGAGGACGACCTGTTGATTTGCGCCCACGACGTTCAACATAAAATCCTTCTTTGCCTTCTTCAAGATAGATGCGCTCCCACTTCGCAACTGTCTTATCTCCTTGTGGAATGTCAAATTGTCTTGCAGTTTCCATATAACTTAATTTCTCGTTCTGCATTGTTTCAACCACTTTGATCTTAAATTCGGGTGTGTATCTCTTATTGGGTATTCCTTTAGGCATAAAAATGCCCCCCTTTCGTTAGATTCCTAATTGGTATGTTTCTATTATACCACATTGTCTAACAAAAGGGGAGCATTTCAAAACTGCACGGCTCTCATTATACCTTTATATGTAGCCTATCCGCAATATCCCTCATAGCATTGTAAAACGCATACTCCTGTGTCAATGTTGTCAGTGACGGGTCGCCCTCCCTTATCCTCATAGTTCTCCTGATCTCTTTGGGAATGACTACACGCCCGAGATCGTCTATGCGCCGAACGATTCCTGTTGCTTTCATATATGATATGCCTCCGATTGATTTTGATTTGCAGGAATAGCTTGCGCATTTTTTGTCAGATTATACATTTTTTATTCGTCATTTCAAAAATAAAAAAGCCGCCGCAATAGCTGCGGCAGCTGTGTGTTTGCCTTAATATGGAACGAACTGTATGTGAGGGGCGACCTGTAATATAGCATTTAGCACCCTTTCCATGTCCTGGTGCTGTACGCCGTATTGGTGCTGCTTGCCGTTTGCGTCGTCAAATATCAGCATATCAAACTGCGTCTGACTGTTGAGCCCCTTCGATGCGTAATAGTTGTCGGCCATGCGGTTTGCAGCGAGCGAGCCGGCTGTGAGTAAGGGATTGCCTACGACGATAGTCTGCCTTGTCTGAATGCCGGCTGCGTGGACGTACCTGAACTCCTTAAGCTCCATGAAGCTGACAAGCTCAACGCCCGAAACGATGAAATCTTTCGTGATGAGCGTCGCAAAGGGTGCGTTGCCGATGATGGGCATTGCAAGATATAACGGAGCTTTGAGCCCATCGTTTATCCTTGCAGCAAGCATCGCCGGGCTGCCGTAGCGCTTGAAAGCCGGGTGGCGCCTGCCTGTTGCGCCCTTTATTATGAAGTATATCAGCAGCAGTGTGCAAAGAGCCGTGGCTGCTAAGAAGATCTTGGATAAAAGCTCCTTCCAGCCAAGCTGCGTGCCGCAGAAAACCGCACAGCCGCCGAGTATCACATCTGTTATGACAGTGGCTGTTATAGCGCCTGCCGCACTGCCTGCAAGCTGCCTGAGTATCGTCTTTTCGGTTATTTCTGGTACCATTTTCTTCTCCTCCTTGAAAGTTGTTTTCTTTGGTGATATTATACCATAAGTGCCTGTGCTTGTCAATGCTTCGGGGGCTATTGACAAGTGCTGAGGTTATGTTATATAATATACACAATAACGGTGAGTGCATAACGCCGGGGCGGGGGAGTGTATTAGAATGAAAAAGGATATGTGCCTAAAAGGTGCGCTTGTAACAGCGGCAGCCATGCTGCTTTGCGGCTGCGGCAGCAGTGTGGAAAAAAGCAGCTCGTCTCCTCAGCCCGAGCAGACGCAGACTGCCTCGGCAAAGACAGAGCCTGTACAGACTGATGAAGTGCAAAACGATGAAAGCTCGCAGCCCGAGACAACTACCACCACCACAGCCGTGACTACGACTGCCGCCACAACGACTACCCCTGAGCCTGAGGACGCAGGCATGGTCATGACTACCACTAAGCCGCCCAAAAAGCAGAACTACGAATATGCCTCAGGCTGTATCCTCGCCTATTCGGGAACGCCGCAGATGCGTGCTATGGAGCAGTATTACTACAGCAGCGACACAGGCGCATATCTTGCAAGGAGCGTTGAAAAATTTGCAAAAAAAGCAGGCGTTGGCACGCAGGTCTACCTTATGGTGATACCCACGGCTGAGGAATTCTACTGCCCCGACGATATCGCCAAAGACAGCCTCGATCAGAAGAAGTGTACCCTTGAGATATACTCAAACCTTGAGCGCAGCCAGGGCGTGCTGATAAACAATATCTTAGAAAAGCACAAGGCCGAGTATCTCTATTCAAGGACGGATTTTCACTGGCAGCCGCTGGCGGCATACTATGCAGCAAAGGTCTTCGCAGAGCAGGCAGGGGTGGATTTCCCGCTGCTCGATACATACGAGGCAGTAGAGCGACACGGCTTTTTAGGCGGCTTTTACCATGTCTCGGGTATCAGCTCGCTTTCAGAATACCCCGATGACTTTACCTACTTCAAGCCTGCCAATACCGACAAGCTGAAGGTGAAATACTACAACCGCTCGTTTAAAAACGGCTATGAGAGCCGGCTGTTTTTTGAAGATAACGGCACAGATGCGAGCTACACAGTCGTGCTCGGCACTGACGACACGATAGCCGAGATAGAGACAGGTGTGAAAAACGACCGTGTGCTCGTCATATTCAAGGACAGCTACGGCAACGCCCTCACGCCGTTTCTGACATCGTCGTTCTCGAAGATATATGTCTGCGACAACAGGTTCTTCGAGCTCAATACTATCAAGTTCATCAAGAAGGTCGGGGCGACAGATGTGCTGTTCGCATTCAACGCTTCCTCTGCCGGCAACCCCGACAGGATAGCGCTTATCGAGAGCTTAATGTCAAAGTAAACAGATGATATAATAATACACACAGGGAGGTAATAGTTATGACAAAAGAAGAGCTTGCACAGTTTAAAGGCAAAAAGGTCACATTCGAGAGGGTCAGCTCGTTCCCGGATATCAGGATACAGTTCGTTGACAGCTTTCCCGATTATGAGATAAAGCAAGCTGACAGCGAGTCGTTCTCGGTCGGTAAGGTCAAGTATCAGGAGGTAACATCGTTCCCTGATGTAAAGCTGAAAAAGGTCACCGCCTTTGGCGATATGGAGATATACTTTGAATGACAGCCCGTGTATACCGGCACTCGTAAAAAGAGTGTCGGTTTTTGTTTCTTTCAATGAACAAAATCTGTAATAATCACGGCCAAAATATGCTTTCATTAAAATTATGAAATTAATAATACAACGCTGATATATTTTTGCCGTTTTCATCTGCTATAATGTGCTTGTCAGAATGGATCAAAAGTCCAAACAACATTAAAAGAAAATGTGCATTGTCACAGACCGCTGCTGAAGTGGGCTATCAGTCGGAACGGGGTATCCGGAGGTTATCCCACTTCAGCAGCAACAACGACAGGAGGTTGTGTTGAGATGAAACTTAGAAGACTTATCGGCGCACTCGCAGCAGCGGCTATGTCGCTGAGCATGATGGTGATGCCGACCACGGCAGCTTCTACATTTACCGGAAGCTACTTCGGCACAGGATTTGACAGCTATGACTGGGGCAAAATGGAAGCCTCTGACGGCTGGTCAAACGGCGGAATGTTCGACTGCACCTGGAGCAAGAACAACGTTCAGTTCTCGGGCGGCAAGATGAACCTTTCGATCACCGGCAACAGCTGGCAGGGCTATAAGGGCGCTGAGTACCGTACAACTCAGGCATTCGGCTTCGGTATGTACGATGTAAGCATGAAGCCTATCAAGAACGACGGCGTTGTAAGCTCGTTCTTCACATATACAGGCCCCTCTGACGGCACTGTATGGGACGAGATAGATATCGAATTCTTAGGCAAGAACACAAATCAGGTGCAGTTCAACTACTACACCAAAGGCCAGGGCAACCACGAGTATGTTTATAACTTAGGCTTTGACGCATCGCAGTCATTCCACCAGTACGGCTTCTACTGGGACAGAACACACATCACATGGTATGTTGACAAGAAGCCTGTATACACAGCTTACAGAGATATCCCGCAGACTCCCGGCAGAATAATGATGAACGTATGGAACGGCAAAGGCGTTGACGAGTGGTTAAAACACTATAACGGCAGAGCTCCGCTCACAGCTCAGTATGACTGGATAAGCTACACAGCTCCTTCATCGGGCCGCAGCAATAACAACAGCAGCAATAATAACACAAACTACAATAAAAATAATAATAACAACAATAACAATAACAATAACAACTACAGCAACAGCTCGGCAAACTTCAACTCCAACCAGAAGTATGCTATCAAGTGCGTAAACAGCGGCAAAGCACTTGACGTTTCGGGCGCAAGCAAGAATGACGGCGCAAATGTTCTCCAGTATCGCTATAACGGCCAGAACAACCAGAAGTGGTATCTCCAGAAGCAGTCAAACGGCTACTATGTCATCAAGTGTGCAAACAGCGGCAAGGTGCTTGATGTTGCATGGGGCAGCAAGAACGACGGCGCAAATGTTCAGCAGTGCTCGTACAACGGCGGCAGCGCTCAGCAGTGGGAGCTCAGAAAGGTCGGCAACAGCTACGCTATCATAAACAGAGGCAGCGGCAAGGCTCTCGACGTTTCCGGCAGATCTACAGCTGACAACGCAAATGTTCTCCAGTGGAGATACACAGGCGCTAACAACCAGCTCTGGAACATAGAGGCAGTTTACTGATAACAGGAATAGAGTAAAGAATTGCAGCATCGGCGGCTGAAAGGCTGACGGTGCTGCATTTTTGTTTTCAGATATGCAAAAAGCCCGGAGAGCTCATGCTCTCCGGGCAGTGTTTTCACATTAAGTCAAGCTATCCAATGACTGACTCAGTCGCCCTTGAAAATAATGGTGGCATTTTCTAAAAGGATGTCATTTCCCCGCCGGTGGGGTTCATTAGGGGGCGAGCAAACGCTTGACTTTTTTCAAGCTATTTTGTGACCGACTGCTATAAGGGGAACACTTGACAGGCCCGACGTCTCGGGACACTGCCGTCACCAACGAATAAAAGGAAGTCACGATAATACGGATTTGAACCATATTCCCCAAGCAACGCTTGAAATGCGTTTTGACTCGTTAAGCTATCATGCAGCAGACTCAGGCTATGCCGTCTAACCAGAACGTTAAAAGTAGACTGCATAATACGCATAGCCGAACGCTTAACTACAAAAACAACAGGCAAAATGACAGCAGACTGACTGCACACAAACATACGGCGTCCCAACCGGGACCTTCCGTTCGGAAATATGTAAAAGGAAGCTGCCACAAGGTGTGCGCAACGCCTGTTGTGTTTAAGGCAACACCGCACAAAGACCGCCTGAAGGCTTTGTACGCAACTTACTTGCATCTTTTCCGTCATATTACACATTTTTTCCTTGAAATACGGTAGTATTCCTTCGGAAAATCTGTGCAATCTGACGAAAAAGCTGACTGCGCAATTTGCGCACAATCTTCGTGCGGTGTTGCCTTAACATTATTATAGTACATCCTGACCTGAAAGTCAAGATGTAAAATGCGGGCTTTGCATAAAGCCGCAAGCCCGAATGGGCACATAACTATTAACTGTTAACTGATAAAGTCAGCTGTCCATAAAGAAGTTGTTATCTATCAGGCTTACTTCCTTGTCGTCGGCAGGCTTGCCCATAACAAGTACAACGTCTGCCTCCTCACGGGTATCGACCTTTGTTGCCCACTGACCCTTGAAAAGCACAGTGAGATACTTTTCCACGCTGAAGGCGTTGTTTCTTGTAAATGAGCGGTAGTAGTCGTTGCCGCCGGTCGAGCACTGCACGCCGTCAAATACGATGCACCTGTTCTGAACGTCAACGTAGCCGTAGTTTATAGCTCTGTATCTGCCGGTCAGGTAGTGCGTGAAGAAGCAGTTCTTCGGGTCGTATAGCTCGACCTCCCTGCCGACCTCGTTTACTGCCATAACGCCCACGAAGCACTCCTCGATATCCCCGAAGCAGGGCTTGCCCGAGAAAAGATTTATGTTCGCAGTCACGAAATTGACCGAGGTTGCAGCCTTTTCAAGGTCGATGTCTATGTACTCGGCAGCGTCGCTGTGGGTTATATCACCGCTGAAAACTATCTCGTCGGTCTTGTATTTTGAGTTCCAGCCGACGTTTATCTGCTTGCCTTCAAGGTCCTTTGCGGCACCGTGCAGGTCAACGTCTACCCTTTCCTTGTCGTTCCAGTAAACAAAGAAGCGTATCCTCTTTATGTCCTCAGGTATCCTGTATGCAAGGCCTGAGCGAATGTAGCCGCCCTCTGACGACTTGTCAGTCACCCGTAATGCCGACTGCTCAAAGTCAAATCCGCTCTCGTCTATGTATACCTTTTTGCCCTTTATGGGGGTGTTGCAGGCCATGAAGCGGCGCATGAGCAGCTGATTAAGAAGTATGCTGATGACCATTGCTTCCTTGAAGCGCTCATCGCTTTCCCATACCTCTGCCGGACGCTCAAAGTGCGAGGCAAGGCTCACAAGCGTCTGTATCCTGAGCGAGAATGCCTTGTCAAGCATCGTCTTGTATACGATGTCTGCCTTGTAGCCGTTTCGCAGCAGATATGTCAGATGCCTTAGCATTATGCCGGGGCGCTGTGAGTAGTAGGCGATAGCCTCGGGGCTCTTTACCGATACGAGATACTTCGCCCTTGACTCCCACGAGCGCAGCTCGCCGTTTCTGAAAGCCGCAACTGCTGCCTTGTGCTCATCGCTTCTTGAATACTCGTTGAAGTCGATGAATTTGAGCATGAGCAGTGTTCTCTCTCCCTTCTTGTTTGAGAGTATCATGTTCTCCTTGAAGTCAGCTGCAGGATAGCTCTCAAGCAGCTTGACTATGAGGCGCTTCTGCGAGGTCCTGAAATGGAAGCCTGCCCTTGTGAGAGCGTAGTCCATGCACTTCCACACATCGCCAGTGTGCTGGCAGACAGAGTGGAGCACTTCGAGCTTTCGCTTCTTGTCGAGCTCGGCTGATGTGAACACCGAGTTGAACACATCGAGCAGGTTCTGCTTGAAGGTGACTTTAACGCCTGTTATCTGCCCGGTAGTCAGGTGAGCAAGACACTCGGGTATCATCATCTTTTCCTTGTCGTCCATGCGCTCGGTCTTTGTGAGTATCCTGGTGTAGGGAACTATATACTTGTCCTTTTCATCAATAAGAGCCAGCACCTTGGCTTCGAGAAGTGCAGGGTTCTGCTCTGTCTTCCCGGTCTTTTCCATTTCAGGCAGCCAGCCCTTTGAGACCTTCTGCCCTGTGAAAAGCTCTATCCCGTAGGTCGAGAGATAGTGCAGCATCTGGTGGAAGCGGAATACCGCCTCGTCCATCTCCATTACCTGCTGCGGAAAATCAGGGTACATCGGGTCTGCCTTGACATCGCCTATGTATTCCCTTATCCTTGAAACAAAGCTGCCTATGTCCTCAGCGCAGGCAAGCACTGCTATATCCTTTGGAGCGAGGGTATAGCCGAGCGATAATAGCTCTTCGTTTACTGTCATAGCCCTGACGAGAGCCTCGTCATCAGGCGTGTTGTCTGTTATGCGCACAGCAGCGAGCCGCAGCTGTGAAAAAAGAAGCTGATCGTAATTCATTTTCTATCCCCTCCGTGTTTTTTCTTTTACCTGCCGTCAGGTGAGTATTTCAATATAACACAAACACACCGCTCTTGTCAACAGAAATCTGCAATGTTTACATATTGTTAACATATTTCAGCGGCATTTTCACGCCTGTATCTGCGGCAAAGATCGTGTATCATCGCCTGATCTGTTCAAAATTTCGTCATAATATCCAAATTTCCCTTGCCATAAGTCGCCAAAGATACGGTGATTTTAGGCAATCCGCCAAAAATCATTCCGGCGTGGTGTGACTGTTGATGTATAGCAGTTATTTCTTGATTTTATTAAAAAAATATGTTATAATAAAGCATTGAAGGCATTTTGTGAGAACCAAATGTCAGGATGTAACACTGTAAAGGTGAGGCCAATGAAAAGAAAAAGCAGTATAGTAACTGTTATAATAGTTATAGCGATCGCTCTGCTTGCGGCTATCGCTATGGAGATAGTCCTTGTGTTCAGGCTCACCTCGCAGCAGACGAAGGAGTCGGGCACAAACAAGCTCGAAGCTATAGGCGGTGAGCTTGAAGATACGATAAGCATAGCCAAGCAGGACGTTATGCGTCTTGCACTCGATGTTCAGCCGTATATGGAAATGAAAGCAGGCAGGCTCAGACTCATAGAGATGATATACGACAGGCAGAAGGAAAACTATGAGAGAACGAACGGTGTCTGCTTCAACACCTACGTCGGCAACCCGGACTGGTATATCATACCCGATTTCTCAGAGCCCGGCGACTATAAGGTGACAGACAGAAGCTGGTATAAGGGCGCTGTGAGAAGCGGCGGCGAGGTGTATGTCACCGACCCGTATATCGACGCTATGACAGGCAATGTCTGCTATACCGTGTCGATAGTGCTTGATGATAATGAGACGGTAGTCGCCAACGACTACACTATGGAGAGCATACAGCAGCATATAAACAGCCTTTATAATAACGGCAGCAAGAACGCTGTTATCGTAACAGAGGAAGGCATAATCGCCGGCTGCAGCGACGAATCGCTCGTGGGCGGAAGCCTTGCGAAGGAAATGCCCGACTATGCGGCTATTTTCTCGCTTGCAAAGAACAGCAGCGGCACAGTTACCTCAACGCAGGGCAATGAGAACCTTTTTGCGACGCACTCAGGCTTTGGCTGGTATCTTATAGTGAGCGAGAACAACTGGACGCTATATAAGACCTCGTATATGCAGATGTTTGCGATGATAGGCATATCCATACTCATCTTCGGCATAGTCATCATCATGTGTATATCCAGCGCACGCTCGGCAAGGCTTGCCAAGGACGCACTGGCATACAAGGAGGAGTTTTTGCAGAGCATAAGCTCCGAGCTTCAGGAGCCGCTTGCAAGGATAGTCTCGGCATCGAGCCATGGCAGCAAGCGAAGTACCTCTGACTATCAGCGTGACCTTGAAAGCATAAGAGAAGCCGGCACACGCCTTTCCGAAAAGATAGGCGAGATACTTTCCTATTCAAGCATCGTGCGTGGCGAGAAGGAGCAGCGTGACAGGCAGCAGCACCGTGAGATAAGGCTCAGCCGCCATTTCAGAACGATAATACTTTTTGCGCTCATGCTCGTTATGGGCATATGCATCTATATCAATATAACAGCCACCTTCCGCTGGGGCAAGGGCAGGATGCAGCGTGAGGTCGCAATGTATGAGACCCAGCTCTCAGAATGGGTGACTACGCAAAAGAGCATTCTTGATATGTTCAGCACCTATATCTCGACCGACCCTGATATGCTTGACGATTACTACGGCACGGTCGAATGGCTCAACAAGATAACCAAGCAGTACCCCGAGATATCGGTGTCATACTTTACAAACCCCGACCGTGAGCATACGGTATATATGAACAACGGCTGGCAGCCCGATAAGGACTGGCACGTTGAAGACAGACAGTGGTATAAGGATACCCTTGCATCAGACGACGGCTGGTGTATATCCGCCCCGTACTATGATGCGCAGACAGGCGTTTACTGTATAACCTTCTCAAAGAGGGTGTATAATGACACCACAGGCGAGTTTCTCGGCAACTTCGGTATCGACTTCTATATGGATAAGCTCATAGACATCATGGGCGACAGCTATTCGGGTACAGGCTATGCCTTCCTTGCAGATGCAGGCGGCGAGATAATCAACCACCCCTACGGCAGCTATCAGATGACCGATACCGACTCTACGAATATCATAGAGCTGCCATATAAGGAAGCCGACACGACAGGCGAGAACGTGCGCTTTATCAAGGACTACGACGACAGCTACCGCACTCTGCTCGCTACAAAGAACGAGCGCTCGGGCTTTACGATATATGTCGTCAAGAATATATGGGTGGTATACCGTGATGTGCTCATATACGGCACTATATGCCTTATCGTGCTGGTAGTGTGCATCGTGGTGGTATATAAGGTGATGACACGCCTGATAGCATTGCAAAACGCTGCGAATATCAAGCTCAGAGAATCGGCCGATGCAGCTATCGCTGCCGATGCGGCAAAAAGCAGCTTTCTCGCTCAGATGTCTCACGAGATAAGAACGCCCATAAACGCCGTGCTCGGCATGAACGAGATGATACTGCGTGAGAGCCGTGACGAGAGGATAAGAGACTACGCTTCCGACATCAGCAGCGCCGGCAGGACGCTTCTTTCGCTGATAAACAGCATACTCGACTTCTCGAAGATAGAAGACGGCAAAATGGAGATAATCAAGGTCGAGTATGACACGGCTGCGATGATACACGACCTTGTGACATCTATCGCACCGAGGGCAGATGCAAAGGGTCTTGAGCTTAGGATAAACGCCGACGGCAATATCCCATGCAGACTGTTCGGCGATGATGTGAGAGTAAAGCAGGTGCTCATGAACCTGCTGACAAATGCTGTCAAGTACACCGAAAATGGCAGCGTGACCCTTACTCTCAGGCAGGAGAGCACCGAGGAGGGCAAGGTAAAGCTGTTTGCCGAGGTGGCTGATACAGGTATCGGCATCAGGCAGGAGGATATAAAGTATCTCTTTGACAGCTTCAAACGAATAGAGGAAAAGCGCAACCGTAATATCGAAGGCACAGGCCTTGGCATGAGCATTGTCACAAAGCTGCTTGAAATGATGGGCAGCACGCTCGAAGTAAAGAGCGAATACGGCAAGGGCTCGGCATTCAGCTTTGTTCTGGAGCAGGGGATAGCCGACGATGAGCCCATGGGCGATTACAGCGCAAGAATGAGCGTTCACGGCAAGCCCGAGAATGCCTCCGGCAGGCTGTATGCCCCGGGTGCTAAGGTGGTCGTTGCAGACGACAACGCTATGAACCTTAAGGTCGCAGCGAGCCTGTTCAGAGTTTTCGGCATAGAGGCACAGCTCGCTCCTTCCGGCAAGAAGGCTATCGAGCTTGTTGCACAGAACGGGGCGGATATAGTCTTCCTTGACCATATGATGCCGGAGCTTGACGGCATAGAAACTCTCGACAGAATGCGCACCGAGGGTATACTCGACAAGAGCGTGCCTGTGATAGCGCTCACGGCAAACGCCATAGTCGGCGCCAAGGAGATGTATCTCTCGCACGGGTTTGATGATTACCTCACAAAGCCTATCGAGGTCGAAGCGCTCGAAGACTGCCTTGCAGAGCATCTTCCCAAGGAGTGCATAACCTTTGTTGAGGATATCTCGCAGGCAGAGCCGGAGCCCGAGCCGCAGGCTGATGATGACAGCTTCACGCTAAGTGAGCTGACAGAGCTTCGCCGCTCGCTTGACGGGGTAGACCTGCTGCTGGGTCTTTCCTACTGTATGGATTCAAAGGAATTCTACCTTGATACGCTAAGAGCATTCGCTGAGGACGACAAGACTGCACAGCTTAATGATGCCTACAGCAAAAAGGATCTTGAAAGCTACCGCATAACCGCCCACAGCATAAAGAGCAGCACCAGGACTATAGGGGCTGCTGTGCTCTCAGAAAAGGCGAGATTGCTTGAATTTGCCGCAAGAGACAACCACACGGCAGTTATTGATGATAACCACAAGGCATTTGTGGAGGAATACACCGCCCTGATATCCGGGGTAAGAAAGGTCATGATAGAATGAGCAGGATACTAATTATTGATGATGACAGCTTTGTGCATCGTATGGCAGGCTTTATGATGAAGAAGGCAGGCCACGAGGCAGAATGTGTCTCCTCGGGCGAGGAGGGGCTTCAGAAGCTGATGCAGCAGGCTGACAGCTCGGCACTGCCCGATATGGTGTTTATCGACAGCGAGATGCCGGGGCTAAGCGGTATCAGTACCATAGAGCGCATAAGGCAGCAGCAGAGCATCTCAGGGGTAAATGTATGCCTTATGACAGGCACGCTGACAGACGAGCTAAAACAAAGCGCAGCCTCGCTCGGCGCAGTAGGCTGCATAACAAAACCGCTTGATATAAAGGACGTAACAGAAATACTTTCACACGCACAGCAATAAGGGGGGCATAAGCATTATGACTAATCGTATCGTTATAGCAGATGATGACCGCTCAAATCTTAAAATGGCAGAAAGGATACTGACCTTCAACGGCTATGAGGTCATATGCCTGGGCTCCGGCGAGGAGCTGCTTGATTATGTCGAGAAAGACCATGCAGACCTTATACTGCTCGACGTACACATGGAGGGTATCGACGGCTTTGAGACTATGAAGCGCTTAAAGCGCTCAAAGACCGGCAGGAACATACCCGTTATATTCCTCACAGCAGACGATGATTCGGACACCGAGACAAAGGCGCTTTTAGCAGGCGCTATGGACTTTGTCGGCAAGCCGTTCGTGGCGAGCGTGCTGCTTATGCGGGTAAGGCATACTCTTGAACTAATAAGGCTGCAAAGCGACCTTAAGGCCGAGGTCAGCGAGCGCACAAAAGAGGCTCTCGCCGAGCACGAGAAGAACGAGCGCCTTTCGCTCCAGGTGGTGCAGACGCTTGCAGGCACCATAGACGCAAAGGACACCTACACAAACGGCCACTCAGCACGAGTTGCAAAGTATGCAAAGGAGATAGCAAGACGCTACGGCTTTACCGAGAAGGACCAGGAGGAGATCTATATGCTGGGCCTTCTGCACGACGTCGGGAAGATAGGCGTTGAGGACACTATCATCAACAAGAAATCCAAGCTCACCGATGTCGAGTACGACAAGATAAAGGAGCACCCGGTGGTAGGCTACAAGATACTCAAAAACATAACCGAGATGCCCAAGCTCGCAATAGGCGCAAGGTGGCACCACGAGAGGTACGACGGCAACGGCTACCCCGACGGGCTCAAAGGCGAGGATATACCCACCGAGGCCAGGATAATCGCCGTGGCAGATGCTTACGATGCGATGTCTTCAAAGAGAAGCTACCACAGCATCTACGCCCAGGAGTTTATCAGAAACGAGCTTATGAGCTGCAAGGGCACGCAGTTTGACCCGGTGTTTGCGGATATCATGCTTGAGATAATAGACGAGGACAAGGACTACCTGCTGCGTGAGCTCGAAGCCCAGACAGCTGCCGGAACTGCAAGTCTTGAAACAGGCGACGACGATATGGTATTCACATTCCTATCCACCCTCGAAGCAGGCGGCATAAACACAGCTATCGGTATGAAATACTGCGTGAATGACGTTGACTTCTATATCGAGATGCTTAGTGAATTCACCTCCGGCTCGGGCGAGAGAAAGCTCACGCTCGACAACGCCCTTAAGGAGAGAAACTGGGAGAAATACCGCATACACGTCCATTCGCTCAAATCATCTGCAAGGACTATCGGTGCGGCCGCACTCTCCGAGCTTGCCAAGAGCATCGAAAAGGAAGCTGCAAACGCAAACGAAACATATGTCATCAACAACCATGCATCGCTTATCGCAATGCTCAAATCGGTACACAGCTCAGTGCTCATGGCACTTGCTATCACCGGCCACAGCGGACTATAAACAGCGCAACTCAGATGCTGTATTCGGCATCTGAGTTGCTAAAATAATAAAGAATAAAGAAAAAAGAATAAATAATAATAAAGGTATCGGCTGCGCCGATGATATTTTAAATCATCGACCGTAGGTCGATACCTCTTTTATTATTTCTTATTTATTCTTTCTTCTTTATTCTTTTAGCCGGCGCATTGTTCACAATGCGCCGGCGCTTGTTATCCTTTGGTAAGTGTGCAGACGACTATCTCCGACGGGTTGTTTATCCTGAATTTGCCAAGGCCGGAGGTGACTATCATCTTTGAATCGTCCCTGAAATATGTGCCCTTGGTGTATTTCGGGAAGAACCTTCTCTCGGGCGAGAGCACTCCGCCGAGCAGCGGTATCCTTACCAATCCGCCGTGACAGTGCCCCGAGAATACAAGGTCTGCGCCCCAGTCGGCATAGCCCTCAAAGTAGAGGGGGTTGTGCGCAAGCAGAATGTTGAATTCCTCCCTGTCGCACTCGCCTAACAGCTCATCAAGACATTCCTTTGTCACGGGTGTAAGGTTCCTGTAGCTGCGCCCCTGGTGATAGCTCCCTACAGGCGGCAGCAGGCCTGTTATCTTTATCCTGTCGCCGTTTCGGCAGATGTATTCGCTCATGTTTCTCAGTATCTTTACGCCCATGCGCTCTATCCTGTCGCAGATGTACTGCGCATTTAGCGGATTGTCCTGCTCGTGGTTGCCGAGTATGAAGTATACATCGCAGATGTTTGTCAGCTTTTCTATCAGAAACAGCTTCGCATCAAAGAAGCGCCTGTCTTCGCTGCGTGAGATAAGGTCTCCGGTAAAGAATATGATGTCCGGGCGGCAGGCCTCGCATGAGCTTATGAGGTTGCCGTTTAACTCCCCGAAGGTCTTTGAGTGCAGGTCGCTCAGATGCAGTACCCTTGCCCCTTCAAATCCCTCAGGCAGACGCTCGTGTCTTACGGTTATGCGGTGAACATCGAGCTGCCTGTCGTGGATGTATATCCCTGCCGCCGTGAAGAAAGCAGCGGCCATGCCTATTTTTGCAATGTTTTTCAATGCCGATTACTCCGTTTCTATTTTTCAAGATATCTGATAAGGTTTTTCATCTCGTGTTCGGCGTGGGCGTAGCCGTAATCGTAGAGCCGCCTGAGCTTTGCACGGTCGTTCTCTGTGCGGTTTACGCCGAAGGTGTGCTTGGGGGAGAAGACAAAGACCTTGCCCTCACGCCGCAGCTGTTCAAGCTCGGCTATGCATTCGTTGTAGCGCTGCGCCCTTGTGCGCATTGTCTCTATCAGCTCAGGGTATTTTCTGTAGCGCTTTTCTATGAGCTTTAACAGCGGCTCGTCCTTTTTGACATAGCCCCTCGGACGGGTGAGTATCACGATGTTCTTGTCGCAGCCTGACTCTATCATGTGCTTAAAGGGTATAGAATCCGCAAGGCCGCCGTCGAGATATTTCTTGCCGTTTATCTCTATCATCGGAAAAAGCATCGGCAAAGCGCAGCTTGCACGCAGCAGCATGAAATCCTCATCATCTCTCGGGCATTCAAGATACTCCGCCTGCCCTGTCCCGACATTTGTGACAACTGCCTCGACGCTGCCTTTAAACTCCGCAAAGGCTTTCATGTCAAACGGCAGCAGCTTGCAGGGAATGTCGTGGAATGCGTAATCCAAGTTGTAGTAGCTCATATTCGACGGGCGCAGAAGATGATGTGCGCCCATGTATTTTTTTGTAGGCATGAAGTCAATTGCAAGCGAGAGATTGCGCCCCTTTTGTTTCGAGATGTATGACACCCCGAACGCTATGCCTGCCGATACGCCGATAAAGCGGTCGCACATTATGTCACTTTCTAAGAATCTGTCAAGTATGCCGCAGGAATAAACCGTCCTGCTCGCACCGCCCTCGCAGGTAATACCAAGCATAATACTGTCTCCTTTATGATTTTTCTTTGCTATGAAAGTGTTTCTGAGATGAATCGGAATTTGCAGCGGCGCAGCCGCTGCAAATTCAGGTAACAGGTAACAGTTGAGGTGTCCGCCTTTGGCGGACGATATGTCCATTCGGACTCTCAACCTAAGTATTTTGCTCATAATAGGAAATATCGTCACCCAAACAGCCCGAATGGGCATCTGTCGGCGCAAGCCGACACATTACCTGTTACCTGTTACCCGTTACCTGTTACCTGTTACCTGTTAAGATAAATTCCTATTTATCTCCTTAAATCTTCCCCTCGACTGCCGCCACTAAAAACAGGCTGCCGCAGATAAGCCCCTTGCTCTGGCTCTTTACTTCATCAAGCCCCTCGCTAAGCGACGATACCTTAGCTTGTGAGCCGAGAGAGACTATAAGAGAAGCAAGCTCGCCCTTGTCAAGCGCTCTGTCGCAGTAGTCGTCAATGCAGAGAAATCGGTCTATGTAAGGCATCACATACCGCAGGTAATCTGCGATGTTCTTGTCAGCTGACATACCTATAAGCGCTGTAAATCCGCCGCCCTCAGATGAAAGCACCTGCGCAAGCGCCTTGCCTGCGTCGGGGTTGTGGCCGCCGTCGAGGATAAGCAGCGGCTGCTTTGAGATGTACTGCGCCCTTCCGGGTATCGTGGCAGCAGCTATGCCGTCTTTTACAGCCTGCGCCCATATGTCGTATTCTTTGTCAGCATAGTAGCTTGCGTATATCACCGAAAGGGCATTTCTTATCTGGTGTTCGCCGGCCATGGCAGGGGAGTATTCGCCCTCAAAGCATCTCAGGCCGTCAAAGTAAAAGCCGTTGTCAAGCCCCTCTCCGAGCCGCCTGATGCTGCTCATATCAGGTATGATAAGTTCTGAGCCCTTTTCGCTCGCTGCCTTTTCAAACACCCTCACCACACGCTCGTCGTTGCAGGGGCTTAAGATGCAGGGGCAGCCGGGCTTGATTATGCCGGCTTTCTGAAAAGCTATCTCCTCGATCGTTTCGCCGAGCACCGCCGTGTGGTCGAAAGATACCGAGCCTATTACCGAGCAGACGTTTTTATCTATCACGTTCGTGCTGTCGAGCAGGCCGCCGAGCCCGGCTTCGAGAATGACTATGTCGCACTCCTGTTTTGCAAAATAGCAAAACGCCGCTGCCTGAGTTATCTCAAACTGCGAGAAGTCAGACATAAAGCCCGTGCTTTCTGCTGCTGCCTTTACTTTCGGCAAAAGTTTGGCCAGCTCCTCGTCGGAGATATTTGCGCCGTTTATCCTTATGCGGTCGTTGTATTCTCTTATGTACGGCGAGGTGAAAAGCCCTGTCTTGTAGCCCGAGCGGATAAATACCTCGCTTAGCATCTCGCAGATAGAGCCCTTGCCGTTTGTGCCTGTGATGTGTATAAAGTCAAGGCTTTTCTGTGGCTCGCCGAGGGCTTTCAAGAGCGCCGTTATCCGCCCAAGCCCCACCGCACGCTTGCCGAGCCGTGAAAATGTATCAAGAAACTGCTGCCATTCGCTGCACATAGTTTTTCCTTTCGTAAGCATGAGGGTATTAAATATCGTGCCCGAAGGGCACACCTCAATTTTGCATTCTGCATTCTGCATTATGCATTAAACAGTTTCCCCTCTCCCCGAAACGGGAAAAGGGGAAGAAATTATCAAGTATTTAAGAAGCCTCGCTGCTCGTGTCGTCAGATGTGTTGACTATCGAAAGGCCAACGCCCTCAACAGCAGCCTTTGCATCAGCCATAGCATTCTCAACTGCGCCGTCGTCCTTGAGCTCTATAACTGTCTTGTCCTTGTCGAGCTCCGAGAGCTTGGTCTTGAGGTCGTCAAGAGTCAGCTCTGCGCCGTCATAAACGTATGTCGAGCCCTTGACTGTAACTGTGACTGTTGTCTTTGTGGTCTCTGTGTTGCTGTCGGAAGTCGATGCCGCAACGCTGTCGCTGCCGCTTGACGAGCCGCCGCTGCCCTTGCCGAAGCCGAAGCCCAGGCCTAAGTAATTCATCAGCCATAAAAGTGCCAGTATCAGAAGTAAAAGTATCAGGAACAGTATCGGCCCCTTGCCCTTTTTCTTCTTGTCCTTTTTGCGGTCTCTTTCATCGTATTGCTTTGCCATTGTTTTTCACCCTCCTGATAATTATTTTATTGACGTATCAATATATCCTATGTATATATTGTCATTTTCCTTTGACAGCTTGTCAAGCGCTGCCCTTATGCTCTGCATATCACGGAAAAGCACCTTGTTGCCGTCGTAGATAACAGCCGCCAGCACCGCCGAGCCCTCGGGTATCTTGATGTTGGTGACAGCACGCTCTATCTCCTCGGTCTGCTCAAAGCCCAGTCTGTCAAGCTCCTCGCCTGCGAATGAGAGCACAAGCACATCTGATGTCTCGTCAAAGCTGATCTTAAGCTCGTAGAGCTCGCCGCCCTCAAAGCCTGTCAGCGCATCTGCAAGCATCTTTTCCTTTTTCTTTTCCGTTTCAAGCTCCTGCTTCATCTGCTCGGTCTGAGCCTGTGCCTGAGCTATCTCCTCGTCGGCCTTTTCACGGTAGTTCTCGCTCTGCTGGCTCGACTGCATCATCACGAAGAAAAGCATTATCAGTATGACATCAAGCAGCGAGGTGAGCTCGATGATTATGCCCTTCTGCTTCATGATACCGCTTCCTCGTCCCTTTTGGCCTTCCTGCCCTCCCAGTTGCGCTGGAGAAAGAGCGCCACGGTCTTTTCGTTATCCTCTATCTTGGCCGAGATAACGCCGTCAAGGAATTTGAATATGATAGCGAACACCAGCCCCCAGAAGGTGGAGGTGAGTGCTGCGTAGAAGTTGTTCTGTGCGTTTGACATATCGTCCATAACAGACAAAAGCGACGCCACAGTGCCTAAGATACCGAGCAGAGGGAAAATACCCGTGAGGTTTACAAACACGCTGTAGAGCTTGCCGCAGCGTGTGCGCATCTCGGTGAGCTCAGTCTCGGTGAGCCTGTTTACAGCTGCCTCGGCCTGCGCCTTTGAGTCGTCATTGTCGGGTACAAAAACGGTAAGATGCATTTTCCTGTAAAGCTCGTTTGCAGCAGCGAATGCAAAGTAGTAAACGACTGCGTTCACGATGCCTGCAAGGAATATCACAGCATCAAACCCTGCTATATTTGAAAAAATGACACTAAACATCTTTTATCACCTTCAGTCGGAATGATAATTCTCACATATCAATAATAACACATATTTCAGAAAAATGCAATAGTAAAATAAAGAAAAAGCCCTGCACAGTGCAAGGCTTTTTGAGCTTTTGGTTATCTGAGCGTTACCTTCCAGCCGGCAAGATACTGCTTTAACAGCAGACCGTCCTTAAGGTCTGCCTTGCCGTCGTTGTTTACGTCGGCATTGCTCTCGTTTATTGCGACCTTCCAGCCGGCAAGATGCTGACTTATGAGCAGGCCGTCTTTGAGGTCTGTATTCCCGTCACCGTTCAGATCACCCGGTATACGGCCGGGCAGCTGGTCGAAGTAGAATCTTACATACAGCTTCTGCATTCCCGAGGAATTCGTTACTGTGGCAGACACGCCGTTTACTGTTGCCGAGCCTTCCTTGCCCTCTGCCGTGCTGTCAAAGAATGTGTTCTCATCAAGAGTCATCTCAATGGACGCTGCGTATTTTCCGCCCGGCAGGAACTTATCGCCCTTGAAGGAAGTCACGCTGCCGCCTTTGTCCTGGTAGGTACACCACCTTACAGAACTGCTTGCCAGGCCGCCGCAGTTGAGCTTTATGCTTGCCGCAGTCGCAGGTGCTGCCCCGACAGTAGGTGCAGTAACGGTTATATCCGCCCTGTCCGGGAATGAGGAGGTGGTGTTTACATAATGCAGCACGACCGACCTTGATGATGCAAGTTCTGTGTATGTGCCGCCCGTGCTTAAGCCAAGGGCAGTCACGGATATGGTGTAATCGCCTGAGCGCATACCTTTCATGTGGTCGCTCAGCTCCTCGTAAAATGAAAATGCGCCGTCTGTTTCTATCAGATCATTTACAGTGAAGCTTGTGTGGGCGGAAGCCCCTATGTCGATGTTTATGCGGTATGCTTTAGCGCCTTCGTAGCCGTTCCAGTGAAGCGTGGTGCTGCGGAGTATCCTTACACCTGTCACCCTTTTGAGGGTAAAGGTCTTTGTCTGCGTGCCTGTGAGGGCTTTTCTGTTATTGTCGTAGGCTGTGAGCTTTGCTGTGTATTCTTTTCCGCCTGTCGCATAGTCTGAAAGATCAAAGCTCTGCTTGCTGCTGCCGGTGTCGGGTATGTCTTCTATGTAGACATCGTGCATATTGTTTTCTTCACGCAGGATAAAGCGGTAATACGCAGCACCTTCCACCCTGTCAAATGAGAGCACGCCGTCATAGCTTACCGTTAAGTTCTTTATCTCATCAAGTGCCTTTGCCTTAAGCACGCCCTCCGGCAAAAACGCCCCGAGGGCTATCACCAGCACGAGTGCTGTGAGCAGCGATAAAGCCTTTTTCATATCGTCTTTCCCCTTGTATCTTTATTTGAGCACTACCTTCCACCTTGCAAGATACTGCATAAGAAGCATTGCATCTTTGAGGTCTGCCTTTTTGTCGCCGTTTACGTCTGAATTCTCAGCTATTATCTTTACGTTCCAGTTTGCAAGATACTGCTTGAACATCAGCCCGTCCTTAAGGTCTACCCTGCCGTCGCCGTTCACATCGCCTGCCAAGCGAAGGTCAAAGGACACGCCGTTGACCTCAGCGAGGTTTCTGAGCATCTGGTAAAGCTCGGTGTTCGTTGCCTTGCCGAGGGGGTCTATCATCTGTTCTTCCCTGGGGGCTCCGGGCTCGCCTTTGCCCTCCATGATGTCGTATGTGGCCGACCAGCATATAGCCTCCCAGTGGTCAAAGTCTATGTCGTAGTAGTCAAGGTAATCATCGCTCCTGCCGAAGTCGATAGACCTCTTGTAGCCCATGTACTCGGAAAACCTCATCAGCATGAGCGCTGCGTCCTGCCTTGAAAGCCATTTGCCTGCGCCGAAGGTGTCTGCCGACTTGTAGGGGTAGCCTACACAGATGTTGTGTGCCTCTCCCCACAGCAGCGCTGCCTCATACGAAGCGCCTGCCTTTACGTCTGTGAACCTTGTCTTCAGGCCCTTGACACTCGGGCTGCCTGCCAGCTTGTAGAGCCGCTGAACGAATTCCTCTCTTTTCACAAGCTCCCTTGTGTCAGAGGGCTCCTTCTCCTCAGGGTAGGCGGGCACAGGCTTTGTGGCGGTCGTGCTCAGCTTTACCTTGTCGTCAAAGCACAGGAAGAATATGCTGTCGCCCTGCGTCGAGTCGTCCTCGCCGTAGTCTATCGTCCACGAGTGACCGTCGCAAACGTCGCCCTCGTATACCTTGACACCCTCCTTGTAGGTCTTTACAAGATATGGGCAGTCGCCTATGTTAAGTGTTGTGAATGGGTTTGTGAATGCCTGTAAAAAGCGCAGATTGGGGTTGTTTGATACATCGAGCTTGCCAAGGCCGTTGCAGGCGCAGTCAAGATACACCAGCTTCGGGTTGTTTGAAAGGTCAAGCGTCTTTATCTGATTGTAGCCGCAGCTTAATTTGTTGAGCTCCGGGTTGTGGCTTACATCAAGGCTCTTGACACCGTTGTATGCGCAGTTGTAATACTGCAAGCCTGTGTTCTTGCTTATGTCTATCTCGCCGAGCTCTGTGTTGCCCCATATGTCAAGGCGCTTTAGCTTTGTAAGCCCTGTCACGTCGAGCTTTGTGAAGTGGTTGTACATAGCATCAATGTGCGTGAGCTTTTTGTTGTGTGTGAAATCGAGCTTGTCGAGCTCGCAGCTTGCGCATATCAGATGTTCAAGGTCTTTGAAAGGTGAAAGGTCGAGCTTTTTTAAAGGGTTGTCGCTGACTTCAAGGTATGACATTTTGGTGTTTTGTGCTATGTTCAGCGTGCTTATGTTGCAGTCAAAGCAGTAAAGCCATAAAAGCTCCTTGTTCTTTGAGAAGTCAAGGCTTGTGAACTTGTTGCCCGAGCACCATACGCCACGCAGCTCGGTGTTCTTGCTTACATCGAGCGTCGTCAGCTCGTTGTCGGTGCAGTATAGCCCCTGCAGCTCAGTGAACACCTCTATGCCCTTCAGCGACTTGATGTCCATGCCGTCGCAGTATATGTTGCGTGCAAGAGTTATCTCCTCATCGTCAAGATAAGTGTCGCCGTTGCGGTCGTAGTCTCTGGTGGATATCAGCTCCATGAATGTTTTATCGGGGAAAGTCTTGCTGTCGATCTTTATGCGTGCTGCGGCTTTGGCTGTGAATGTGTCAGCCACACCGTCAAGCGGCACAGAGCTGCTGCCAAGCGCCATGAGCATCGCCATGCCGCCGGCGATCACCTTTGAGATCCTGCTGCCTGCTTTTCTCACTTTTCATACTCCCTTTCGGTTTTCTTTTGTCTGTCAGACAAGCTCTACCTTCCAGCCTGCAAGGAACTGCTTAAGCAGCAGGCCGTCCTTAAGGTCTACCTTGTTGTCGCCGTTTACATCGGCGCTGCTAAGGTTTATCTCTACCTTCCAGCCGGCAAGGTGCTGACTTATGAGCAGGCCGTCTTTGAGGTCTATCTTAGTGTCGCCGTTTAAGTCGCCGGGGGTGCGGGCTGATGCTTTCTTCCATACAGCCTTTATCGTCCTGTCGGCGGTTATGCTTACCTTGTCGCCGGGCTTGCCAGGCTCCCACTTGTCAAATACCATGCCGTCAGGCGCTGTGTAGCCGCACTCGGGCAGTGTCAGCTTGTCGCCGGAAGCTACATATTCCTCCTCCATGTAGCCAAGGCCGCCGTTTGCATCATATATAACGGTGTATACTGTCTTGTATTCCGCCTTTATCTTTACATCGCCTGCCGGCATTGTGAATGTAGTCACTTCCGAGGTGGCATCATCAAGCTTTACATTGCCGCTTACCACATTCCACTTCTGGAATACCAGTCCCGAGCTTGGCGGCGGGTCTGCTATTATCTTCATCTTAGTGCCCTTGGCAGCTTCGTATTTGCGCTGCGAGCCGTTTGTTGCTGCATAGGGTGCGCCGCCCTGTACTACTACCGCATATGACGAGCGGTTTGCATCAGTTTTTCTGAATACAGCCGTGTAGGTCGTGTTGCCATTGACGGAAACTCTAATGTTTACCTGATTGATGTACTGCCTCTGGAGCTGCGTGTCCTCTATCCAGTAAACAAACTCGTAGCCCTCGTTGGGGTCGGCAGTGAGCATGGCTGTCTCGCCGGGCTTGTAGTACCAATCGTCATAGTGGCTCGTTTCCATAGCAATGCCGCCCTCAGCAGGTGATGCTACTACATTTATCTGATACTTAGCGCCCGAAGCCTTGTACTGCAGATAAAGGTCGGTGTTCTTTGTGATAGGTGTCGAGAAATCGAACAGGTCATCAGCGCCGTTGCGCTTGTAAAGGCTCCAGCCTACGCCGACATAGGGCTTGTAAGTCTCGCTGATGCCGGGTGTGTCGGTATAGGGCTTGACAGTGTCGCCGTGTTTTACGGTCACCTGGTTTTTGTAGTCGTATTCGTACCCTACAGAGCTGTTCTCAGCAGGCACTATGTCGTGGAATGTCACGGTATATTCGTTTATCGCAAAGTGTGCCGTGTATGTGCCCGAACCGTTTGCTTTTCCGGAAAAAGAGGCGATCATTCCGTATTTCGGCGGGTATGCACGGTTCTGCTCATCAAGGCGGTCATCTTCTGCATTTGTCACGGGGTACTGCCAGTAGTCAAAGTGATAGCCGGTGTTTGCTTTCTGATAAAGCCTGAATGTGTGTCCTTTCTGAGCGCCTATGCATATCTTCGTGCCCCAGAAGCTGTTGACACCTTCGATATCTGTGCTTATCATGCCGTTGCCGGCAGTTGTGATAGTCTGCTTTAAGTAGCCGCTCTTTAGTTCAAAAACAGCCGTGTATGTGGTCTTTTCGACACAAAGGTTGCGTATGCTCTTTGATGTGCTTATGATCGTGCTGCTGCTTCCCTTGCGCCAGCCCTTGAACTCATAGCCGTTGCACGGAGCTGCATATATCGTGACATAAGCTCCCTCTGAGTATGATGAGAAGGCGCTCGTGTAGTAGTTCTCGTTGTCAAAAGATACCACACCGCCGTCAGTCGCAGTCAGTATCTGCATATATGATACCGCTGCATCAGCCTTTATGCCGAGCACGCCCTCAGGCAGGAACGCCCCGAGTGCCAGCACCAGCACAAACGCTGTCAATAGTGACAATATCCGCTTCATATCCTTAAACCCCTTTGATCATAAATAGTATCTTATGCCCACGGGTCATCGCAGGGGCGTATGCCTACTAAAACGTGCTGCTCCCATAAGAAGTATTTGCCCGTGCTGCCCTGCTTTCTGAGCACGATGTCACGGGGGCTGTCAGCGCCCGATGAGCGTACCCACAGCTTTACATAACCCTCGTCATCGTAGGAGTAGGGGTTTGTCTCGAAGGTTATCGTGTAGGGCTCGGTGGGGGTGTATTTGTTCTCGGGCGATGAGCCTGCAAAATACGACCTCGGCACATAGTCTGCGTCCATAAACCTGTCCTTGATGAACGACTTGTCATAAGCCGAGAGAGGGCGAGGCCCACGCAGAAAGTCTATCATCTCGTATGTTGCCTCCCTGTCATTGGGGAAGTTCGCCACTGCTGCCACAAAAAGTGCTGCTGCAAACTGCGGCTCTGAAAGGCTTGCTTCGGGGAGAGCTTTGAGCTCGTCAACGTTTTTGGGTAAGCTGCCAAATGTAACTGTGAATTTCTCTGCCATGATAATTACCTCCTGAGTGTCTGTTTATTGCACGTCGAGCGTGCGCTGTTGCCTAAATTATAACATATTTTAACTAACTTGTAAACACCCGATGTATAAAAAAACCACCAACGTTTTTGTGGGATATGCCAAAGCGATTGACTTTGTGAGCGGTAGTGTGATATAATAGTTCTGTAAGATATTCTGATATTAGGGGGCTTTGATATGTCACAGATAAAAGAAAGAATAGCTGAGTATTTTGAGCAGCACAAGGAGCAGATGATAAAGTCGCTCGCAGAGCTCGTGGCGATAGATTCGTCATTTAAGCCGGGCAATGATGAGAAGCCTTTCGGCGAGGGCTCGGCAGCAGCGCTTGCCTGGGCGCAGGCCTTTGCAAGGGAAAACGGATTTATTACCACAAACTACGATAACTACGCTATAGATATCGACTTTGACGATAAGGAGCAGGTGCTTGCCATTCTCTCGCACCTTGACGTGGTGCCTGCATCTAAGGACGGCTGGCACAGCGACCCGTTCACTCTTACCGAGCGTGACGGCGTGCTCTACGGCAGGGGCACTATAGACGACAAGGGCCCGAGCATCGCTGTGCTATATGCCATGAAGTGTATAAAGGAGCTCGGCATACCGCTTAAAAAGGGCTTCCGTGCTGTCATGGGCGGCAATGAGGAGAGGGGCTGCAACGATATCGTCTACTACCAGCAAAAGCGCCCCTTCCCGAAGAATGTCTTCACGCCTGACGGCTCTTTCCCGGTGCTCAACTGCGAAAAGGGGCTTTTGCATATCAAATTCTCAAAGCCCTTTGCCGATGAGCATATAAGCAGTATCAAGGGCGGTATCTCTCTTAACGCTATCCCCGAGCGCTGTGAAGCGGTAGTTGACGGCAAGACGGTCGTCTCGGCAGGCAAGGCAGCTCACGGCTCACGCCCCGAGAACGGTGATAATGCGATAACCAAGTTCCTCTCGGTATACGATAAGGACGGCAAGATAGGCCTTGGCAGGCTTTTCCCTCACGGCGAGTGCGACGGCAAGAGCTGCGGCATGGGCTTTTCCGATAAGGTGTCCGGTACTATGACCTGTGCGCTGACACTCCTTAATACCGAGGGCGGCAGGCTGCACGGCGGCGTTGATATAAGATACCCCATAGACAAAACTCTTGCCGAAATAACAGAGATGATCACCGCAGCCTTACAGAGCGCCGGCTTTGAGGTGGACAGCTGCGAGGGCTTTGAGCCACACTATGTCGATGAAAAGAGCGATTTCGTGCAGAAACTGCTCAAGGTATATGAAGACGTGCTCGGCGAAAAGGGCGAGTGCATCTCAGAGGGCGGTATAACATATGTGCATAACACCGAGGGCGGCGTTGCCTTCGGCGCAGAGTTTCCCGACGAGCAGAACAATATGCACGGCGCAGATGAGCATATCAGCCTTGAAACATTTATGATAAACTGCAATATGTACGCAAATGCAATAGTTGAGATATGCGGATAAAAGCTATAGGCAACACCGCACAACCAACGGCTTACGCCTTTGTATGCCATATGCTTAAAATTTTCCGTCATATCGCCCAAATCCACCTTGTCTTACGCCAGTAAAACTGCGGCGGATATAGGCAATCTGACGAAAAATTTGTCAGCGCATCTGACATACAATGGTCGTGCGGTATTGCCTATACAATAAAGCATTGATAAAAGAAAGGAGGCCGGCCTGATGTACGTCACCGAGGAGCAGAACCCACGCCTGCCGTATCTGCGTGATAAGACAAGTAAGCTCACCCTGAGCCCCGGGTGCTATATCATGAAAAACGCACAGGGCAAGATAATATATATCGGCAAAGCCAAGAGCCTGCGCAAGCGTGTGACGAGCTATTTTCGTAAAAGTGCCGACCACCTTCCCAAGGTCGCAAGAATGGTATGCTGCGTCAACGACTATGACTTTATCGTGACCGATTCCGAGTTTGAAGCGCTTGTGCTCGAATGCTCGCTCATCAAGCAGTATAAGCCAAAGTATAATATCCTGCTAAAAGACGATAAGGGCTATAGCTATATCCGTGTCACCAATGAGGATTTCCCAAGGATATCAGGTGAGCTGCAAAAGCAGGACGACGGCGCTGAGTATATAGGCCCTTATACTTCGTCATTCGCAGTAAGACAGGCAGTCGATGAGGCAAATAGGGTCTTCCGCCTGCCGACCTGCAAAAAGAAGTTCCCGCAGGAGTTTTGCAAAGAGCGCCCCTGCCTTAACTTCCATATCAAGCAGTGTATGGGTGTCTGCCGTGGAAAGATATCCAAAGAGGAGTACCGCTCGGTAATAGACGAGGCGATAGATTATATCAGGGGCGGCTCGGGCCATAGCATAGAAAAGCTCACCGCTCAGATGGAAAAGGCCGCCGAGGAGCTTGATTTTGAGCTCGCCGCACGCCTGCGTGACCGTATCAGGGCTATAGAAAAGGCCGCCGAGAGCCAGAAGATAATAGATGAGCATATAAAGGACTGCGACTGTATAGCCATAGTCGCAAACTCCGAAAACGCCTGCGCAAGCGTTATAAAATACCGTGGCGGCAGACTCTACGACAAGGCTGATTTCTTCCTTGAACAGACTGACGAGCCGACGGCTATGCTCACAGGCTTTCTTATGCAGTATTACAGCGCAAGCGAGGATATCCCTGCTCATATCCTGCTCGCAGACGGCATAGATGAGCAGGAAAGCGAGGATATCACACGTTTCCTGCGTGATAAGACGCAGCACGCAGTCTATATATCCGTTCCCCAGAAGGGCAGCCTGCTAAGACTCACGACCCTTGCAAAGGCCAATGCTTCCGAGTATCTTTCTATCCGTATGGGGCGCACAGGCCGTGAAGCCCAGGCGCTTGATGAGCTTGCCAAGGCTCTCGGAATGGAAAAGGTGCCGAAGATAATCGAGTGCTACGATATCTCAAACCTCGCATCGTCTGATATGGTGGCAGGAATGGTCGTCTTTGAGGACGGCAGGCCGCTTAAGAAGCACTACAGGCGCTTTGCCATAAAGAACGTTGACGGCCAGAATGACTACGCATCAATGCAGGAGGTGCTAAAAAGAAGGTTTGAGAACTACTTCAAGGGCGAGGACGAGTGCTTTAAAACGCTGCCCGACCTGATATTCCTTGACGGCGGCAAGGGTCATGTCAATACCGTCACACCCGTCATCAGGAAAATGGGCATAGACGTGCCGGTCTACGGTCTTGTCAAGGACAGCCGCCACCGCACCCGTGCAGTCGCCACAGGCGGGGGAGAGATATCGCTCACAAAGGCAAGGAGTGCTTTCAATCTTGTGACGGCCATTCAGGACGAGGTTCACCGCTACAGCGTGGCTTTCATGACAAAGCGCCACAAGAAGGCGAGCTTTGCATCGGCTCTTACCCGGGTAAACGGCATAGGCCCCAAAAAGGCAGCAAAGCTCATGGGCGAGTTCAAGACCACCGAGAAGCTCAAAGCAGCAACGCTTGAGGAAATAAAACGCACAGCAGGCGTTAACGAGCAGACAGCGCAGGAGCTTAAAAGGATAATAGATGAGATGTAAGCGTTAAGATGCAAAAAAAGACTGCCGAAGCAGTCTTTTTTTTATGCCTTTATGCCTTTTTAACATCATTTCTGATAGACTGCTCCTTGAGCTCTCTGCCTTCTTTAAGCAGCTCGTGCAGCCTGTCTGAGTCACCGTCTCTTATCGCATCACGGTAATCGGTCAGCGCTTTGATAATGTGGTCTATCTCAAAAAGCAGCGGCTCACGGTTTAGCAGGAAAAGGGAAGTCCACATATCCTCGTTCAGCTTTGCAACACGGGTCAGGTCCTTGAAAGACCCTGCCGAGAAGCCTGCCTGCTTGAATAAGCTCGGGCTCTTGATGTATGCACTCGATACAACGTGTGCCAGCTGTGAGGTGAAGGCTATGACTTCGTCATGCTCTCTCGGAGTTGCCGTCACACAGCCTGCAAAGCCTATCTTAAGCGCAAACCCCTTGACCTTCTCGACTACCTCGGCAGGAGTTTTCTCTGTCGGGGTCATTATAAAGCTCGCCCTGTCAAAAAGATTGTCAAGAGCATACGCAAAGCCCCAGAACTCACGCCCTGCCATCGGGTGGCAGCCAAGGAAGGATACACCTGTGCCTTCAAGTGCCGTTTCCGCTGCTTCGACTACCGACTGCTTGATGCCGCAGGTGTCGATGACAATGCTGCCCTTTCTGAAATAGCCTTTGTTCTCGTTTATAAAATCGATGGTCGCCTGAGGGTAAAGCCCCAGTATCACCATGTCGCAGCAGCCAAGCTCCTTTGGGGTCAGCTCGCCGTCAATGGTCTCCTGTGCGAGTGCGCTCGCTATCGTCTCACGGTTTATGTCAAGACCGTATACTGTTTCGTCTGTGTTTTTCTTTATGGCCTTTGCAAGCGAGCCGCCTATCAGCCCGAGGCCTGCAACGCATATCTTCATTTTTTTAACTTACTCCCCGTATATCGTTTTTCTCAGTTCTTCTATGTTCTCATCAAAGTTTACGTCAATAACGCTCATCTGTCTAACGGTTATAAAGCTCCATGTGCCGTCAGCCGGTATGCGGTTCTGAACGACATCGTATTTGAGGTAAACAGGTGAGTCAACCACGAATGAGAACATCTCGCCCTGTGTCATGTTCGTTGCAAGCTGCGGCAGCAGTACATCGAGCAGGTCAGAAAGCTCGCTTAAGCTCAGCTTCTTCATCTTGTTTATGAGGTTCTGTAAAACAGTCCTCTGACGCTCGCTTCGTGCAAAGTCGGTGCCGAGATAACGTATCCTCGAATAAGCAAGAGCCTGCCTGCCGTCAAGCGTCTGTAACCCCGAATGTGTCACAAGATCGTCGTTGTCGGGATAACCCTTTAACTGGTTTATCAGCGGCATATTGCTGTTGAGGTAGGATATCTCCTCATCCTGAACGTCAATGTCAACGCCGCCGACAGTGTCTACAACATCGCAGAAGGAGTAGAAGTTTACTCTTACATATCTGTCTATCCTTACCTTGAAGTTGGATTCAAGGGTCTTTATCAGAAGGTCAGGGCCGCCGTATGCGTATGCGTGGTTGAGCCTTGTGTTCTCGATGTCGGGAATGTTGCAGTAAATGTCACGCAGGAAAGATGTCATTATCACCTGCTTGGTGTTCTTGTTTACCGATACGAGTATCATGCTGTCAGAGCGCCCACGCTCCTCCTTGCTTCTTGCGTCAGTGCCTATGAGAAGAATGTTTACGACATTGTCGTCGCTTATTATCTCGGTGGCATTCTTTGCAAGGTTCTCGTCTATCTTCTTGTCTGCCTTTTCAATTACCTCCGGCGGCGAGTCGGGCTCGCTCGTCAGGTCGTCGTCAACTATCGAATCGACTATCGGGAAAGCCTCCTTCGGGTCTTCGACCTCGACCTTGCCGATGTAGTGGAATATGATAGCCACAGCCGTAATGCAGGCAATGATTACTATTATAACTACTATCAGCAGAGCTATCAGCAGCTTTTTCTTTTTGGTCATCTTCTTTTTCTTTTTCTTTCTTATCGCTTGTTCAGCCATTTTATCGTCTCCTATACGTTAAGGTGATCCTGCACAAGGAACGTGCGGTGTTACCTTATATAACTTCAAGTATCCTGTCTGCTATCTCGTCCGGTGTGCCCTCGCCGCTTATTTTCACGGCACTGTTTGCCTTGTATTTCGGGTACCTGTCATCAAACCGTGCCTTTAGCTGCTCCTTAGTAGAGGAAGCCGCTATCGGGCGGTGCGGGTCATCACATATTCTATCATAGCACATTTCAAACGGCGTGTCAATAAAGATCACAAGACCGTTTTTGCTTGCTATGCAAACATTTATCCCGTCAAGCAGCGCTCCGCCGCCTGTGGCTATCACCGAGTAGCTGTGACTCAGCAGCTTCAAAGCCTCAGTTTCAAGCTGTCTGAAGTGCTTTTCACCGTATTTTTCAAATATCTCGGGAATGGTCATTCCTGCGGACTGCTCGATGTATTCGTCAAGGTCTATAAATGCCCTTCCTGTCTTCTCGGCAGCTATCCTGCCGACAGTAGTCTTTCCGCAGCCCATAAAGCCGCAGAGAAATATTGGTATCATTGGTTCTTCTCCTTTTGTATGATTTCAATGCATAGATGCGGTGTGCGAAGGGGTGTGGGCGACCGCAAAGCCCCCATATAGCCGCCGCAGACGGCTCGCCCGAATGGGGCTTGTCAGCTTGCGATCATCGGTGTAAGCCGACACCTCAACTCTTAACTCATTTGCGGCGACACGCTGCAAATGCTGACCTGACGGTCAGCAAAACTGCTCCTCCACGAGCCTTTCCATGTCAGAGATAAGCTGTGCTATGTCGGCATCATCGTAGCTGTCGCCGTCCCATATCTCGTGAGCGGAAACTGCCTGGTAAACAAGCATAGCCATTCCGCCCGAGGCTTTCTTTCCGAGAGCTTTGGCTTTCTTTATCAGTACAGTCTCACGGGGGTTGTAAATAACATCAAATACCGCACCGCTTGCCTCTATCACGCTGTCAGGCACAGGGCAGGCATCTGTTTTTGGAAACATTCCCACAGGTGTCGCATTCATCAAAAGCGTGTAGCTCCTGTCTGTCGGTATCTCAGTGTTGAGCACGATGTTTATGTCGGCGTCAGGCTTCATTGCCGATATCTCGGTCTTCACCTGCTCTGCAAGGGGCATATCGCTCTGTAAAACGGCTATCGTGAGCTTGGCTCCCTTGAGTGCAGCTTCAATAGCCATCATTCTGCCTACACCGCCGCAGCCTATCAGCAGCACATCGCCCGAAAAATCCACACCCATAGCCGCAACAGTTTTTAAAAAGCCGTCGCAGTCGGTGTTGTAGCCTGTGTGTACGCCGTCCTTGTTGTCAATGCAGTTTACCGAGTTGTAGCGCTTCGCCGAGTCAGCAAGCGTGTCACAGTAGGGGATAATGCCCATTTTGTGCGGTATGGTTATGTTAAAGCCGGTAAGTGCCATGAGTCTGTCTTTGTTTGCTTCAAGCTCGTCAGCTTTGAGCTCTATCACCTCGTAGGTGAACTCCCTGCCCTTAAGCTCGAAAAGGCGCTTGTGTATCGGGGGTGACATCGTGTGTTTAAGGCTCTCGCCTAAGAGTGCATAGTTGTGTGACATAGTGTGTCAGATCTCCTTTTTACATATAGTGTTTCCATGATAAAGCGGAATTCAGGTTATAATGTCTTTACCATATAACCGCAAGCAAATGGAAAAAAGTCGTATTTTTTTGTGCCAATATGAGTAAAGCCTTTATCCTCATACCATTTTCGTAATATCTTATTCTCTTCAACAATCCCGATATTGATTTTAACGCACCCAAGTTTTTCAGCTCGAATAAAAGCATCATCTAACAATGCGGTACCGATGTTTTTATGCCTATGATCCGGAAGAACGCTCAGATTGTTCAGCTCACATTGATTATCTTCCTGCAAAAGCAAGGAATAATACCCAACTATCATCTTGTTATCAAGATAGTATGCAACCATTATTCGGTGCTCGTTATCCAATTGGTAATTCAGTCTATCGTCCGATATGGCGAATGCTGTAAATCGAGGGGCGTTTTCAGAAGTGAATCCAAAGTCATCAGCAACAGTCATAAAGCTGTCTTTAATAACAGAAACACATTCTGATATATCACTTCTATCAATTTCCTTGATCATCTTATTCACCTACATATTCCGATTTGTCGATCGGGCTTTACACATCAAATTTTACTTCTCTCCCCGAGGGTGTATACTGCCGCAGCGTCACGCCTGCCATGCGGAACATCATCTCGCTTGCCTTTACCCCGTCCGTGCCTGCGTATTTGTTCTGCCAGTAAACGACCTCTTTTATGCCGCTCTGGATTATCGCCTTTGCGCACTCATTACACGGGAAAAGCGATACATATATCCTCGCATTCTTAAGGCTCACAGTCGGGCGGTTTAGTATGGCGTTGAGCTCTGCGTGCGCCACAAATGGGTACTTTGTATCTAAGAAAGCTCCCTCTCTTGCCCACGGCATGGCGTCATCATCACACCCTATCGGCATTCCGTTATAGCCGACAGACAGTATCTTGTTGTCCTCCGAGACGATGCACGCCCCTACCTGAGTGTTGGGGTCCTTGCTCCTCATAGCCGAGAGCAGCGACAGCCCCATAAAGTATTCGTCCCACGAAAGATAGTCCTGTCTTTTCATATTATTCCCCATTTCTCAGCCGAGGGCTTCAAGCGCCTTGGCAAGCGTTTCGGCGTTTTCTATGTTGAGGGCGTTCTTGCCCTTGAGTGTCTTTTTAACGAGTCCTGTCAGCACCTTGTTAGGCCCCAGCTCTATGAAGTTCTCATAGCCTGCCTTTTCCATCTCGGCAAGCTCTGATGTAAACTTAACAGGGCTTACTATGTGCTTGGCTAAAAGTGTTGGCATATCCGAGAAATCAGTCAGCTTTTCGCCCAGTACGTTTGAGTAGAACTCCACCGCCGGCTCGCTGAATGTAACGCCCTTTGCAGCTTCGATAAACTCATCAGCCGCACTCTGCATCAGCTTGCTGTGGAAAGCAGATGCCACGCCGAGCTTTATAGCACGCTTTTTCATTCCTGTGAATACTTCTGCTGCTCTCTCGCAGGCATCTGTCTCACCGGCTATGACTGTCTGTACAGTGGAATTGTAGTTTACAGGCACTACATAACCTTCCGTCTCCTCGCATACCTTCTCTACCTCAGCAGCATCAAGGCCGATTATCGCATACATAGCGCCGCTGTTTGCTTCTGCTGCCTTCTGCATTGCTGCTGCACGAGCCTTGATGAGCTTGAAGCCGTCATCTATCGTCACAACACCCGCAGCCACCATAGCCGCATACTCTCCGAGCGAGTGGCCTGCCACGCCGTCAAAGGCTATGCCCTTCTCCTTTGCCGCTTCAAATGCAGCCAAAGAGCAGGCCATGATAGCCGGCTGTGAGTTGAGCGTCTTGTTGAGCTCCTCCTCAGGGCCGTTGAAGGTTATGTCAGCTATGTCGTAGCCCAGCACTTCGGAAGCCTTGTCAAAGACTGCCTTTGCGCCCTCGCAGCTGTCATAAAGCTCCTTTGCCATGCCCACATACTGCGAGCCCTGCCCCGAGAAAAGAAAAATGTTTTTTGCCATGTTTGTAATACCTTCCTTTGTAATGTAATATTCCTTTTTGCAGATGTGTTACTGCGATATATAGGAATTGATCGATATAATAAGACCGACTATATTTATAAGCAGAGCTGCTATAGAAATACTATATATGATCTTCATTTCTTTTTTTCGTTCTTTCCTTTCGACTTCTGAAAAGCGTGAAAAACGAATTGTACTGCTAAATATAGTCAACAATACTGAAACGATCACAAGTGTTTCAGTAATAATATGATTCATTATTGTTGCTCCTCCGAAGCTGCGGATTTATTTTTTCACCCTGCGTACCGCCGCCTTGCCGCTCTTTGGCTTGTCAGCAGGCTTTCTGACAGCTTTTTTGCCCTCTGTCCCGGGCTTTGTCTCTGCCTTTTTCTTTGAGGCGGCCTTTGCTTTAGCCTTGGGTTTTTCCTTGGCCTTCTCCTCCGGCTTTTCCTCCTCAAACGGCGGAATGTTCAGCGAGTCGCAGTATTCCTTCAGCTGCGCTATCACGCTCTCGTATTCGAGTATGTCAACTATCCGCTCATCAGTCTGCAAAAGCTTGCCCTCTGACCATTCGCCGACCATTATTATGACCTGCTCCTCGTCTGTCACCGTGAACACCGCTATACCTGAATCATTTATCTCGTGAAACGGCACAAGGTATGAAAAGTCATTGTTCTTGTCAATGTCCTCCGGGAAAGTGAGCGCTGCTATCTTTTCAAATCTTGCCGTACCGTCGAGCTTGCATAGCCGCTTGTTGCGCTTAGGCTTTAAAAGCGGCGACTTGTCGTCAAGAAGCTCCGGCAGCTCGATGCTCAGCGTCGTCGTGCGCAGATCCTTCGGGTAAGCCTTCTTGTTCAGATAGAAAATCATCAGCCCGTTTATATACGGCGGATATTCCCAGTCGCCGACCCTGTCTATCAGAAAACCGAATTTGTACGGGTCTCCTATAACCATTGTTTTCACCTCTTATTGTAATGCATAATGCAAGATTAAGAATGCATAATTGTGGTATCCTGCTTCGCAGGACGGGATTTTTAAACCCCTCCACCACCGACCTGCGGTCGGCGGTCCCCCTCCCCTTAGCAGGGGAGGCTTTTTTGCGCTTTCCATAGCTTAAACTGTGGGGGAAGGACAATGCGAAGGGGCGTGGGGGCGACCGCAAAGCCCCCACATATGCGCCGTTAGGCGGCTTGCCCGAATGGGCATACGTTCTGCGTAAGCAGGACACCATAACTGTTCACTATTAATTAAACTAAAAGCCTCAGCTTCTCCCCCGTCACCCTCATCTTAACACGCCTTGCCTGTCCAAGCACCTCGCCGTCAGTGTGCGCCCATAGGGGGATGTCTGATATCATCTCGACCTCTTTGGCCTTGTGTGAGTAAATGCCCCTGAGTTTGAGATGCCTGCCCTTGTATGCAAGCGGCAGCATTCTTAAAAAGCCCAGCTTTGTGAGCCCCGTGCCGACTACGATATCAAGCAGCCCGTCATCGTATTTCGCATCAGGGCAGAATTTGAAGCCGCCGCCCTCGTGGCAGTGATTCATAGCAATGGCGCTCAGACACTTTCTGTATCTACACCCCTTGCCGTCGTAGCGTATCACTACATTTGCAGGCTTTGCGGTAAAGCATACCCTCACTGCGTGAACAAGATATATCAGCCGCCCGAGCCCTAAGCGGTTGAGTATCGGCTTTAGCGGTGACTTGTCTGCAAAAGAGCAGGTCGCCGCCCCGAAGCCTATGTCGCTGCTTATATTGAAGCGCCGTACCTTGCTGCTTCCGTCTTCACCGTAAAAGGTCAGCTCTCCCACATCAGCCGTGCGCTTTACCTCGCCGTCAAGCAGCCGCTTGATGAGAGCCTTTCTGCTTTTTGGCAGTCCCATGTCACGCTGCATATCATTGCCCGTGCCGCAGGGGATAAAGCCAAGGGCAGTGTTTTCAAAATCCTTTATGCCGTTGACTGTCTCGTTGAGCGTGCCGTCGCCGCCTATGACTATCAGGCGTGTGTATTCTCCCCTTGAGGTCAGCTCGCTCACAATGGCCTCGACACCCTTTTTCTCAGACGACTGGTGCAGCGTGTATTCGCAGCCCTGCCTGGTCAGCGTGTGTTCAAGCCTTTCCCATAGCATTATCGTCCTGCCCGATGCACCGGCAGGGTTTAATATTATATCAAAATGCATTTTTATCTCCTACCATTTGTCAGTTGGCGGCCTGTCAGCTGTATCTCGAGCTCAGCCCGTAGTATTCCTCCAGCGTCAGGCCGCTCTCGGTGAGTATCTTTGCAAGCTCCTTGCCTACATATCGGCAGTGCCAGCTCTCGTAGTTGTAGCCTGTCTTGCTCTCCTTGCCGTATGGGTAGCGGATAATGAAGCCGTATTTGTAGCAGTTGCCCGCTATCCACTGAGCCTCTCTCGTGCCGTTGAAGGCTGTGCCTGCGAAGTTCAGATCAAACGCCAGCCCCGACTGGTGCTCGCTGTGCCCCGGCCTTGCGGAATACTGGTCTGCCGACCACTGGCTGCCGTCACGGTTGACGTAGCTCCAGTAAAGCGAGCTCTGCACCGCATAAGAGCGGAAGCCCGATGTTATCCAGAGCGATATGCCGTCATTTGCAGCGCCCCTCTGCATCTCGTAGAATGCATCGAGCGTCGTCTGCGTCAGCCCGTTGCCGTAATCGCTCGGCAGGCTGTAGGTCTTGTTGACAATCTGTATGCCGTCAACGTATGTAACGCCGTTTTCCTTGTAAAGATATGGGAAGGCGCTCGCATGAGCCTTCTCGCTGTAGACCTTTTTGCCGTTAGCATCAAGCCTGTATGCCTTTACGCAGAAGGAATAGTTCTTGTTCCTCGGCTCTTTGAGCTGGCAGGAGGTGTTCGTAGTCTCCTTCCTGCGCTCCCACTTGCCGTCCTTGCTCCTCTTTATCCATACGACGTATCCGTCAGCCCCCTCAACGGCTTTCCAGCTGAGCTTTGTCTTTGTGCTTGTCGTGCTCACCCTGAAATCCACCGTTCCCGGCGCTTTTACAGCAGCCGGAGGGTTCTCCTTTTTCTTGGTGGCAGTCGTGGTGGTCGTAGTCTCTTTTGGCGCCTCTGTCACAGCAGCAGTCGTCTTCTTCGGAGCCTTTGTCGTCTGCTCGGCAGCGGCCGTTGTGGTCGTGGCCTTGGCGGTCGTCATGGCAGATGTTGTTGTGGTGGCCTTTGCAGTCGTCGTCGCCGCAGTCGTTGTCACCGCCGCCGTGGTCGTGGTAGTAGTCACCGGCGGAGCAGTCGCGGTGGTGGTAGTGACCTCCTGCGTCGTGGTCGTCTCCTGAGTGGTGGTCGATGCCTGCGTGGCAGTGGTCTTCTTTGTCTTCTTTGAAGTCGTCGTGGCCTTTGCAGTCGTCGTGGTAGTCTCAGTCTCTGTCTCAGTCTCGGTCTCGCTCTCTGTCGCCTGCCCGGCGGTCGTTTCTTCCGGCTGCTCTGTCTGCGTTTCGCTTGCTTGTTCAGTTACGGCAGATGTCTGCCCGGCAGTCGTCACCTTGCCCTGCGAGCTGTCCGTCTCACCGCATGAGGTCAGCAGCGCACATACGCACAGCAAAAGTATAGCAGTTTGCTTTTTCATCTTTTTCTTTACTTTCTGTCTTTCAGCTCGGCTTTCAGTCTTTCGGTAACTGTCTCCAGAACTTTGAGCCTTGCGTATTTCTTGTCATTTCCCTCGACTATCGTCCAGGGTGCAGCCTCGGTCGAGGTCTTCTGTATCATCTCGTCAATCGCCGCCTCGTACTGGTCCCACTTCTCACGGTTGCGCCAGTCCTCGTCGGTTATCTTCCAGCGCTTTTCGGGGGTGTTCATTCTGTCGGTAAAGCGCCTCAGCTGCTCGTCCTTGTCTATCTGCATCCAGAATTTGAGTATCACGACACCGCACTCTGAAAGCTCACGCTCAAACTCGTTTATCTCCTTGTATGCCATGGCGCAGCGCTCTACAGGGGTAAAGCCCTCTAACCGCTCGACCATTACACGCCCGTACCAAGTGCGGTCAAATATCGTTATGTGCCCGTCCTTCGGCAGCCTTGTCCAGAAGCGCCATAGGTAGTGCCTGCACTTTTCCGCAGCCGACGGTGCCGCTATCGGCACAGCCTCGTAGCCTCTCGGGTCGAGCGCCGAGCCGACACGCTTTATAGCGCCGCCCTTTCCTGCTGCGTCCCACCCCTCAAAGGCTATGATAACGGGTATCTTTTTCTTGTATAGCTTGCCGTGTATCTTTGCAAGCTCCTTCTGCAGCTCTTTGAGTTTAGCGCTGTAATCCTCAGGCGCTGTCTCCTTGTCAGTCAGCACTACCTCCGAGAGCCTGGGTGTCTTTTTCATGTCAAAGAGCTTTGCAACGTCTTCCTCAGGCGGATAAACGCTCTCCTTGTCAAGCGCCTGCGATAGCCTTGTCGTCACCAGCTCAAACAGCGCATACCTTGCATACTGCTTGTCTGTCGCATCTATCACTGCCCACGGAGCGTTGTCGGTGTTGGTCTTGCCAAGCATATCCTCAAAGGCCTTGTAGTAGTCGTCGTAGTGCTTGTTCTGCTTTAAGTCCTTCTGTGTCACACGCCAGCTCGTCGAGCCGCTTTCCTGCAGCTTCTCGTAGCGCTTTTTCTGCTCGTTCTTTGATATGTGCAAAAATATCTTTATTATCACATATCCGTCGTCAGTCAGCTGCCGCTCAAAGACCTTTACCGAGCGTGTCCTTCTATCATATTCCTTGTCGGATATCCCTTCCTCTATCCTTGCTGCTGCAAGCTCTCTGTACCAGCTCCTGTCCATGACAGCGAGCTTGCCGTATTCGGGAATGCTCTCAAAATACCGCTTCATTCTCGGATAGCGCTTTTCTGCCTCAGTCGCCTCAACGGTGGAGACTACCCTGAAAAATCTCGGGTCGAGCAGCTTTATCGTGTCAGCGATGAGCGTGCCCTTGCCCGATGCGCCCCACCCCTCGAAAACTATCATCGCAGGCAGGCTCTTTTCCTTCATTTTAAGCTGTAATGTACACAGCTGCTCTCTGAGCTCCTTTGCTCTCTCCTTGTAGTCGATGCCTTTCTCAGCGTGCATGGCGTTCTTTAACATGGGTATTCCTCCTTTTTATCAGTCGTTGATCTTTCATTCGTTTGTGATAATGCCTGCTCTTGATGTGCCTGCGTTTATCTTGGACAATACCGCACAACCACCGGCGGATACCTTTGTGTGCCATCTACTTGCGCATCTGACACACAATGGTCGTGCGGTATTGCCCTTGAAATCCGCCCCAAACATTCTCTCGCAGTCAGAAAGCGGCATTTGACCGCTTCACCAGCCCGGCCTCTTTAGTTATCTTTGCCCTCTGGCAGCGCTCTGTTATCCATTCATATGCCCCGGCCGGCAGGTCAGCCTTCATCATGCAGAAGCTCCGGTCGTCCTTGTCTATAAGGGCTAAGAATATGTCGTTTGTGTATATCTTGCAGACGGCGGAGTAGGGTATCACCTCGATGCCCTTTGCAAGCATCGGCCACCGCCTCATACGGTCGTGATAGGTGAACTCTCCCTCATAAAAGGATATCTCGCATATCCTGCCCCAGTCCTCACCGTATTTGCGGCCTATGTGCCTGAAAAACGCCGCACTTTTGAGATATGACTTAAGCCCCAGCGCCGCAGCGACCCCGAGCGGCACGCAGGCGTATATCGCCGTCATGTAGGCATCGTTCTCGTTCGCCCACCTTGTCGAGCCGAAAAACGCATATGTCATTATTGCCGCACCCACCGCCGAAAACAGTAATATCGGCAGCACCCTTTTTCTGCGGAACTTTGCATATGCGCTCAGAAAGACTTCGGCATCAACAGCCGATACCACACTTGCATACGGCTGCTCGCTGCACGATGAAAGGAAGTCCTTTTCCTCGCCTATGGTGTATCTTGTGTTGAAATAGAAAGCCCTCTCACGCTCCGGCATCGTCATGCTCCTCTTTTTGCTGCGGCGTTATAGCACCTTTTCTAAAAACGCCTTGTATATCCCGGCCATTTTGTCGGGTGTTTTCGTGTACATCATGTGCCCTTCGTTTTGCAGATGTATCTCAGCGCCGCACTGTGCAGCATAGTCCTTTGCGGCCTGCTGCCACGAGAGCGCCTTTACAGGCACTTTCATGTTGCTCACTATCAGACACGCAGGGCAGCTGAGCACCCCTGTGCTCTCTGCTTTCAAAGCATTCTCCTCTGCGAGAATGGATTCCTCAAACACAGCCTCGCTCGCAATGTTTTTGTAGTAGACCTCCTCGTAGGTCTGCTTTTCCTCGGCAGTCAGCTCATCGCCTGTCATCAGCCCCGATGCATTCACCGTCTTGTTTCTAAGCAGCTTATCAAGCAGCCCACGCTTTGCTATTTTCTGCATCAGCGCTTTTGACTTTGCTGCCATTGCACGCTTTTTCTCGTCAGGTATCTCTTTTGCCTGCGCTTTCATCATGTTCGGCAGCCCCATGTCTATCCCCAGCACGGCCTTTACTTCATCAGGGTAGGTGTTTGCCCACCATATCGCCTCAAACCCCGAGTAGGAATGCGGCGCAAGTATGTAAGGCGGCTCTATCCCCAAAGCCTTTAGCGCCGCCCTGCTCTCGTTGACAAGGTTCTCGACCGTTCTCTTTGTCTTTGCCGCTCCGCTCAGGCCGTAGCCGGCTTTTTCTACAACGGCTATCCTGTATTCTCCCAAAAAGCCTTCTGTACAGCGGCTTGTATTCAAGCCCCGGACACCCGACGCCCGAGCCTGCCATGAATACTATCACAGCCTTGCCCTGCCCCTCGGTGTATATGTTTATCTCAGTCTCTCCTGCCTTGGCAGATGTTCCGTATCTTTTCATGTCTTCTCTCTTTTCAGGCAGGCTTTTTTCAGCGTCAGAACGCCGGTAAAAGCCGCTTGCCAATGTTTGCCAAACCTCAATCTTTGCCCCAAATCAAGGGTGTTCGTCATATTTATCTAAAAAACCTCCTCTTTGTCATTCCAAAGCTGTTTTTTAAGAGGATAATTTCATTATGTTCATAAATTTTACTTGACGAAATCAATTTTTGCGGTTATAATAGTAATGTTATGATGCCAGGAATGCCCGATATCGTTAAATCATATTACAATATGCGGTCAGGCAAGCCCTGCAGATACATTATAACACATTATAATTATAATTACAAGAATATTTTAATAAAGGTATTGGAGGAAACAGAAAGTGCCGACAAACAACACTTACGGAATACATATCAAGGGCATTGGCAGCTATGTGCCTGAGCTTATAGCCGATAACGAGATGTTCTCAAAGATAGTTGATACATCTGATGAATGGATAACCCAGCGTACAGGCATCAAGACACGCCATATAACAAACGGCGAGCCTAACTACTTCCTCGGCGCTGAGGCTGCAAAGAAGGCTGTAGCTGATGCGGGCATAAAGGCAGAGGATATCGACCTTATAATAGTTTCTACCTGTACGCCCGATTTCTATACCCCCTCCGAGGCAGCCCTTATCCAGCGTGAGATAGGCGCGATAGGCTCTATGGCGATAGATATCAACTGCGCCTGCACAGGCTTTGACTACGGCCTTGATATGGCAAAGCGCTACCTCCAGAGCGAGGACGGCGTAGATACCGTGCTTTTGGTCGCTACTGAGGAGCTTTCAAAGTTTGTTGACTATACCGACCGTTCGAGCTGTATCCTTTTCGGCGACGGTGCTGCTGCATTCGTGCTTGAAAGAAATAAGGATACCCTCTGGTCGTCCTACCTCGGAGCAGACGGGTCAGGTGCAAAATTCCTCGTTTCCCGTGCTCTTAAGAGCGAGAACGTCTTCCGTACCAATAAGGAAGATTTCGATATGGCAATGCCGCAGACAAAGGATCATTTCTTTGCTCAGGACGGTAAGGAGGTCTATAAGTTCGCTACCCGTGCGCTCCCCGATGCAGTGCTCCACGCCTGCGAAAAGGCCGGCATGACCCCTGACGAGCTTGACTGTATAGTTCCTCACCAGGCAAATGTAAGAATTATAGAGACCGCCGCTAAGAACCTCGGCGTGTCTATGGATAAAATGGTAGTTTATATCGACCGCTACGGCAATACCTCCTCGGCATCTATCCCGATTGCATTCTGCGACGCAGTGGCCGAGGGCAGGATAAAGCGTGGCGATAAGGTCTGCTTTGTCGGCTTCGGCGGCGGCCTTACCTTCGCAGCGGTTATATTTGAATACTGATATGGATATAAAGTATTTCCCCGACAGGCAGAGCACAGAGCAGCTGCTTTTGGCAAATGAGCCTGTGCTGGTGCTGGTGTCCTTTGACGGAAAAGACGTGATAGTGGGCGATATCGACAGATATTTGGAGCACCATATACTCCTTGCCGAGGCAGGACACGACAGCAGAGATACTGATAAATACTTCCGCCTTGTCGCCGACGGCGAGGGCGCTGACTGGACGTTTGTCTGCCCGCCCGACTATAAGGGCATAGACGATAAGCAGCGCCGTATCGAGTGCTTCTATAAAGACGGGCTTTCCGTGTGTGCCGATGCTCTCAGGGCGATAGGCATAGAAGGCGAGATACAGATCTCTGAACGCTATAAACGTCACTTCGACTTTATGAACGACCAGACATCGGGTAAATGATATGGCATCACGAGTTATACACCTGGCAGTTGCTCACGAACTTGTAAAAAGGCTCGGTATAGATGATACAGAGCGCTTTTATTTCGGGCACGTCCTGCCTGATATGATCCTCGGCGAGTATGAATACCGCCTTAAGACAAAGAAAGCCACCCACTTTTATACGCTCCTGCCAAACGGCCGCAAGACCTATGATTTTTTGCGGTTTTATGATGAGTATAGGGATAAGCTCGGCGATATGCTCTATCTCGGCTACTATGTCCATCTGATAGAGGATAATATCTTCCGCCAGTACCTTTACTATAAGGTCGGCCTGCTCTACAGGCGTGGGCAGAAAGAGCTGCTCGATGAGCTTTATGCCGATTATCACCTGCTGAATCCGCTCCTCAGAGAGCGATATGATATCACCCTGCCGGCAGTGCCGGAGGGTATTGAGAGCGAGCCTGTGTTTAAACGCTTTGAGTTTATGATGAGCGACTGGCTTGATGATATGAAAAGCGACCTCACGGAACACCCTGACGGCGAGCTTCTGCACTTTACAAAAGAGCTTATATTTGAGTTTATAGACGAGTGCGCAGATGTCATAACCAAAGAGGTCAAAGCACTTGGCAGGGGAGAGCACTTCCTCACATTAGATGATTATTCGATAGAGAACTATAACTCTACTAAAGATAATAAAGGAGAATAAGAGCATGAATATCCAGACAACACGAGTAACAGAGCTTTTAGGCATCAAGTACCCGATAATCCAGGGCGGTATGGCATGGATAGCAGAGCATACGCTCGCATCTGCCGTGTCAAATGCAGGCGGCCTCGGCCTTATAGCAGGCGGCAGCGCACCGATAGACTATCTCCGTGAGCAGATAAGGCTCACAAAGGCAGCAGTCGGCGATAAGCCCTTCGGCGTGAATATAATGCTCATGTCACCCAATGCAGAAGACCTCGCACAGCTCGTTATCGACGAGGGCGTTCCGGTAGTCACAACAGGTGCAGGCAACCCCGGCAAGTTCATGGCTGCATGGAAGGAAGCAGGCATCAAGGTGATACCCGTTATCCCCTCAGTAGCTCTTGCAAAGAGAATGGAGCGTGCAGGCGCAGACGCTGTAGTTGCAGAGGGCACAGAGAGCGGCGGCCATATCGGCGAGAATACCACAATGTGCCTTGTTCCGCAGGTCGTAGATGCTCTTGAGATACCCGTTATCGCAGCAGGCGGTATAGCAGACGGCAGAGGTATAGCCGCTGCATTCATGCTCGGCGCAGAGGGCGTTCAGCTCGGCACAAGGTTCTTGGCAGCCGATGAATGCCAGATACACCCCACATATAAAGAGCTCGTAGTAGGTGCAAAAGACACCGACAGTATAGTAACAGGCAGAACGACAGGCCACCCCTGCCGCAATGTCAAGACAAAGTTCTCAAAGCGCCTCGCAAGCGGTGAAATGAACGGCACTCTTACCCCCGATGAGTTTGAAAAGATAACCCTCGGGTCTTTAAGAAAGGCTGTTCAGGACGGCAATCTGGAGGAGGGCTCCTTCCTTTGCGGCGCTATAGCAGGCCTTGTTAAAAAGACCGAGCCTGCTAAGGATATGATAGAGGAAATGTTCACTCAGGCTCAGGAGATTCTCGCTAAGTGAGCGAGCAGCCTGCTGCAAAAAAGCGCATACGCCTGACCAAAGTGCATATCATCGCCCTTGCGGTGATAGCTATGCTGAGTGCATTGTGGTATGTGCTTCTGGGCGACTTAAAGCTGCTTTTGGTTTCGACTATACTTTTCTGCTTGTGGGGCTTTTCAAAGAAGTCGGGCAGGAATGTTATCCTGCTGATACTTGCAACGGCTATGACACTGTGGCTCGGTCTCGGCATAGCGCCCCTTTCGGTAAGCTCTCAGACCCTTTGGAAATATCCCTTTCAGAGGGCATACATAGGGCTTTATCAAAACATAGCGGAGCCCGATTGGTTCCCGGATTTTGCAGGTGATGTAAAGGGCGGCTATGAATTTGACTATATGGCATCTATGCTGCAGGGCACAGGCCATTACAGCGTGTATTTTGAGACTGACGGGGAGACTGTCAAGCGCTATGTGCAAGACTTCTCAAAGCAGGCGAAATACAGCTTTACCTTTGCAGAATATGCCGCTTCCAAAAGAACGTCAGACGCTCCGGCAGGCACAAAGCAAGAGCAAAAAAACAGCATCGGCGATATATCAATGTATGTCGGCTCAAGATATGACGGCTGCTCATCGGCTGATGTTCAGGTATATGTGCTCGAAACGAACTTTGACTTCAACCACCCCCATACCTCGGCGGTGATGATAGATAAAAATAACAACACAGTGTTTCTTTCACGGCTCGGATAATTATAAAGGAGAAGACTTATGAAAAAACTCAGCATTATCACAGCATCCGTCCTTGCGGCGGCAGCAGTTCTCACAGGCTGTAACGATTCATCATCAAGTGTTACGAGCGTTGACAGCAGCGCTGAGATAAAGCTCGACACAGGCTCTGCCGCAGACAGCAGCAGCGAGGAGGAAACAGCTCCTACATATAAGAGCATAAAGCTCATGACCTGCGGCGACTCGATAACCGACGGCTTTTGGCTAGAGGGCGGCTACAGGAAGTTCCTCTGCGACAAGCTGGAGGAGAACGGGCTCTCGCAGTATGTTGACTTCGTGGGCAGCAAAAAGGGCGGCGAGTGCTATGATAACGAGCACGAGGGCTACACAGGCTGGTCGATAGACAGGATAGAGGAGTCGATAACAGGCTCACGCATGGGCGTTTCAAACATTCTGCCAAAGAGGATAGAGAAGTTCCAGCCTGATGTGGTAACGCTTATGATAGGCACGAACGATATTCTCTCAAACTATGAGCTCGACACGGCGGGCGACAGGCTCTCGGCACTCATAGATGCTATGCTTGAAAAAATGCCCGAGGGCTCGGTGCTTTTCCTTGCCACCCTGCCTGATATGGACGCCACGAACAACACATATATCGACAAGGACACCTTCACGGTAGAGTATATGGATAAATGCATATCCGATTACAACTACATGGTAAAGGGACTTGTTGACAAGAAAAAGCAGGAGGGCAAGAACATAAGGCTCGCAGACGTGAGCACAGTTTTGGTCAAGTCAGACCTCTACGACGGCGTTCACCCGAGCGAGGAGGGCTATAAGAAGCTCGCCGATTTCTGGTATGATACTATCACAGCATATATGGCTGAATAACAGACTATTCGACAAAAAGAAAAAACGGAGGAAAAAATCATGGCAACAGCACTTATAACAGGCTCGGCAAGAGGTATCGGTGCGGCAATAGCACTCAGACTTGCCAAGGACGGCTACGACATCGCTCTTAACGACATCAGCGAAAAGAGCTTTGAGGATAACGACATCGTTGAAAAGATAAAGGCAACAGGTGTCGAGTGCGAGGTCTTCATCTGCGACGTATCCAACTTTGAGCAGGTGGAAAAGACAGTCAAGGACGTAAAGGAGCGCTTCGGCAGCATCGACGTGCTGGTAAACAACGCCGGCATCACCCGTGACGGCCTTCTTGCAAGAATGAGCGAGGAGCAGTACGACACAGTCATCGCTGTAAACCAGAAGAGCGTGTTCAATATGTGCCGTTTCGCAGGCGCTGTTATGATGCGTCAGAAGTCGGGCAGGATAATCAATCTTGCATCAGTTGCAGGCCTTTACGGCAACCCCGGCCAGATGAACTATTCAGCAACAAAGGCTGCTATCATCGGCATGACAAAGACAGTAGCCAAGGAGCTCGGCTCCCGTGGGATAACCTGCAACGCAGTTGCCCCCGGCTTTATAAAGACCCCCATGACCGACAAGCTCACAGATGAGCAGAAGGCTGCTATGCTTAACCAGATAGCTATGAAGCGCTTTGGTGAGGTAGACGATATAGCAGGTGTTGTTTCCTTCCTTGCATCCAAGGATGCAGCTTATGTGACCGGCCAGGTCATCGAGATATCCGGCGGAATAATGATGTAGTCGCTTAATGCCTTCGGCATCAAGCACTAAGTTTCGTTTCGGCTTTGAAAAGCCGATCTCGCAAAGCGAGACCACGGAACCTGCCGCAGCAGACAAAGGGCACCTGCGGCATTAAGCATCAAACAAAACTAAAAGATTATAAATACTTATTAAGGAGCACTATATATGAGCAGAAGAGTAGTTATAACAGGAATGGGCACAGTAAATCCCCTCGGCAAGAACGTTGAGGAATACTGGGAGAATATCAAGGCAAACAAGCTGGGCGTTTCCTACATCGACCAGTTCGATACATCTGATTTCCCCGTAAAGATAGTTGGCGCTGTCAAGGACTTTGACCCGAGCGAATACATCGACAAGAAGGAAGCCAAGAGACTTGACCGCTTTACTCAGTTTGCAACAGTTGCAGCAAAGCAGGCGCTCGCTCAGGCAGGAACTGACTTTTCCGACATAGTTCCTTTCCGTGCAGGCGTTATAATAGGCGTAGGCATCGGCGGCCTTAACATGACAGAGGCCGAGGTGACAAAGTTCAACGAGAAGCCCGATAAGGTATCGGTGTTCTTTATCCCTATGATGATAGGCAATATGGCAGCAGGCACAGTTGCTATGCAGACAGGCTTCAAGGGAGATAATTTCTGCACCACGACTGCCTGTGCATCGGCTACTCACGCAATAGGCGAGGCTTTCCGCAAGATAAAGGACGGCTACCTCGATGTAGCTCTCTGCGGCGGTTCCGAAGCCTGCATTTCACGCTTTGCATTAAGCGGCTTTAACAATATGAAGGCTCTTTCCCGTGCCGAGAAGCTGGAGGAGGCTTCCACTCCGTTTGACCTGAACCGTCAGGGCTTTGTGCTCGGCGAGGGCGCAGGCGTTCTCTGCCTGGAGGAGTACGAGCACGCAAAAGCAAGGGGCGCAAACATCATCGCTGAGATAGCAGGCTACGGCGCAACAGGCGATGCTTACCACATGACAAGCCCCTCACCCACAGGCGAGGCTGCTGCATACGCTATGAAGTGTGCATACGAGGAAGCAGGCCTTAAGCCGGAGGAGGTAAACTACATAAACGCTCACGGCACATCTACAGGCCTTAATGACAAGTACGAGACAACAGCTATCAAGCTCGCTCTCGGTGAGGAGGCTGCAAGAAAGACAGTCATCAACTCCACCAAGAGCATGATAGGCCACCTGCTCGGCGCTGCCGGCGGTGTTGAGGCTATAGTCACAGCTCTTTCGGTAAAGGAAGGCTTTATCCACAGGACTCTCGGCTACAAGACCCCCGACCCCGAGTGTGACCTCGACTATGCAACAGATGCAAACAGACACGTCGATATCAAGGGTGCGCTCTCAAACTCCCTCGGCTTCGGCGGCCACAATGCAACTATCTGCATCAAGAAATACGAGGGCTGATTTTATAGAACAAGTGTTCCACGTAGAACATTCATTAAAATATACGTAAATACAAGGAGAAAAGCTATATGGCAAAGTTTGATCTTGATTTTACATTCGAGAATATCGAAAAGCTCGCAGATCTTGTAAACGGCAAGGAGCTTTCGGAAATAGCAATTGAAGACCAGAACGGCAACAAGCTGACTATCAAGGGCAAGAAATGTCCTCCGCCCCCTCCGCCGATGCCGCCTATGGGTATGCCGGCTGTTCAGGGCGTTATGCCCGCACCGCAGGCAGCTCCTGCTGATGTGAAGGCCGCAGCTCCCACAGTATCCGGCAAGGAAGCTAAGGCACCTATCGTCGGCACATTCTATGCCTCTCCCTCGCCTGATTCGGCACCGTTCGTTTCGGTGGGCGACAAGGTTAAGAAGGGTGATGTTATCTACATCATCGAGAGCATGAAGGTAATGAGCGAGATAACCTCCGATTTTGACGGCGTAGTCAAGGAGATACTCGTTTCAAACGGCGACAGCGTTGAGTTTGACCAGACGGTCATGATAATCGGGTAAAACCGATCATCACAGGTAACAGGTTACAGGTAACAGGTAACAGGTGAGGTATCCGCCTTTGGCGGATAATATGCCCGTTCGGGCGTTATATAAGAGAGGTTTTTATTATGGCAGTAGTTCTTGACAAGGAGCAGATAAAGGAAATAATCCCGCACAGAGACCCGTTTTTACTGATAGACGAGGTAAACGAGCTCGAAGTCGGCAAAAGGGTAAAGGCAACAAAATACATAAAGGCTGAGGATTTCTGGTTCAAGGGGCATTTCCCTGAGTACCCCGTTACTCCCGGCGTGCTCATGGTAGAGATGTGCGCTCAGGCAGGTGCGGTTGCACTGCTTGCTATGGACGAGAACAAGGGCAAGATAGGCTTTTTCGGCGGCATCAACAACTGCAAGTTCCGCAGGCAGGTAGTGCCGGGTGACAAGCTCGACATCGAGGTCGAGATAATCAAGGTAAAGGGACCTATCGGTGTCGGCAAGGCAGTAGCCTCTGTTGACGGCCAGAAGGCAGTTTCGGCGGAGATAACATTTGCGATAAAGTGATTCTTACTGTAAAGGTGAAGGAATAGTATGTTTAAGAAAGTTTTGATAGCGAACCGTGGAGAGATAGCTGTGCGCATAATCCGTGCGTGCAGAGAGTTAGGGCTGCACACTGTGGCCGTTTATTCGACTGCCGACAAGGGTGCGCTCCATGCACAGATAGCTGACGAGGCTGTATGCATAGGCTCTGCCCCTGCAAAGGACAGCTACCTCAATATGAAGGCTCTCATTGCGGCCTGCGAGGTGACAGGCGCTGATGCTATACACCCGGGCTTCGGATTTCTTTCCGAGAATGCGCAGTTTGCAAGATACTGCGAAAAGTGCGGCATAACCTTCATAGGCCCCCGTGCTCAGGCGATTGAGATGCTTGGCGACAAGGCTCAGGCAAAGGAGACTATGAAAAGCGCAGGCGTGCCGGTCATCAACGGCTCTGACGGTGCTGTGAAAAACGAGTTCTACGCACACGACCTTGCAAAGAGGATAGGCTACCCCGTTATGATAAAGGCATCAGCAGGCGGCGGCGGCAAGGGCATCAGGATAGTACACAGCGAGGCCGAGCTTGATGAGCAGATGAAGGTCGCAAAGACCGAGGCGCTTGCCTGCTTCGGCAATGACGAGGTGTACATAGAAAAGTTCATAGAAAACCCCAAGCACATAGAGATACAGATACTTGCTGACAACTTCGGCAACGTGGTGTACTTAGGCGAGCGTGACTGCTCGATGCAGCGAAGAAACCAGAAGGTGCTTGAGGAGACCCCCTCACCCGTAGTAAATGAAAGCTTACGAAAGAAAATGGGCGAGGCAGCTGTAAGGGCTGCAAAGGCAGCAGGCTATACCAATGCAGGCACTATAGAGTTTTTGCTTGATAAGAACGGCGACTTCTTCTTTATGGAGATGAACACCCGTATACAGGTCGAGCACCCGATAACCGAGGAGGTCACGGGCATAGATATAGTATCCCGCCAGATACGCATAGCAGCCAATGAAAAGCTCGACATAACCCAGGACGATATAAAGATGACAGGCCACGCCATTGAGTGCAGGATAAATGCCGAGAACCCCGAGCAGGGCTTCCGTCCGTCGCCCGGTGTCATCACATCACTGCACACTCCCGGCGGCTTCGGCGTGAGAGTTGACAGCGCCGCTTATCAGGGCTACGAGATAACGCCCTACTACGATTCGATGATAGCAAAGCTCATAGTCCACGCTGACACAAGAGAGCAGGCGATAAAGCGCATGAACTGGGCGCTCTCGGAATTTGTCGTGGGCGGTGTGAGCACCAACATAGATTTCCAGCTCAAGCTCATAGCCACCGATGCCTTCAAGGCAGGCGACTACGACAACGGCTATCTTAACAGGAACCAGCTTGTTTGAACAATGCACAATTAAGGTGTTCGGCTGCGCCGGACGGTTTTTACAGTCAACTCGAATTATTCGGAGGAAACAAAAATGCTTGATGATATTTTCTCGGTAGTAAGGCAGAGGTGGGGTTCTTCCTCGCCCGAGGATAAGGACTCAAAAAAGCCCGACATACCAAAAGACCTTATGTTCAAGTGCCCCAGATGCGGCACAGTGTCCTTCTCGGAGGATTTCAACCGAAACGGCAAGGTCTGCCCGAGCTGCAATTATCACTCACGCCTGAGTGCCAAGGAGAGGCTCGACATAACTATAGACAAGGGCAGCCTTGTGGAATTTGACAAGGACATGGTGTCAAAAAACCCGATAGATTTCCCGGGGTATGAGGTAAAGCAGCAGGCTCTGCGTGCAAAGACAGGCCTTAAGGACGCTGTGATAACAGGCAAGGCCACCATAAGGGGCAGGGAGATAGTCATAATAGTTATGGACTCGCACTTCCTCATGGCATCTATGGGCTCGGTAGTAGGCGAGAAGATAACAAGAGCATTTGAGTATGCTACAGAGCAGAAGCTCCCTGTGATAGCTTTCACAGCATCGGGCGGCGCAAGAATGCAGGAGGGCATAGTTTCTCTTATGCAGATGGCAAAGACGAGCGGCGCAGTTGCAAGGCACAGCGAGGCAGGGCTTTTATACATAACAGTCATGACCGACCCGACGACAGGCGGCGTAACGGCTTCCTTCGCATCGCTCGGAGATATAATAATCGCAGAGCCGAAGGTGCTCATAGGCTTTGCCGGCAGGAGAGTCATCGAGGGAACTATCAGGCAGAAGCTGCCGGACGAGTTCCAGAGTGCTGAATTCATGCTTGAAAACGGCTTTGTCGATATGATAGTCGAGCGCAAGAAAATGAGAAGGACGCTCGCACACCTTCTTGCACTTCACGAGCAGAACGGGGGGGCTTTCAATGAGTGATACACCTGCAAGCAAAAAGCTGGATATAATAAGAATGAAGGGCAGGCCGACCGTCAACGACTATATCCCGATGATATTTGATGATTTCTTCGAGATGCACGGCGACAGGCTCTACGGTGACGACGGCGCAATAATGGGCGGTGTTGCTTACTTTGAGGGCACACCTGTCACAGTCATAGCGCAGGTCAAGGGCAGGAACTTAGAGGAAAACAAGGCTTCAAACTTCGGTATGCCACACCCAGAGGGCTACAGAAAGGCTCTGCGCCTTGCAAGGCAGGCAGAGAAGTTCCACAGGCCTGTTATATGCCTTATAGACACAGCAGGTGCTTTCTGCGGAATCGAGGCAGAGGAGAGAGGCCAGGGCGAGGCGATAGCAAGGGACATAATGGAGTTTATGACGCTGAAAACGCCTGTTATCTCGATAATACTCGGCGAAGGCGGCTCGGGCGGTGCGCTTGCTTTGGGCGTATGCGATGAGCTCGCAATGCTTGAAAATGCAATATATTCGGTAATATCTCCAAGAGGCTTTGCAAGCCTTCTGTGGAAGGATGCAGGCAGGGAAAAGGAAGCTGCCGACATCATGAAGATAACCGCCGAGGACTTAAAGGCTTTAGGCGTGTGCGACTATGTCATAAAAGAGCCTGCTGAGGGAGCTCACACAGACATGGAAGCGACCGCAGCAGCTATAAGCAAATATATTTTTGGTGCTTTACAAAGAAAATTTCAAAAAGGGCTTGACGAATTGCTAAATGAACGTTATAATAAGTTTAGGGCAATCGGAGAGTTTACCGAGTAGCGGTCAGAGCCCGTTTGATAATGATTAAGACAAAGGGCGACCTTTGCTTAATATACAACAACCTATGGAATGGAGGGTGCTTAGAAATGATATTTGACAAGGTTAAGGAAATCATTGTTGATCAGCTCGACGCTGATGAGAACGATGTAACACAGGACGCTTCTATTACAGATGATCTCGGTGCAGATTCTCTTGACGTAGTAGACCTTGTAATGTCTATCGAGGAGGAGTTCGACATCGAAGTCCCCGATGAAGAGGTAGCTAACATGAAGACTGTCGGTGACATCGTTAAGTACATCGAGGCTAACGCTGACTAATTATTGGTAACAACTAAATCGCCTTTCGGGGCGATTTTTTTGTTTTGGGGAGATACCGGCTGGAATGTCGAGTTTAAACAATAACGGCATAACACACAAAACGAGGCCTGTGCAAGCGCACAAGCCTCGTTTTTCAAGATGTAATTAGCGTATGAATTTCTTTGCCTTGTTGACGATGCTCCTGTCATTGTCATAGGCAAGTACACTGCCTGCACGGTCTATCTCGACCCACTTGATCTCGGCTATCTCGTCCTCCTGCGGAACATAGTCGGTGTTTTTGGCCTTTGCCACGAAATACACAACTATCTTCTGCGTATCCTTCTTCGGCGAATAGCTCACCGTTTCCCTGAATGTCGGGTCAAGGTTGACTTCGATGCCTGTTTCTTCAAGTATCTCACGCTTTGCAGTTTCTACCTCTGTTTCATCACCCTCGACATGGCCCTTCGGGAAGGACCAGTGTCCGCTGTTTACATGCTTGATCAGTAAAATTTCCGTGTTGCCGTGGTACTTTCTGTACACTATGGCGCCACAGGATTTTTCATGCAGCATATAAAAGTTCCTTTCCTTTTTAGTTACATTAAACTTATTATATCACATTTTTTGTCAGTTGTCTACACTCTAAAAAGAATTAAGGGTGATTTTGTATATTTTGCACAAAACAACAACTCCCGTCTGACGTGACGGGAGTTTTAGGCAACACCGCACGACCATTGTGTGTCAGTATGCGGTTGTTCAGCTTTGCTGAACACTCCGAATTTTCGTCAGAATGCCCATTTTTGCCGCAGTTTTACTGGCGTAAAACAAGGTGAAATTGGGTATTATGACGGAAATTCGGCAAGCAGATGGCACACAAAGGCCAGAGCCGGTGGTCGTGCGGTGTTGCCTTTATTCTTTATTTGAGCGTCACCTTCCACCCGGCGAGGAACTGCTTAAGCAGCAGGCCGTCTTTCAGGTCTACAGTCTTGTCGCCGTTAACATCAGCGTTGCTCTCATTTATTGCTACCTTCCACCCGGCGAGGTGCTGACTAATGAGCAGGCCGTCTTTGAGGTCAACTGTCTTGTCGCCGTTGAGGTCGCCGGGGGTGCGGTCGGAAGCTACGGTGATATCTGCTGTGTATGTTACCCAGTATTCATTTTCATTGACACCCGTGTCGCTTGAAACGAACTTGCCCTTTACGCCGCCTATGGTCACAGTCAGATCATCGGCTAAAGCGTAGTTCCCAAGTGCCCGGAACCTTATCCTTGCGGTGTAGGTGTGGCCTTTTTCAAAAACCGCATTGCTTGCGAGCTTTTTGCCGTTTTCATATAATGAAAAATACTCTCTTGTTCTGCTGCTCAGACCTTCCTGAACACGCACGCCCTCTGTGCAGCCGGTTATTCTCGTGTAGTCTGTATCATCATTTACGACTGTATCGCCTGCCTGCGGCGTGTTTATGCTTATCTGCACCTCGCTAAGCGTAGTGGGGATAGTCATTTCAGCACATATTTCATAGTTCTGCTTTCCGTAGGTGTGTGCAACATATGTGTCTATGCCGTTTACAGACGAGGTAACATATTTATAGTATCCTGTATCAAAGTCAAGAAATATTCTGCCCACAAGTGCAACACTTAATGTTGCGGTATATTTTTTTCCGGCTTCAAACTTGTCTGTAGCTTTCAAAGCGCTGCCGTTTTCGTCTTCCCACGAGAGAACTGTTCTCTTTACGGCTTCGCTTGCATTTATATCGCCGTCATTGAGCACAAGGCTTGTGACCTTTATGTCGTCAGGTGTCATACCCTCCTTCGGCTGAGTAATGGTCGCCTTTGTTGATGTTACAAACAAAGCCGTGCTCTCATAGTCTAAATAAATGTAGTCGGAATAAAGCGTGTTATCATATTCTACCTTAGCGACTACCCATATCTGATACCTTCCTGAAGGCTCGTTATCTAAATAGGGTTTAAGGTCTGCGCCTGTGGTAGTTCCTGCGACTGAACCTGTCCTGCCGTTGATACTGATGTTGACGTGTATCTGTTCATAATCGCCGGTAAACTCGTCCCAGGTCATTGTCAGGTCGTCATTTATCTTCATGTTGGTGAGGTTCGCCGAATAACAAACCTTTTTGGACTTAGCGCTTGTCAGTGCATTGTTGCCGCTGTCGTAGGCAGTTACCGAGCAGGTGTAGATATAGCCCTTTTCTGTGAAAATATCCTCGAAAACAAATTCCGGGTCTGTGACCTTGTAGGTCTTGTTGAGCACACGGCTTGTGACAGCAACCTTGTAATAGGCAGCACCGCTGTATGAGTTCCAGTACAGACGATCCTTGCCTAAGTAATCGCTTGCCAGTCCTTCTATGCTGCCAAGTGCCTTTGCTTTGAGCACGCCCTCCGGTAAAAACGCACCGAGCGCCAGCACAAGTGCCATAGCTATGAGTAAAGAAAGTATCTTTTTCATTTACCTACCCCCATTTCGTTAGTTTTTATAATTATACAACAAAGCATGAGTTTTGTCAACAAAAAGACCGCCCATAACGGACGGTCTTTGAAAAAGCTATAAGTATTAAATTACTTGAGCTCAACAGTTGCGCCAGCAGCCTCGAGCTTAGCCTTGATGTCCTCAGCGTCAGCCTTGGAAGCGCCTTCCTTGATAGCCTTAGGAGCACTCTCAACGAGTTCCTTAGCCTCCTTAAGACCAAGACCGCAGATCTCCTTAACAGCCTTGATAACGCCCATCTTAGCGTCGCCGAAGGAAGCGAGGATTACGTCGAACTCAGTCTTCTCAGCTGCAGCAGCAGCACCGCCAGCAGCAGGAGCAGCAGCGATAGCAGCTGTAACGCCGAATTCCTCCTGGATTGCGTCTACGAGCTCCTTGAGCTCGAGAACGGACATTGCTTTAACTTCTTCAATGATATTTGTGATCTTCTCAGATGCCATGATAATTAACTCCTTTTCTGAATATTTTAAATAGTAGTGTGTTGCGCAAGGGCGTTTTCCCCCACCTTTACGCTGCTAAGCTGCAATTAAGCAGCCTCGCCCTCCTTCTTGTCTGCAACAGCCTGGAGTGTAGCTGCGAGCTTCTGGATAGGACCCTGAAGCGAGCCAACGAGCTGTGCGAGAAGAGTCTCCCTCGAAGGGATCTTGGAAAGAGCCTGAACGCCTGCAGCGTCATAGATCTCATCGCCGATGTAGCCTGCCTTAAGAGCAAAGATCTCTCTCTCCTTAACGGACTCTGCGAACTTGCCGAGTATTCTTGCGGGAGCTGTCTGATCGTCGTTAGAGATAGCGAGAGCAGTTGTACCCTCGAGAACGCCTGTGATATCGTCAAGACCAGCGTTCTTGAATGCGAAACGGAGAATAGAGTTCTTCTCTACGAAGTAGGTGATACCAGCCTCACGAAGCTCTTTACGGAGCTTTGTATCCTCCTCAACAGTGATGCCCTTATAATCAACGAGCACGCCTGCAGCAGAATTCTTGAGGAGCTCGGTGAGCTTATCGACCTTTTCCTTCTTAGCGGCTAAAACCTTTTCACTTGCCATTTTTGATTTCACCTCGTTTGTCTGTGATCTACAAACGCACTAAAAAATCTCTCTATGCACAAAAAGACATAAAGAGATCACAAAGCTATTTAAAGCGCCTTTGTTTCCTCGACAGGACTTCCACCCTTTATCCGGGCCGCCTGTTGTCTTTAGATACGAATGCGAGATATATTATAGCACACATTCCTTTCCTTGTCAAGCGTTTTTACGTCCTGCGGAAAAGTTTGTGTATTTTAAACAAAGCAGCCGGTGCAGCCGTGCGCTTTGATAGTAAAAAAGACGCTGCAAACAACAGCGCCTTTATATACTTTATAATCAGTTGAGCTTAAGAGCGAGCTGGCTCTTCTTTCTTGCAGCCTTGTTCTTGTGCATGATGCCCTTGGAAGCAGCCATGTCTACCTTCTTGATAGCAGCTCTTACGACCTCTACCTTGTTGTCTGCGTTGTTTGCAACAGCAGCGTCTGCCTTCTTAAGTGCTGTCTTAAGGTCGCTCTTGATAGCCTTGTTTCTTGCTGTCTTGGTAGCTATTACCTTAACTCTTTTCTTAGCGGATTTGATATTTGCCAATTAAAGCACCTCCCTCATAAAATGAATAATCTAACTTATTCAGGTAAACCTAATTGTACGACTGAGAGGGAACGTACAAAACGCTCACTAAACAAGTATTGGATATATTATACCACATATCACCGCATTTTGCAAGGGCGTTTTACTAAATTTTTTAACGGAATTGCCAAGCCGCTATTGTACATATTAACTAAATAGGGGGCTTTATCATGTCTGCAAGAACAGATCTGGCGAGCGAATCGCAATATATCACCGGCGGCGAAACGCCAAAGGGAGTCGATGTTAAGGAAGAACGCTCTGATGCTGCAAGGCTTAGCATAACAAGGATAGAGATAAAGACCGATGAAGCATCACGCAGGATAGGCAGGCCGAAGGGCAGATATATGACCCTGAGAGCATCAGACAGCAGCTTTGAAGCCGAGGCCGACTGCTTTAACGAGCGTGCGGCACTGCTTGCCCGTGAGATAGCCGCACTGCTGCCTGCGGACATGAGCAGGGGAGCGCTCTTTGCAGGGCTTGGCAACAGGCAGATAACCCCTGACAGCGTAGGCCCTCTTGCCGCCGACAGGATACTCGCCACACGCCACATTGAGAGCCATATCCTCAAAGAGCTCGGCGAGCTTGCGAAGATGTCGGTCATCAGCCCGGGCGTGCTCGCACAGACAGGCCTTGAAAGTGCTGAGATAATAAAGATGATAGCGCAGAGCATTGACCCTTCTGTTATAATAGTATGTGATGCCTTTGCCTGCTCCGACCCTGAGAACCTCGGCACGACCGTGCAGCTGTGCGATACTGGCATCTCCCCCGGAAGCGGTGTGGGCAATTCAAGGGCGGAGATATCTCTGCGCACTATGGGCGTGCCGTGCATAGCCGCAGGGATACCTACTGTCGCTGATATAGACGCAGTTGCCGAAAAGCACGATGCAGCCCTCGACGGCATGGTGATAACTCCCGGGCGGATAGATACTATTGTAAAGCACGGATCAATGCTTATATCGCTTGCAGTCAACATGGCGGTACACTCATCGCTCACGGCGGAGGAGATAAATGCCCTTGTGGGTTGACATAAGGGCAAAGCGGTGATATACTATATATAATATAAAAAAGAACACCCGGAAAAGTTTACAAAATGTTCATATAAAGACTTGACAAACGTGTGCCGGGTGTAGTATAATAGATATACCTCTTATTGAGGTCTATTTTTTTGCGCCGTTTTTTATGGCGTGAAGCATACGTTTTGACCTCAAATCTCACAGAAGGGTTCTGAGGGAGTGCAGGGAGATGATCGCACCTGCATTATGAGGGAGGCAGACTGTTTGCCCTTTTCGTTCTAAGGGTAAGCAAATTTCGTCAGGAGGTGCCGAAAATGAGAGTTAAGATCACACTCGCATGCACAGAGTGCAAGCAGAGAAACTACAACACAAAGAAGAACAAGAAGAACGACCCCGACAGGCTCGAGATGAACAAGTACTGCAAATTCTGTAAGAAGCATACTCTTCACAAAGAGACTAAGTAATTGCGGGAGGGCTTAGAAATGGCTAAGGACACAAACGCAAAAAAGGGTAACTCCAAAGAGGTCGCTGCCAAGAAGAAAAAGGGCGGCATCTCGAAGTACTTCAGAGATCTCAAGAGCGAGCTGAAGAAAGTCGTATGGCCTTCAAGAAAGCAGGTAGTCAACAATACAGGCGTTGTTCTTGTTACTATGACTACACTTGGTCTTTTCCTTGCAGGTATAGACTTAGGTCTTGGTAAGCTCCTTGACCTTATCCTGAAGATCGGCAGCTGATATGCTGCACAGCGTCGGCAGCGGCCGGCACACGGGTTTTTGATGACTTATTTTAAGAGGAGGCAGGCTTTATGTCACAGGCTAAATGGTATGTTGTTCACACCTATTCGGGTTATGAGAATAAGGTAGCTGAGAATATTGAAAAGGTCGTTGAGAACCGTAAGCTGCATGAGCTTATCGAGGAGGTAAGGATACCTACCGAGATGGTTTCCGAGATCAATAAGGACGGAAAGACAGTTCAGGCAGAGAGAAAGCTCTTTCCGAGCTATGTGCTCGTGAAAATGGTGATGACAGATGAGAGCTGGTACATAGTAAGGAACACCAGAGGTGTCACAGGCTTCGTAGGCCCCGGGTCAAAGCCCGTTCCGCTCACCGAAAAGGAAGTAGCGGCGCTCGGCGTTGACAGAGGCGGCTCGGCAGTTGAGGTGACATTCAAGGTAGGCGATTCCGTTAATGTTATCGGCGGCTCGTTTGACGGTTTTGTGGGCAGAGTTACTGCAATAGACACCGAGGCACAGACCGCAGAGGTCGTTGTTTCGATGTTCGGCAGAGAGACACCTGTTTCGCTCCCGCTTTCACAGATCAAGGCAGAGGAATAAAGAGCTCAAGACATAGGCAAAGAGGAAGGCGAAGAAGGTCTTCCGTAAAGTGGGAGAGTTGTACTTACCACACAGCTCGCCTTACCACAATTTATGGAGGTGCGTAAAATGGCACAGAAGGTAGTAGGCTATATAAAGCTTCAGATTCCCGCAGGAAAGGCAACACCTGCTCCGCCGGTAGGTCCTGCACTCGGACAGCACGGCGTTAATATCATGGCATTCACAAAGGATTTCAACGAGAGAACAAAGAACGATATCGGTCTTATAATCCCTGTTGTTATCACAGTTTATGCTGACAGATCATTCACATTTATAACAAAGACTCCGCCTGCAGCAGTCCTTATAAAGAAAGCCTGCAAGATAGAGAGCGGTTCGGGCGTTCCGAACAAGACAAAGGTAGCTACGATCACAAAGGATCAGGTAAAGGCTATCGCAGAGCAGAAGATGCCCGACCTTAATGCAGCAAGCATTGAGACAGCTATGAGCATGATCGCAGGTACCTGCAGATCTATGGGCGTTGTAGTAGAGGACTAACAGACAACTTCGTTTTTTAACGGAGCGTGGGAGGAAATTTCCGCTATCACCACTTAAAGGAGGATTTTTTAATGAAACATGGCAAGAAGTATGTTGATTCAGAAAAGCTGATCGACAGAGCTAAGTTATATGATGCCCCCGAAGCACTTGATCTTGCAGCTAAGGGCGCAAAGGCAAAATTCGATGAGACAATAGAAGCTCATATCCGTCTCGGCGTTGACTCCCGTCACGCTGACCAGCAGGTAAGAGGCGCTGTTGTTCTTCCTAACGGTACAGGTAAGAGCATCAAGGTGCTCGTATTCTGCAAGGAAGATAAGTTCGAGGCTGCTCAGGCAGCCGGCGCTGAGTATGTAGGCGGTATGGATCTCGTTGAGAAGATCCAGAAGGAAAACTGGATGGATTTCGACGTAGTTATCGCTTCCCCTGACATGATGGGCGTTGTTGGTCGTCTAGGTAAGGTGCTTGGTCCCCGTGGCCTTATGCCTAACCCGAAGGCCGGTACTGTTACTCCCGATGTTGCAAAGGCTGTAACAGATGCTAAGGCTGGTAAGATCGAGTACAGACTTGACAAGACAAACATCATCCACTGCCCTATCGGCAAGGCTTCCTTCGGTGCTGAGAAGCTTGAGGAGAACTTCAACACTCTTGTTGAGGCTATAGTTAAGGCTAAGCCTGCTGCTGCTAAGGGTCAGTACCTCAAGAGCATCGTTGTTGCTTCAACAATGGGCGTTGGTATCAAGGTAAATACTGCTAAGTACGGCGTATAATAACGTATATAAAAAGAGCTGCTGCGGCGGCTCTTTTTTTAACTATTTATATGGGGGCATAAGAATGACCAAGGACAACTACCTCGAATGGTGTAAAAGCATCGCAGGTGCATCTCAGGACAAGCCGTTTAAAAACGACTTTGACACGGTCGTGCTGCGGCATACTGACAACAGAAAATGGTTCGGTATCGTGATGTGTGTCAAGGGCAGGTGGCTCGTTGACCTTAAGACTGACCCGATGGAGGGCGATGTGTACAAGTCCGCCTACGAGGGCGTGACCCCTGCATACCACATGAACAAGCGCCACTGGATAACTGTCTACTTTGAGAGCGATGTGCCGGACGAGCTGCTCTGCGGCATGACACTTGCGAGCTTCGGGCTGACAAAGTAGCTTTGCATTATTTGTTCAGTTTGCGTATTGAAAACTATTCAGAAATATGTTAAACTTGTATGAGGAAAAGTTTGATTTTTTTCGTTTTCGCAGAGGTCTGAAAATGGCCTGAGAAAAAACGTCGAATCAAATTTCGGAGTATAATAACGGACAGTTAACGGTGACATTCCAAACATCGAAAATGTTGAAAACTCTGTTGAAATTGTTAAAAAGTCGGGCTTCAAACACCGGTTTTTCACAGAAAGCGGCTCAAACTTTCAACAATGGTACTAAAAAACGGCTTTTGGTGTACCGTTTTGTAACCTTTATTACACGGTTGATTATAAGCAAAATTTGCATTTTAAGGGTAAAATTTCAGACAATTGACGTGTTTAGTGACCTATCTTTAACAAAAACGGAGGGGATGAAGTTGACATTCAGAGCTAAGGCAGCGGCGGCTATTGCAGCGGCTGTGATGTGTGTTTCGGTAGGGTTTGCAGGGCAGACGGCTATGGGTACTTTCATAACTGCACAGGCTTCGCAGACCGAACAGCAGTTAAGGAGCATATCGGATATCCAGAGCGATTGGATAGGGAATATCTTCTACACAGGGCAGGCGATAGAGCCTGAGCTGACACTGCACGACTACAGCCAAAACTATGTGCTCGTAAAGGGCACAGACTACAGTGTGACCTTTGAGAACAACGTAAACGCCGGCAAGGCAAAGGCTTTGATAACCGGCAAGGGGCTCTATCAGGGTCAGAAGACGATAGAGTTCGACATAGGCAAGAGGCCTTTCTATTCCGAGACAACGGTGACGGCCGCCAAGAAGGAGTATGACTTTACAGGGTATGAGATAAAGCCTGATGTAAAGGTCGTTTCGGCAGGCAAAACGCTTGTAAAGGGCACAGATTACACGGTGTCCTATCAGGACAATACAAACATAGGCACAGGCCGCATAATCGTCAAGGGCATAGGCAACTGCGAGGGCGAGCTGCAGACTACATTCTCGATAACCGCCGGGCAGATAACGGCTTCAAATGTTACTCTTGCAAAGACGAGCTATGCATACACCGGCAAGGCGATAACCCCCGGCGTGACTGTGAAAATTGGCTCCAGGACGCTCGTTAAGGATACTGATTACACAGTGTCATGCTCATCAAACACCAAGGCAGGCACTGCTAAGGTGACAGTTACAGGCAAGGGCACATTCAAAGGCACGGCGACAAAGAGCTTTACCATAACCAAGACAAGCATTTCAAACCTTAAGCCGACGGCAGCTGCTTCAAAGTATGCATACACCGGCAAGGCTATCACTCCTGATGTAGTTATCAAAAACGGCGGTGTGAAGCTAAAGAAGGGCACAGACTACACCCTTTCTTACAAGGCCAACAAGGCGATAGGCAAGGCAACGATAACCGTTACCGGCAAGGGCAGCTACACAGGCAGTGCAAAGTGTACTTTCCAGATAGTTCCCAAAAAGGTGACAGGCGTAAAGGCGGCTGCTGCATCAAAGACCGTCGGCAAGCTGAGCTGGACAAAGACCGGCAATGCAAGCGGCTACAGGATATATCAGTATAACACATCTACCAAGAAGTATGTGAAGCTAAAGACGATATCCTCAAACGCAACTGTCAGCTGCAAGCTCACAGGGCTTAAGGCAGGCGGCAGCTACAAGTACAAGGTAAGAGCATACAAGAAGATCAAGGGCGTTGTTTACTGGGGCACACCGAGTGCGGCTGTTACACTTAAGCTCGCAGCGAACGGCACACCTGTTGCAAACCACGGCAGGCTGAAGGTAAGCGGTGCGAACATCGTTGACGCAAACGGCAAGAAGTTCCAGATGATAGGTATGTCTACCCACGGTCTTATGTGGGAGGATTTCTCAAACATCACCTCAAAGGCATCTCTCAAAGTGCTGCGTAATGACTGGGGCGTAAACACCATAAGACTTGCTATGTACACAGAGGAGTACGGCGGCTACACAACTGGCTCGGGCTTCAAGTCACAGGCCAAGCAGAAGGTCATAGACGGTGTCAAGAACGCAACTGATCTCGGTATGTACGCAATAATCGACTGGCACATCTTAAAGGACGGCAACCCTCAGACACACCAGAGCGAGGCCGTAGCGTTCTTTACCGAGATGGCCAAGAAATACAAGGGACAGAACAACGTCATCTACGAGATATGCAACGAGCCAAACGGCGGCGTTACATGGTCAAGAAACATCAAGCCCTACTGCCAGGCGATAGTCAGCGCTATAAGAAAGTATGACAAGAACGCTATCATCGTATGCGGCACAGGCACATGGAGCCAGGACATAGACCAGGTGCTCGGCAACAGGATAGACGACAAGAACTGCGTCTACACGCTGCACTTCTATGCAAACACTCACACCGACTGGCTGAGAAACAGAGTTACAAGCTGCTATTCAAAGGGTCTGCCGATACTTGTTACTGAGTTCGGCACCTGCGATGCATCGGGCAACGGCGGCTTCAATGCGGCTCAGACAAAGACATGGCTCAGCCTGCTTGACAAGTACATGATAGGTTACATGAACTGGAGCGCCTGCGGCAAGGCAGAAACAGCCTCGGCGTTCAAGAGCGGCACAAACCTCTCCGCAATAAAGAAGGGCACCACCCAGCTCACCGAGAGCGGCAAGCTGATACGCTCGCTTTACAAAAAGAGGACAGGCAAATAAGAATAAGAATACCCCCTGCGGCCGTGATGACTGCGGGGGGTGATGTATAAAGAAGATGATAAATATGGAAAGGAAAGAGATAATATTATATGAAACAGCAGATCATGCTGTAAAGCTTGATGTGACGACGGACAGGGATACGGTGTGGCTAAACAGAGCGCAGATTGCAGAGCTGTTTGACCGAGATGTAAGTGTTATTGGACGACATATCAATACGGTATTTAATGAAAAAGAACTTGATAAAGAAAGCAATGTGCAAAATATGCACATTCCAAATTCTGACAAACCGGTCGATTACTACAACCTCGATGTGATAATCTCGGTGGGATACCGTGTAAAGTCGCAGCGTGGCGTGGAGTTTCGCAGGTGGGCGAACGGAGTGCTCAAGGATTACATAATCAAGGGGTATGCTGTCAATAATAAGCGTATAGAACAGATAGGCGAGGTCATACGCATTATGAAGCGTGCAGAAAATCAGCTTGATGCAAAACATGTGCTGTCGGTGATAGAAAAATTCAACACCGCACTTGATCTGCTTGATGATTACGATCATCAGACAATGAAAAAGCCGGCAGGAAACAAGGCAGTATATGTGCTTGATTATGACGAGTGCCGCAGGGTGATAAATGAGATGAGGTTTGCATCAGACAGTGAGCTTTTCGGCAATGAAAAGGACGACTCCTTCAAGGGCAGTATCGCAAACATCTATCAGGAATTCGGCGGCGTGGAGCTTTACCCCTCGCTTGAAGAAAAGGCTGCGAACCTGCTCTACTTCGTCACCAAGAACCACAGCTTTTCAGACGGCAACAAGCGCATAGCGGCGGCGATGTATTTATATTTTCTTGACAAGAACGGGGCACTGTTTCTTGATGATGCCAAAACAGAAAAAGCCATAGCCGACCAGACGCTTGCCGCACTCACGATAATGATAGCCGAGTCACAGCCGAGCGAAAAGGAAATGATGATAAACGTCATTATGAATTGTATGGTCAAATAGTTTCCCCCCTGCGGCCGTGAAAGGCTGTAGGGGGGGTTCTATTTAGTAGGCATACGACCTACATCGATCTCCTTTTCGAGAACGCCTTCATCGTCATATATGTATACATAAAACAGATTTATCCCTTCGATGTCGGTATTCTTCGGGTATTTCCTTGTCTGAAAATATCCGATATCATAAACTATGCCATTATCTGTGGTCGTTTTTTAAGGCAACACCGCACAAAGATTGTGGTACAGATACGCAGTCAGAATTTTCGTCAGATTGCCCAAATTTACCGCAGGAATACTAACGTATTTCAAGGTGAATTTGGGTGATATGACGGAAAATCTGCAAGTAGATGTGCCGCAAAGCTCTCAGGCGGTCTTTGTGCGGTGTTGCCTTAAATTCGATACCGAGATGTGAGTCTGATATCTCGCCGTTTTTGTCGATCGTCATTCCTTCTCGGGGAATGCTCACCATTCTCTGCCCTCGTTGTTTTTTTCAAGAATATGCCCGTCTTCGGGGTCAACGAGGAATCTTCTTCCTAAAAAGTCATTTACCTGCAAAAGCCCGTCGGACTCTCTTATGTACATTCCTGTGTAGCACACCGACGAGCTGGCTGCCTTTGGACTGCCTGTTCTTTTGAAAAACCTACCGCTTTTTTCTATCTGCCACAGTATATTTGCCTCAAAGTCAACGCAGAAGATGTTTGCAGGATCATCTGCGCCGTTTGGGATATCCAGCAGCACAATGACCCGATCATCGGTTATATCTATCTGTCTGATGTTATAGTCAAAATATATATCGTGATGATCAATATGGAGATCGTTCCCGTTTATTTCAATGTTCATTTTAGTTTATCCTTTCGGCCGGGTCAGTTGTTATTTCTATAGGCAACACCGCACGAAGATTGTGCGCAAATTGCGCAGTCAGCTTTTTCGTCAGATTGCACAGATTTTCCGAAGGAATACTACCGTATTTCAAGGAAAAAATGTGTAATATGACGGAAAAGATACAAGTAAGTTGCGTACAAAGCCTTCAGGCGGTCTTTGTGCGGTGTTGCCTATATACAATATACCGGAATAAGTATTCACATATCAATATTTAAACATATTACATAGCACAGTAAAAGCATTACTGCACTCAGACAGCCTAAACCGATCATAAGGTCTTTTCTTATTTTTGCCAGCGGTATGTTATAACATAAGAGCAAAAGAAAACAAAACAATACTGAAAGGTACGCATTTCCGTTTACGAGCATAAACCACCAGGAACCAAAAATGCAAAGGATAATATTACTGATAATTGTATCTGTCATGATCGTTCGTCTGCTCAGTTCTGTTATATCATCATCTTCAAGCTGACTGACAAGAAAAAAATATCTTAGGAAAATAATACCTAATCCTGATACATAGCAAATAGGATAACCTATCAGATCTCTGTCATTACCATAGAATCCTCCGGTCGCTGTTTTACACAATGATACGCCGAACAGAAACGGTATGAATGATAATACAGTTGCGATTTTTTGTTCTTTTTTATTCATATGTATGTACTTCCGATGCTTTTACTTAAATTTATATGAATATTATATCATTACTGACTTATTATGTCAATCTCCGCACCGCAGGCATTGATTATTTTACATATAAAATACAGTTTTTGCAGGGAATTTTTGAGTAATAAGATAAATTTTCAAAAAGTGCTTGACAAGTGCGTATGGATATGATATAATATTATCTGTCAAGCGGCAGTGCTGGAATAGGCAGACAGGCACGTTTGAGGGGCGTGTGTCTTTGACGTATGGGTTCAAGTCCCATTTGCCGCACCATCTAAAAGCTCGTAAACACGGCGTTTACGAGCTTTTTTCATGCCCAAAAACATAGCCTGTCCATTAACTGTCCATTATTGTAACTTGGCTGTCCATTGTGTGACCTGATGTAAGTTTATTCAGCTTGCATCGGGCTTTTTCTTTTTAAAGTCAAGCACATTTGCGATAGCATCGCCTGCCCTCGCCTGCGCCTGCTGAAAGGTATGGCAGTAAATGGAAGTCGTTGTTCCGATAACACTATGTCCTAACGCACTCGACACAGCCGCAGGGTCAACGCCCTCGTTGATGAGGGAACTGGCGTAGAAGTGCCGCAGGGAGTGTATGTCGCAGAATTTGAAATCGTGGCTCTCGCAAAACCTCTTGAACCAAATGTACGGCGTGGTGTGATACATCGGTAATCCGTTCTCCTGCACAAAAAGTCTGTCGGTGTCCGTCCACTTGCTGCCAATAAGCGCCCTGAAAGCGTCCTGCTCTGACTTGTAGCTTTTCAGTAAGTCCATTACATGGTCGGGAAATTTAAGTGAGCGCTGCGACTTTTTCGTTTTTGTAGTGTCGGTGTAGGTGCCTTTGCTTGCGGTGTAGTTGGACGTTCTCCAAACGCTTATGATATTATTATCAAAGTCAATGTCCTTCCACTCCAAGCCCAAAAGCTCTCCCCTGCGAAAGCCGCTGTATATCGCCAATGTAAAGAACACCTTGTATTTTAAAGGGGCGTCCTCCAACAGCTCAAACAGCTTTTCGACCTCTTCAAGCGTGTAGATCTCTTTTTCTTTTTTGCTGCCCTTCGGCACGCTGACCTTAGCACACGGGTTGTCCGACAGCATATCCATTTTTACCGCATAAGCAAAAACGTCGCTGATAAAGCTTAAATGATGAACCACCGTCTTGCGTGAAAGCGGCTTGCCGCTGCGGAGATTTTTGCCGTTCTGCGACAGATCATTGATAAACTGCTGAATATGCCTTGCGGTTATCTTGTCTATCCGTATATGCCCGAGCGCAGGATATACCCTCGCTTTGAGGTTCTTCATTCGCTCAAAAGATGTGTTCCTAAGATTGAGCCTCGCATACTCCTCAAACCACTGCTCTGCAAATTCCTCAAATTTCACATTCGCTGTGACTTGCCCTCTTAGACACTTTTCTTCAAACAGTATCGCTTGCTTTTGAACTTCCTTCTCTGCCTGCTTTACGGTCATTCCTTCCGGCGGTTTCCAACTCATAGTCTGCACGACTTGCTCACCGTTCAGCTTGTACCCACACGATACCCTGATCTGATATGTATTTCCTCTTTTTCTGATATTTGCCATGTCTGATCCCTCCTATAATCAGACCCTTGACATCTCTGTAATTATTATTATACACCATTTCACGTTGTAAAGCAATAAAGCGAATTGAAAACTTTTTATTACAAAGATGCCGGTCTGTTTTCTTTTGTCCTTTTATCTTTTTCTCTTCGGGTGTAAGAAATTATCCAGCTTTTCCTTTAATCCCTGCTTGTGGATAAAATCCATTACCCTGTCAAATCTGTTCTTTAATGATGATAACTCATCTGTAAGACCTGTTATGACCTTATTGAGCCTTGACTGCTCGTCTTTTAGAAGCATTCTTTCCTTGTTCAGCTTGTTAATAAGCTCGACCTTTTCTTCCAACGATAGCTTCATCAAGTCTATTTCTTTGTTGAGCTTGGTGTTCTCTGCCTGCAAATCAACTTGCTCCGAAACGCTGTCATAATATTCCGAGAACTGTATATCCAGTTCTATATATTTTGCCGAGAGCACTTTGTTCTCCTGCTTTAAACTTTCATTCTCATTGCAGAGCCGTCTGTTTTCCTCTGATAGCTCTTTGTTCTTCTCTTCAAGAGCTTTGGCGGTAACATATCCCTTTGCTGCCGATGCCAGCGTTTCAAAGTCTGCCCTTTTGACAGACACCATATTAAAGGGAAGATTTGTGGTGCTGATGCTGTCAACGGCTTTGACCTCTTCCACCTTGCCTTGCAGGTCGGCAAGCTGTTCTTCTGTCTTTTTGATTTTATACTCTTCTACGGACAGATGCACGGCGCTGCTGCCTTTAACACCTCGTTCAAGGTCGTAACCGCAGTTTGTCACCCACTCATAAAATTCGTCCTGTAAGCGTGAGTAGCTGTCCCTGCCTTTCCAGAATTCGGAGGCATTTATTCTGCGGCAGGGGTTGCCCTTCCTGTCCTTGCCTTTGACTGTCGGGATAAAGGTAAGGTGCATATGCGGCGTTTTCTCGTCCATGTGAACGACTGCCGACACTATGAATTCCTCACCGCCGACCTTGTGAGCGGCAAATCGGTAGGTGTCAAGAAAAAACTGCTTTGTCCTCTCCTTGCCTATGCGGTCAAAGAACTCTTTGTCGGATGTTATGATAAACTCACAAAGTATTGTGCTCTGCTTCTCGCCCGTAAGACGAAGATTGCCTTTTAAGCCATAGGCTTCCTTTATGCGGTAGAATTCTTTTTCGTAGCTCGTCTCTTGCGGCTTTTTTATTGCATAGTTTTCGTGTGTGCGGGAATGATCTATGTCCTTGTTTGTGTAATTATGATTGCGCCTTTCATTGTGCCTTTCCACAAGAGGCACTGCACCCATTTTGTGATTTGCGTTCCTTATAATTGCGTAGCTTATGTTTTTCTTGTCTCCTTTCTTTTTTAAAGCCAAACTATCCCACAAGGATAGTTGTAACCCACTAGGACTATTTGACAGGCAAATAGTCCGGTGGGCAAGCAGTTCCTCTTGACCCCTTTATTGTCGGGCTGCGCCCTCCCTTTTGGGAACGGGCGCTGCCCGATATTTTTATGCGCACACCGCACCGAGGTATTCAAGCAGGCTGTCTCGGCTAACGAGTATTTTTCCTCGCTCGCCCTGACCACACCTGATAAATTTCACCTTGTTTTGCTTTACCAAAGTTCTGACGGTGTGCTCGGTAAGCCCCGACACAAGCTCGGTACATTCCTTAATGGTGAGCATTTGCGGAGCAGAAGGCTTGCTTACAGCTATGGCAGGGGTGTCCTTTTCGACAGGGATAAGCTGCTGCAATAGATCAACTACCTGCCGAATCAGTTCATTCTTTTCTTGTAAATTCAAGTGCCTCCTCCTTTCGTTTTGTCAGCTCTTCGATCTTTGTTAGCATTTCAAGCTGAGTCTCCTCATCAAGCTCAAAGCGCAAGCGCCTCACCATAGTCTGCTCGGATATACCGAGTGCAGCGGCAAGCTGCCATTGGCGCACGCCCTTTGCTTTGAGTTCCTCTCTGATAATTTGATTTGCCATTTGTCTTCTCTCCTTTGTATTATTTTGAGGGTATCTTCCCTCTGATAATAATGATAACACGAAAAATGCATCTGCGCTGTATGTTTCATAATCCGAAAAAAATGAAAGCGGCAGACTTGAAATTTCATATGTGGAATGATGATATGGAGAAGGAATAAGAAAAAACTCCTGTTTTTGAGAATATTTAAATTATTCTAAAAAACGTATTGTTTAATCACTTTTGTTCTGATATAATATTATTATAAATCTATTAAGAAAGCAGGGATCATATAATGATAAACCGCAATTTAATGTTTAAGCCTGAGAATAATATTTTTCAGAAAGATACGGAAGAGATCAGCCGACCAGTCAAAACCTTTATCGATCCTTCTTTAAATAATATCAAGTATGGTGAAAAGCTGGAAGAGCTTTTGAATGAATTGGGAATCAAATATGGAGACTTTGCTAAATCCATAGGTATGACAAGAGATAATTTAGCCGAAATCAGGAATGGCATAAAAGCCAGACCGCTTAAGGATGATATAAAGGCTATAATAAACCTTGCACTGAATAAGGAAATGTACTATAAGGGCTATAAACATATGCCTGCAGAGGAGTTTGGCAAGCTGTTTGCCGAGCTATGGGAGGAATTCAAGTCCGATATAATCCAAGAAGATTTTGCTGTTAAAGCAGGACATAACAACCAAAGCCATATCAGCCAGAAAAAAACCGGAGATGAACTTGTAAGATCAACAAAAGAACAATATGATTACCTGTTGGCATTTTATGACCTCTGTAAAAGGAGAACTCACTACTGGTTCAGCGACAGAAACTCCGGCCTTGAGTTTTATACACGGCATCGTGAAGCTGCTGCTAAACTGGAAAAGCTGTTGTTCGGCAGCCCGGTATCACACGATACGTTAAGTGATAATGAAAACAACGATGAAGAGCTGTCAGTAACTGTTATTAACACAGTCATAGAGCATCTTATAACTCTGCCGCAAGAGGCACAAAAACTGATCCTGTCATATCCATATGCATTCTTTGATTCGCTTGCAGCTCCGAATTTTCACCATTCCGACGGAAGCTATATAAGTGCCGGTGAGTTTATCGAACGGTTCAGGCAGCTTACCAAAGATGAGAGACTTCGCTTCTATAACGATATGCAGAAACTTAACTCAGATGAAAAAATAAACAATTACATTTATAACAGCAGCGATTGGTTTCTGTTTGACATAAATCTGCATTATCAGAATATGATAAACAATGCAAGACACAGAAATATTGCCGATCCTATCATTACAGGCTGTTATAATGATGAAAGCGATCCGATACATGACATCAGTCTCGACAGCTTCCGTTCTGATAAAAAGAATAAGAAAATTGACAGTGAAAAGCAAAGATACTTATTTGAAGGCGTGATCAGCTCTTTTGATAAAAGATGCTGGAAAAACCGCCCGAAGGATATTATTACAGATACTATTATAGATGATATAGAATACAGGCTGAATATGAGTCCTTTTGAGTGGCATTTGTGGGCACTGTATGCCTCATATGTTTATACCTTCCATTCTGACAAAAGAATAGAGGTTCTGTTTAACAAAACAGAAATCGAACAGGGGCTTTCGGTCATCGCCGATCATATCATAAGCCTGCCTTTTGACAAACAGGAAAAGATCTGCCTTAACCCTATGTTTTTCTTTGATTCTATGGCGCTTTGCAGTATAAATTATGATAGTAAATCATCGGTAGTATATCTCAAAGCTCAGATGCTATTTGAGCAGTTTGATGCTCTGTCTGATGGAGAAAAGCAGCAGTTTATTAATAAAACTAAAGACTTTCGTGATATGTCAAGCGATTATGCAGGCTATCCTATAAGGTGTGATTACTACGATAATTACAAAGAAATACCTGTTTATGGTAATGCTCAAACCCAGAAAGATGCAATAATGGAATTCTTATTTTATCTTACGAACTACACATCTGACGAAACAGCCGCTTACAAAGAACTTGCAGAACTTGTCATAGATGACATTTCGTATAAGCTGAGTATGAGCCAGGAGCAGTGGGATATTTGGTGTCTGTTTATTGAGACCGTGTATAATATGTCATTCGGATCTTCCAAAGCCGTTTCAGCTTTAGAAGTACTTAATAGAATAATAGAGGCTGTTAAGAAACAGTAAAATCACTAGTATTTCTTATAAACAGCTTTTAGCTACAAAAAGGTTATTCCCAATCAAGGGAGTATCCTTTTTGCTTTGCCTTAACTGTATTAAGCTGTTTTGACCATAATAAAAAATGTCCGCAAAAAAGAATAATCAGAGTATTCCTTCTGAGGTATGGATTTACGCTTCGGCTTATGATAGAATAACATCATCGAAGACAGGGCGGCAGCAAACCGCCCGACAACACAAAGACCCAAACGGAGGAAGATAATATGGATTTTATTGAAAGATTAAGAGACCCCGAGAGCATTACAGATTATCACCTTGTAGCATTTATAATACAGCTTGTGGTGATTGCAGGGGTTGTACTTGGTTTCTATAAGTTTATTATGGTGACCGATGCAGGCAGATATGAGCTCGATACTGAGGATACATTTATATCATCAGTAATAAAAGACCTGAAGACCGAAGAAGGCGAAGAAAAGTTTCTGCGTAAGATACCCTCGCTTAATTCGGATCATGAAAAGGTACAGACCGACAGATTTATAGACATTAAGAATCAAGGCTTGTGGTTCACCGATAAACAGGATGTTATGTTTACAGGCTATCTTTTGGGTATGTATTTTGCCAACATAATACTTGTCGTTTTAGGTGCAGGACCTTTATATAGGCGTATAAAAGAGGTTTTGAAAACACTCTCAATAAAACTGTTACCCGGAATCTTTTTGATATTCCCATTTATAATATGGGCAGGTATCATGTGTGGTGTTTTCTATATAATGGGGATCACAACTATGTTTTTAGCTCCCTTTATTCTTGCTTATCATCTGATAATGGGTATCATTCAGATAGTAATAAAGATCAAGGACTGACAACAAACCGAAATCAGAAAGGAACAGGTGATACTATGTTAGAAACATATAAATCAAGCAATATGCTGCCTAAGAAAACAACAGTTGAGGATTGCAGGGGCAGCAGAGATACGGATATCATAACACAGCAGTTCTCAAAAGCAAGGCTTTATCTTGTGGGCGAGATAGACCAGAAAATGGCTATGGACTTTGTCGCAGCCATGTCTGTGCTTGCCGACGAGCAGAGAGATGTGGAGATAATAATAAACAGCCCAGGCGGCGAGGTTTCGGCAGGGCTGGTGATATATGATATTATACAGTCATATCAGTACAGGATAACAATGTACTGCACGGGGCTTGCGGCGAGTATGGGTGCTGTTATCCTTGCAGGCGGGCAAAGGGGCAGGAGGTATATTCTGCCACATTCAAAGGTGATGATACACGAGCCCCTTATATCGGGCGGTATGGGCGGCTCGGCAACCACCATAGAAAAAACGGCACAGAATATTCTTGAAACCAAGTCGGTGCTAAACAAGATACTTTCCCGCCACACAGGCAAGACCATAGAAAAGATCAACGAAGCAACGCTGTTTGATAATTATATGACCGCAGAGCAAGCCGTAGAGTTTGGTATCTGTGATGATATAAGAAGCTTTTTTACACGATAAACAACCACAGACGCATAGATATGAAAGGAATGATAATTATGGATAATAGAAACATAACTACAAAAGAATACCCCATAAGCTACATTTGCTGCTACCACACACCATATAATTCGCAGGAATTTGAAGCGGTAAGTTGTACTGACATAGCGGCTGCCATGGAAAAAGCGAAAACAGATCTTTCAGCTTATCATTTTGTTGACAGCATTTCTTTCGGTGACGATGAAACAAAGGTCGAACTCATACCCGATGATATAATTTTATCAGGCGGTATGATCAAAGTTACGTCAGGCTGTTATATTTATCAATGGCATACCGACAACATATGCTCGGCACTTGCTGATAAACTGCCTTTCGTGATTTGCAATAATAACGTGATTTCATAATCGGATAATATGGAACAGGAGTGATACTATGATAAGAGAAACAACAAGATACAATATCAAAAAGGCACACAATATGGGGTACGGCATTCTGCCAAACGGCGAGCTGTTTAATCTCGACAGCATAAGCACCAAGCTCAACAACAATATGGCTGTACTCGGCGCATCTGGTGCAGGAAAAACAAGAAGCGTAGTCATTCCTAATATTCTTGCAGCCTGCGGCAGCTATATCATTTCCGACCCGAAGGGCAGCCTGTATAAGAAATATGGCGATCATATGAGGCGCTGCGGCTATAAGGTCGTTCACCTTGACCTTATACACCCCGAATACTCTGACAAATACAATCCGCTAAACTATATCCGCAATACCGATGATGTGATGAAGCTTGCTTCGCAGATAGTCCTGCTCGGCTTTGGCGGCAAGACTGCAAGGGACGATCCGTTCTGGGAGAAGGCTTCCGAGCTACTCATATCCTCTCTGATAGGCTATATTATGGAGGGCGGCGATGAGATAGAGGGCTCTGTTCACGGCATAGCCGAGCTTCTTGCAAAGATAGACCCAAACGTATATGAAAACGACGGCAGATGTGCGATAGACTCAATATTTGAAATGCACCTCAGAGACTACCGCTCACGCACAGGCGAAACGAGCTGGGCTTACATGCAGTATGAGAAGTTCAAGTCAACAGCACCGCGTACCTTTGGCTGTGTTATCATAACGCTGCAATCAATGATAAACGCATTTGATTCGCTGGGAATGAGGGCTATGACCTCGGGGGAGTGTGAGCTTGATCTCAGAAGAATAGGCGAAGAAAAGACCGCAGTGTTTTTAAGCATAAGTGACACAGACCGCTCTAAGGACACGATAGCGAACATCTTTTACAGCCAGGCTATGAACGAGCTTTGTGATTACGCAGACGAGGAATGCGAGGACAGCCGTTTGCCCGTTCCCGTGAGATTTATTCTTGACGATTTCGGCACAAACTGCCGCATACACGGCTTTGAGAATATGATCTCAAATATCCGTTCAAGGGGCATCTCGGCAATACTTATCCTGCAATCGGAATCACAGCTCGCAGAGGGCTACGGCGAGAGCAGCCACACTATTCTTGACAACTGCGACACGATAGTTTATATGGGCGGCAACGATGTTGAAACAGCCCGTATGATCTCCGAGCGAAGCAACCAGCCGCTGCATAAGGTGCTTAATATGCCGCTGTGTACAAACTGGATATTCCGCAGGGGCTCGGAGCCTAAGTTTTCAAACACAGTCGATCTGTCGGAGTATCACATACAGAGCAGGCACTTTGACAAGGCATAAACATAAGAGTAACAACAACCCGTTAATCAAATGAGAGGATGATGAATTATGTTCAGAAGAAAAGACAAGGCTATGGTAGAAATGATCAACAAGGCATACGTGAGCGAGAGCATAAAATGGAGGGGCGTTTTCAGGGTAGCGCAAAGCGTCAAGTGCAATAGCTTATTCTATTTCGGCAAAGACGGTGATGTGATCATCGCACAGTTTTCTAAAACAGCTGACGGCAAGCAGCGGGAAGAGTTCTCTTACCGCACATCAGCAAAATCGTCAGCCGAGCTGCCGGTATTCTCTGTTTCAAATCACGGCACATACGCAAGAATACTTGATGACAATAATTTCTTCTCCCTTCCGAAGGAGTTCCGAAATATGATGTTCTCATACCGCAGCGCAGCCGAAAGAAAGCGTATGGGTATTGGAACGCCGACAGATGATGATTATTTGCCGGTAAAAAGGAATGGAAGAAAAAGTCCGTTATTTGATTGATCGTTTTCATCAAATACATTGTAAGGGAGCCGGTCGGTCGTGAGTCCGGCTCTCTTTTATGTTTATGCTAACTTGTTTTATTGGGCCAATCCTAAATCGATATTATGGCCTTCCGGTTCCTCAATCATATTGGTGAGGATATTTGCTGCCTCTGCATCGGCATCGGTCAGGTAGTGCAGATATTTCTGCGTAGTTTCGATTTCGGAGTGCCCGAGCCTTGCCTGTACCTGTCTGATATTTACACCGCCGTATAGCAGGAGCGTTGCCGATGTGTGACGTAGGCTGTGGAGATTATCAGAATACTACTTCAGCATCAACTGTACCGAATTTGGTACTGCTGGGCATATAATCTGAACTGTCCATAATTTGTTACATCACAATTTGAGATATATGGTATAATAGATGTGAAAAGAAACACCAAAACATCAAGGAGAGTGATATAATGAGGACAACTATGGGCGAAAAGATAAAGGACCTGCGAGTGGAGCGGCACATGACAACAAAGCAGCTTGCACAGGCAACGGGCATATCCGAGGCGGTGCTTAACGGCTTGGAAAATGACACGGGCAGAGATGTAGGGTACAGTCGTATCATAGAGCTTGCAAGGTTCTTCGATGTGCCGAGTGACTATCTGCTTGGGTTTACCGAAAGTAGAATCACCAAGAATATAGAACTGAAAGAACTGGGGCTTACCGACAAGGCTATCAAGGTTCTGCTTGAAAAGAAGCAGGACAATGAGCTTTTGAGTCAACTCATAGAGCACAGCGAATTCAGCAACCTTATCAATGCTATTGATATTTATGTTAAGCAGCTTGCCACAAAGTCGATAAATACAATAAATAACCTCACTGCGGTGGTGCAGCGAGGTGTGGAGAATTATGCGGCTGGTACTGGTATGACCGATGAATATGGCAAGGCGATGAAATACATAAATGAAACGAAGATCAACGAGGACGAGTTTTTGAGGTATCGTATTACCGAGCGTTTTAATCAGATACTTCGTGATGTTTATGATGACAATGCCGACAAGGTGAGTGAGGATATACCTTCTACGATAAAGAGCACAAATGAAATGGCAGAGTGCATGGTAGGTGTGCTGGATATGGTGAAGGTGGGAGAGGTGGAGCTTGATAGTCCTATGGATGCCGTTGAGTTGATGATGGAGAGGATGGGGGTGAGGGAGGAACAACTCATAGGTGGGTTAGATGTTTTAAGAGTGTTTTTGGATGAGGTGGAGGAACAAAAACATAATCGGAGAATAGATGAGAGCATCTAACAATACAAATGATGCACAATTAATGGTCGACTTTGAAAAAAGATTAGTGTGAAAAATGTGGTTTTTAATATTTATTGACTGTTAAATAAAAGTGTGTTATAATGAATAAAATAGATTAATTGGAGTGCTTTATGGATTTAGGACAAGTATTTACCTCGCCAATAGTTGCGAGATATATGGTTTCTTTATTAAATGTTAGTAAATCTTCTTCTATCTTAGATCCTTGTTTTGGTAATGGCGCTTTTATAAACGCCTGTTTGGATGAGGGATATACTAATATTACTGGGTATGAAATTGATAATCATTTATACAATAGTGTAAAACAAGTTCAACCTAGATTAAAACTTTATAATAGCGATTATTTGCAAGCTGATGAAGCAAAAAAGTTTGATGCAATTCTTATGAATCCGCCATATATTCGTCACGAGAAGATAGACGAACTATCATATATTGGAATTTCAAAAAAAACACTGCGTTTGAATCCTATTTTTTTAGAATTGCCGACAACTGCAAATATGTATATGTATTTTATAATAAAAGCACTTCAAATGCTCAATATAGATGGAAACCTTGTTGTGATTTTTCCAAGTAGTTGGCTTAATGCACGTTCTGGAAAGTCTTTTGAGCAACTAATCAGCAAACAAGCTACTATAGAGAAACAAATACATATATCTGGAGAAGTTTTTCAAAAGAGTGCACTTGTTGATGTCGTTATTCTTTGCATAAAAAAGACAATAGAAAAATCTGATAGAGAAATAATACACCTTAACCTATCAGATGATGTTATAACACCTCGAATAATTCAAAGGTCAACCAAAAAACTAATAGCAACTCCTGTTCCGTTTCATATATATGCTAATGTGAGAAGAGGTTTGACAACTGGTGCAAACGATATATTTATAAATCCCCCTCTCAAACATAATAATGAATATTTAATTAGCATTGTTTCAAGCCCTAAGTCAATTATTGGCTTTTCTACCACAGCAGCGATAACAGATCATCTATTATGGCTTCATGGTGAAAAAAAGAAATTCCCGAAGAGTGTGCAAGAATACTTATCTCAATGTAAAAAAATGATAATTAGCACTCAAAAGCCTAAAACACTCTATTTAAAAATACAACAACATTATTCATGGTATGAGTTATCTGACATTGATTCAGACGGAATATTGTTTAGCTATTTTGTTCGTAACGATATGAAGTTTATTATGAACACAACCAATGTATTGGCAAGAGATAATTTTTATATCATAAAGCCACAAATAGACAGGCATTTATTGTTTGCTCTTTTGAATAATTACTACACATTCTATCAGTTAGAGAGAATGGGGAAGAAATATGGTGCGGGATTATTAAAGTTACAAAGGTACGATATTGAAAAAATACTATTTCCAGATATAGCTAGCATATCTTCTTCTGATAAAGAACATTTAATCAATCTCTCAAAACACATGATAGATAATAATGAAGACATGATTGCTCAAATTACACTGATTATATCAAGGTATATGAATTGTAATTATAAAGAAATATGTGAGGATTATGCTTTAATTAAACAACAACGATTGGAGGATAAATAATGTCAATAAAGGTAGTAAGCCTGTTTTCTGGTGGAGGCGGTTTGGATTTAGGCTTTAAAAAAGCTGGCTATGATATTATTTGGGCAGTAGATAACAACCCCAATGCTGTTGAAACATATCGTGCAAATCTTGGCAATCATATTATTTGTGAAGATATTACAAAAATTGATCCCTCAACCATTCCTCACGCTGATGTTGTAATAGGTGGGCCGCCATGTCAATCTTTTTCTCTTGCAGGAAAACGCAATGTGGAAGACGAACGTGGACAATTGGTTTGGCAGTACATCAGAATAATTGACAGCATAAAGCCTAAAGCTTTTTTATTTGAGAATGTTCCAGGATTATTATCTGCTAAGAATTCTAATGGCGAAAGAATATTCACCCAGTTGAAACAATCGTTTGAGGAAATTGGATATACAGTAAATGCACAGCTTGTTAACGCAGCAGATTATGGTATTCCTCAAAAAAGATATAGAGTATTAATAGTTGGCACGTTTAACGGTAAAGTGTTTGTATTTCCTAAAGCGACTCATGGTGATGTATCTTTAGGATTAAAACCATATATTAGTGTAAAAGAAGCAATTGGAGATTTACCTTCAGCTTCTGTAAATGAGAATGCTCGGTTAAAACATGAGATTGCGCCATTTTCCAGTTACCAAAAACGAATGCGAGATACCGATTCCGTAACAGAGCATTTCATTCCTAAAATGAGCGATTTAGATAAATATATTATATCCCATGTAAAACCAGGCGGAAATTATATGGATATTCCTTCAGATGTTCCGTCTCAAAGAATCCGCCGTTTACAGCGTGACGGTGGGCATACTACTTGTTATGGTAGAATGCTTCCGGATGAGCCTTCATATACAATAAACACATACTTTAACCGACCAAATGTAGGTTGCAATATACATTATGCCGAGGATCGGCTCATTACTGTTAGGGAAGCACTACGATTGCAATCGTTCCCGGATTCTTTTGTAATTGTTTCATCAAGCAAACAAGGGAGAAATCTTATAGTTGGAAATGCTGTTCCGCCATTGCTTGCAGAAATTATGGCAAATGAATTAAAAAAATACATAAAGGAGGAATACATTATGGGCATTAAGTATTCTGATTCCGAAGTAAATGTCTTTCATCCGTTGTGCGAGCAAGCACTTAATGCAGCTTTGCAAAAGCTGAAGCTTCAGAAGAAATATAAAGTGATTCATCATCAGTATACGGGTAGTCTTGAAATGGATTTCTGCATACAGAATCAAGCAACAAAAAAATATCTCTGTGTAATTGAAGTTAAGCGCACTCCTGCTGATGTTCACAGTTCGAGATACCAATTCCAAGCGTTGTCTTATGTTCAGAGCAATGAAGGAAATAATGAAAAGCCGTTCTACATATTGACAAATCTTGAATATGCATTTACTTTCAGATATGATAAAAACCGTCCTCGTGTATTCCAGCAGATGCTAAAGCCCGGCTTGACTTCTATCTGCACATTTGGTTCTATGACGGATCAAGATATTGTTGATAAACTTACTGATTATTTCGCAAAGACAATAAACAGTTTTACTAAAGATAGCTATGATTATTTAGTAACCCTTGATGAGTTTGCAAAGCACATGGAGCAAATCAAAAATAGCCCTAAACTATGGAAAAGCCATCTTGCTGTACTGCTTTATGAATACATTAGAGGAGCATTCACATACATTAACCGTAACGATTTGAAAGACATCCGGCTATTCAATGGTGATGTTAAAAGAATTTGTGATGAAGCAGTAAGAATCAACTTCAAAGATATTTTCACCTATGATCCCAATGAATTTGAATCAAAAGTTACTATTAACGGCAACATACTAGCTGATTTATTTGACTTTGGCTCTCAAAACATTAATGGTGACTCTGTTGCTGGCGTCTTACACCAAATTGTTTCCTATGGGCAAGAGCATAATGGCGAAGTGCCAACTGACCTTGAGCTTGGAACATTGGTTGCCGAACTGGCTAAGAGCATTAGCGGTGATTTAAGTGAGAATGAGAAGCTATGTGATCCCGCAGCAGGAAGCGGAAATCTAATCAGTTCTGCAATAGGCGTCTTCAATATATCCTCAAGCCAAATAGTAGTTAATGATATTAACAGCAAGCTTTTGGAATTACTATCATTAAGACTCGGCTTAGGCTTTCCAAAAACAATATGTAAAACAACATCTCCTACAATTGAATGCAAAAATATAGCGGATATTGACAGCTCTTTTTTTGCTGATGTTAAGGTTGTTGTTATGAATCCTCCTTTTGTGGGCGGAATATACTGCGTTGATCGCAAGCCCCCTCTCTATAAAAAGATACGGGAATTAACAAAAGCTACTCCCATTTCCGATGTCGGTCAAATGCCGTTAGAGGGAGTATTCCTTGAATTAATCACTCATTTAGTGCCAAAGGGAACTACCATAGCGTGTATTATATCAAAAACTCATTTGATGGGTAGAGGTCCGGAATCACAGGCGATACGGAGAATCATACTTAACAAGTTTGGGCTAAGAATCGTTTTCACTTACCCAGGCAAGGAGATTTTTGATAAGGTTACGAAAGATACTTGTGTGATAGTTGGTAAAGCTATGACACCAAGTGAGTCGGTCAATATCTATTCGAGTTATGATAAAGTTCCCGATATAGATACACATACTTTTGCGGAATCCTTAAAAGTTTCTCTCACTGAATCGTTCAAACCAATAATGGCTGGAATACTTGCAAAATCAGTGCAGGCTGAACAACTCGAACAATGTATTGCAGACGGTTGGCGAGAATTAAACAGCGAGATGATTGAGGCAATCGAGTTTACAGACAGACATCTGTATTCATTAGCACAATTAGTCAAGCTTGGCGATTTAAAAATTCCAATCAAAAGAGGAACTGCCGGTAATAATGGTGGAAGCGATTTATTATTCTTTGATTCAAACACAGCTTTATTTAATAAGCACAAGACATCAGTCTCTATTGGAGTTGCAATGAGAAATGCTTATTATGACTCGTTAGATATAGGCTTAGGTGATTCCAAGTTTTTAGTTGAGTCAAAATCATCAGCACAGGCTATTGATGATGTGTTGACGGATTTTTTAGCAATTCCGCTTAAGCCAGGTAAGCAGCCTAAGAAATCAAAAAGTAAAGCTGATTTGATGGCTATTCTAAAAAAAGAGGGAGCTAATATTTTCAAGGGAAATGCGGTATTAATCCCCAGAGACATAAGAAAGAATGGAAAAATATACTACTCTAAAAGTCCTGTATATGTTTCGACTAATTTTATCGTATGTAATTTTGCTTCTCCTGACGCTGCCTTGCTTGTATCAACTTGGATGACTACAGTTTTCTATCAGCTTATTTGTGAAGTATCGTCAAAAGACCAAGAAGGCGCTCGTAAAATGGAAAAGAAGGATATTCTAACAACACTAATTCCTGATCTTAGTAAGGTATCTGACGATTTGGTCAAGGCAGTAAAAGCAGAAAAGGATAATATTACTTTCTTAGATTTGCAAAACCCTGTAATTAGGAAAATTGACAGGATATGGGCAAAGGAGCTATTTGGCAAGGAGGCAGATATAAGACTTAATGAAGCGGTACGGTTGCTTGAATTTTTAGCAAGGAAGCGAAATTCATAATTAATATTGATATCAGCATTAAAAATTGATAAAATGTATGTTTTAACAGTCTTACAGAAATAATTATCATTATGCGAATAAGTAAATGATGAGTTTGAAGTTTTTTAGGAGGTTAAGTTTATGTATGGTTATTCACAAACAAAGCACAAGGTCTTTATAAGTTTTTATCACCATGATGATCAGCAGTATAAAAACTACATAGATCGCAATCTAAGTGGAAACATAATCAATAAATCTGTAATGCCAGGCGAATATGATCCTGATGACAGTGATGAATATATAAAGCGACTTATTCGTGAAGATAAAATCAGTGATTCATCCGTTATAGTTGTTTTAGTTGGAAATAACACCAAAAATCGCAAGCACGTTGATTGGGAAATATATGCTGGATTAAGAGCGAGTATCAATGGTAATGCAGGTTTAATTGGTATCATGTTGCCTTCCGTAAAAAAATCTATCGCCGGAAAATACTATTCTGATGATATCCCCGCAAGATTAGCGGATAACTTAGTATCCAAATATGCGACCTTATATGAGTGGGATTATGCTATACATCACTTTGATTCTATCATAGAAGAAGCGTTTCAATCAAGAATATCAAAAAGGAACTTGATTAATAACTCTCGTCCACAAATGAAGTATAATCGATAATATTGGTGATAGATATGTCTGGTGTAACAAAAAGTATCTACAAACGGGATATTATTGAAATATGCAAAATGTGGAATCAGCAGCTAAAAACTATTAAAAAAATTCTTCCACAATACTATTCAAAAGAAGATATAATTGCTCTAATAAAGCGCTTTTACCCTCATGAATGGAACTCTGTTCAATTTAAATATGAATATTACACGATCAAAGATAGGCATCTGAAAAGAATAAAAGGTAGAACTCGATACAACATGGATATTCCTGAAAAACTAATTGAACAATCTCAAGTGTTTAAAAGGATTACTTCGTTAATAAGTAAAAAAGCATACTCTCAAAGATTTAATCAGGCTAATGCTGATCATAATTACCAGCAACTTTGGAATAATAGGAAGCCCAAAATCGAAAGAATAAATGACAAAATAGAAAAGGCGAAATTAAAAACTCAGCAGGTAACTCCTGATTTTTTAGATCAATTAATCGGGCTATATGAACGTAAGAATACCACACAGAAGGATAGAATGTATATTCTTTTAGAATTAAAGAAATACTATAATTCCAAAATCATAAATTTCTTTTTCAAATTGAATGATACAGAAATAAACAGACAATTAAGAGAGACGGCGTTTTACCATTTACAGAGCTTTAATTATCAACCAAGACTTAGGCGGCAAAAATATATGCAGGTTCGTACACAAAACAAAAAGAAAAAAGCATATCTAAAAAGGGATTACGCTTTTCAAACATCTAAAATTCCTCTTAATCCTGATGAACTTGAGTATCGTATAAATAATTCTCCAGAACAGAATATAAAAAGCTATGATTACTTCATTTCTCATAGTAGCAAAGATAGTAAATTGGTTCAAAAATTAATTATTCACTTGAATTCACAAGGAAAAAATGTTTATTGTGATTGGATAAGCGATTCTGATTATTTGAAACGTAACCTTGTTAGAGAAGCAACGTTGAAGGTAATCGAAAAAAGGTTAGAGCAGTCAAAAGCGATATTATTTGTCAATTCCAAACATTCTACAGAATCGGTTTGGTGTAAATATGAACTGAATTATTTCTCAGAGACAAGTAAACCAATTTATCAAATCTGCGTATCTGATTTAGAAAATGGCACATATATTATCAATCGGTTGACAGATAAGTGGTTTTATGACAAAGAATACAAAGCACTCACTTTGCTGAATAGCACAAGTGAATAATCATATCGAAAGGTAAGGTACAGATTATGAAATTTGGCGATTTTTTCAGAAAATGGGGATTAAACAGCATAAAGCTCAATCTCAAGTTTGCTGAACTTGAATTTTCTCCCACTGAAGATGATCAAACGGCTGCTTGGGATATGTATGTTGAATTAATAACACGAATAACAACACAGCCGTTAGCTCAAGACGAGGGTGATGAAGCTACTGCATTAGATAGTGTATATAGTATTTTCGGAATCACACGAGAGATACTGAAAAACAAAGGCAGAAATGCAGGGGAATTCACAAAAATAGCAATTGTTGTATTAAATCAGATTATTAGACCATTCACAGCCAAATGGCATAGAAAAAAGCTGGAGGGTGCATTTGAAAACTCAGCGGAGTGTTTGACGTTCAGAAGCGAATTAAGCGATTTGCAAATAGAACTCATAAAATACACAAAGTTGTTAGCGGGATTAGCCAAGGTTGAAGATTTAACTGCAATAACAGATGTCGATGAGGATGCGTAAGGATAAACGGCTGCACCCGAAGGCACAGCCGCAAATAGTCCTATTCAATCTTCCCCAACATCTCTAACGCTATCTGCCCCCCTATCCTAAACCCATTCACAAACTCCTGCCTGTTGTTAATGCTAATAAGCTCGATCTGAGCACTCTGGTACTTGTCAAACAGCTCCCTGATCTGTGGGTAGGTGTTCAGCAGCTCCGTCTCGGCAGCGACAAGTGAGTCCATAGCCTTCTTATACTCCTCACAGGAATTGCTGTATGTACCGACGGGGAACAGGTCACCGTTATACATCTCTTCAATGATATTCATAGTAATTCTCCTTAAAAATAGATTCAGAGATGTCAGAGGTCTGTCCATTATTTGTCCTTAAAACACCCGCATTTCGCATCCTAAACAAACGTTTAGTAATTTCGCTCAAACGTCGCAAAATAGGCGTTTATGAAAAGATAGTCAAAAGTATATTTGTTTGATTTTGGGCAACTTCATATAACTTTGTTGACCAAAAGTTGTCCAAGACAGGATAAGGCAGTGGAATATATCGTAAACACATTTTCAATAAAAAGCCGACCATTTATTACCGGGTGAGAAAAATGGTCGGCTTGAATTATGTTGATTATATCAGAATCAGTTTTTGGGGCAGGAGAATTGCTATGATGTATTATAATTGCTAAACATGTTAAGTATATTACTTGATCGTACCAAACTTACTTACGCACATAACCCCATACCCTGCACACTTTACAATACATATCAGACAGAATACCCATACGCTCATTCCGGACAGATACATTCCGTTATGCGCCGAAGATGAAAAAGCATAGCTCATAACCTTTCCCTCAGCTATAAGCGCAGGGAAAACACAGGCTGCAAAGCTCAAAAAGAATGTAAACAGCATATTTTTTGTATAAACGGAAATAAGGCAGATAAATGCAGCACATACTGCAAATGAAAACGCTCGCATCAGGCTGCTGCGTACAAACAGACCGATAACTGTCATTTCCCCATATTCCTCACAGCCCAATATGCTTTGAAGAGGAGCAAAGGCGCTGTCAAGCCCGTATCGGGCTGCAAATGTGCATAACTCTGCTGTACTTATTATCAGAGAGAGCAAAAACATTACAACCATGCTGACCGATAGCTTTATTACGGCAAGACGTGTTTTTCCGCATTTCGTAGTACGGAGGATATCAGCCATTTTGCTGCTGTATTCATTGCAGAAAACAGGAGGGATAAGCAGCATCATAATCAGCACCGACAATAAATCATAGCGGCGATAGGAGTAAAGATCATACCAATCCGTATCATAGAAAAACTCTCCAGTACCGAGGCTGTCAAAGCTCTCACATTTCATTGCAAGATATTCAAGTGTCTGCTGCTCGGCGATTGCCTTGTTGTATTGCTTGTTGTGAGTTGCAAATTCATCAAGGTCTATCAGATTGGCATTGTACTGCTCCAAAAGCTGTTCATGCTCTGCAATTACATTGTTGACCTCATCAAGCCGAGTGAAGATCAATTCACGCTTTTGGGGGGTGTATTCTCCTGCAAGCTGCTCTGTATACTGCCTGTATACCAGCGTTGAATATGGGTGCTCATGATCTGCAGGCAGCAGCCCAAGAACTATTTCCAAAGCAATGGCTATAACGATAATTATAAGGCGTTTATGCAGCAGCTTTTTTGTTTCAAAATATATAAGCGTCACTGCCCACTCACCTGCCCGAACCTGAGCATATATACATCTTCAAGTGTCGGAGAAACGGAGACAGCGTTTTCAAACGGTTTGCTGCTCTGAACGATATGCAGCCTTGTTCCGCCCCCTGTCTTTATGATTGCAGAATTGGTATGTAACAGCGCATACTCATCAGCAAAGCCGTCCTCACATTCAAGCTCCCAGACACAGCCCTCGGCAGAGGAAATGACCTCTGCAAGTGTGCCGCTTTTAACAACTTTTCCTCCGTCAAGAAGTATCACATTATCCGATATACTCTCTATATCTGATACGATATGCGTAGCGATCAGCAACAGCTTTCCCCGACCGATACGGCTCAGGATATTGCGAAATCTCATTCTTTCCTTCGGGTCAAGCCCTGCGGTAGGCTCGTCAAAAACAAGAATATCGGGGCCGCCAAGAAGTGCCGCAGCTATACCGAGCCTGCGTTTCATCCCGCCCGAATACTCACCGCATTTTCGCTTTTTGTCATCAGTAAGGTTTACAAATTCAAGCAGCCTATCTATTTCATTATGGGCATTTTTTATGCCCTTTACAGCCGCAAAATATCTCATCATCTCCTCTCCCGTAAAAGAGGGGTAAAAGCCCATATCCTGCGGCATAAAGCCAAGCCTTGTGCGGTAATCGGCACCGAGAGAGAGTATCTCTCTGCCGTCAAGAGTGACACTTCCGCTTGTTTGCCAAAGCAGCCCGACTATTATATTCATAAGCGTACTTTTGCCTGCACCGTTTGGCCCGAGCAGGGCATATACACCGTTCCCGAGAGTTAGGTCTATCCCGTCAAGGGCAGTCTTGTTTTTATAGCGTTTTGTAAGCCTGTCTATTTTAAGCTCCATTTTCTCACCTCGCAGGTCTTGCATATTTTTTGAAAGCTGTAATAATACATACAAAGGTTATCAGACAAGTGAGCGCTGCGGCGCATACCAGTCTTGATACCGCAAAGCCGACGACCGTGATATAGTCGAACCTGAAAAAATAGGTTTTCAGGTTAAGAAAGCTCTGCGGCAAGACCGTGCGCAGACGGTCAAAAGCAATGTATCGGGTGTCAAGCGCAGAGGAGTTTTCACCCGACACATAAATAAACAGCATCGTCATTATTATCTGCGGCATTATCGTCACAAGTGCCGAGACAGGCACGGCAGCGCCTGCTTTTTTGGTCAGCACCGATGCTAAGACCGAAACCGCTGTAACAAAGAGATAAAACAACAGCTTAAGGCAAAGCTTAATGGCCAAAAAGCCGCCTAAGGTGATGATGTAGGGGCAGTATTCAAAGCCCTCGAACTGCTGCAAGGGAAGTGAAAGGTCAGTAATGCCAAAGCACAATACCCCCACGATAAGCTGGCTAACAGCGCTAAGTATTACTACCGCTGCCGTTACCGAATACGCTGCTGCAAGCTGACTCCAAAAAAGCCGCCCCTTGCTTTTTATCTCCGAGTTTATGACACGGTATGCCCCCGATGAATAGTCAAGGGTGAACATTCTGACAGCGATGATCACAGCTAAAAGCATCATTGCATAGTCCCAATATATATTGTCAAGATAAACAAGCAGCTCACTTAGCTTGCCGCTTTCGGTGAGTTTCATATCTATAACAGTATTGTATTTTTCTGCCGCAAGCTCATTGAGGGTGATTACACTTTGATCGGGATCAGTCTTTGCACGTTCACGCTCGGCGGCGGAAATCGCATCTGTTATAAGCGCCCTGCGGTGAGAGGGAAAGTCCTTTTCTATAAAGTCAAGTCTTTGCCTGATCGTTTGGCAGATAAACAGCTCATTTATAAGCTTTGCAGGATACTCCTCATCGGATGCGGCTATCTGCTCGTTAAGCTCGCTCTCTCTTGCTAAGATATATGAGCGTATCTCCGCACTGCTTTTTCCCGATGAAATGCTCTCGATGTATTCTTGCCGCTGTGATAAGCTCTTTCCAACGTCTATATTATATTTTACCGTTCTGAACACGAAAATTCCAAGCAGAGCTGCGCACATCAGCAGCGATATCAGCATAAGCCTTGACGAGAACAGCTTTTTAAGTTCAAAACACATATCATACACCGTCCGTTATTATACTGTGATCTTTGCTGCCGTTTTTGAAAACAAAGCCTATCCTGCCGTTCGTAAGCTGCCCGTCGCCGTCTGTAATAGTATCAAGCACAAACACCTTGTCGGTCTGAGCGTTCCATATTATTCTCGGCATAAAGCCGCCTTGCGGATAGCAGATCTCTTCGTCTATATCCTCCGTATCGGCATTATCCTCACGCACCTTGCAGGAAATGTCACATTCCGCCGTCTTCCCCGTTTTCAGATCATACACATATACCTTCCCCTCATCAGCATGAAAATGCGTATAATATATCGCCTTATCTGTGATACAGCAGCCCACATAGCAGTTCTCTATAAGCCTTTGAGGTGAGCTGCCGTCACGCTCTGCGCTCATCAGGATCGGGGTCTGCCCCTCCCATTTTATGTAATAGAGCCTTCCTCCGCTTACCGATACCTGCCCTGCCTTATCGTCAAGCTTTTTAAGCTTATTGTCCGCAAAGGTGCATGAAAACAATTCGTTATTCTCTGTGCAAAAGAATAAATAGTCCTCATTTGCCGCATAAGAGATAATACTGCTGTCCTCGGATAGTATCACGGGTTCGCTTGCAGTATTTGTTGTTACATCAAATGTTTGAAACCAACTCGCCCCCAGAATATACAGCCTGCCGCCCTGCGACATTATCCCGCCTAAAGAATTTGGCGAATCCGGGAAAAATTCCTTTTCGTAGCTTGTTGAAAAGGTGTTTTCATAAATGGGTTCCTGCTCTTTGCCGTCAAAAAGCATAAGTGCATTGCCGCTTGTAAAGTAAAGCCCGTTTGATGCTGCAACGGGGGCGTTCATCTGTAATTGGTCAAGACACCCGGGGCTGTTCTCAGAATGTGCGCAGCCTGCGATATTGCAAAGGTGCGAAAACCTCTCGCTTTCTGTATCAAGCACGCAGCTGCTCACACCCACGCCGCCTATACAAAAGGTCTTAGTTCCAATTGACGTGATCCCGAGAGAGCTTATATTAAACGGCTTTTCATCAAGCTCTGTCGGTTTGCCCGAAGTAAACTCGTATGTGTCAAGCTCACTTATAAGCTCAGCCTGCTGTGCTTTCTCGCTTTCTATGTCAACATAGCTGCCCGTGCTGTTTGCACAGCCCGAAAGCAGCAATATAGAGAGCAATATAAATGCTGATCTTTTCATCACTTAACACCCCCAAACGGTATATCTATGCTCATTTCCTCAAATACTCCCGCCGTCATTTCCTCGGGAGATCTGTTTTGTCTGAGGTCAAGAAACTCCACCCTTATGCTGTCTGTGTTATCAGTTATATCAAAAGCTCCCTGTATTATACACGGGTCATTTTCCGACAAAGGCTCGCCCTTAAATGTCGCATCCTTTATATCCGCCGAGTGATACCAATGCTTTTCGCCGCTTTTAGCCGTATAATACATCTGCGGAAAAAGTGACATAAATCTGTCATTTTTATGCAGTTTATCATATTCCTCCACTTTGCCGTTATACTCGTCCTCGGTCATAGTAAACGGGTCAAGCGTTTTTGAAAACTCCGCCCATTGCATTTCGGTAGAGGCTTTTATATACTCTTTACCGACATCATCAAGCCCCTCAATAGCCGCAATAAATCTAAGCTGACCGTCTGTGTAGTCTTTAGTTTCAATTGTGATCCGAAAATGTTCATTCTCTGTTACATATTCTCCAAACTGAGCTGTCTGCTCTGATCTGCTGTCAGTAACTATATCTTTTTCGGGGCGGTAGTTACCCATATTATTATCAAGCCTTCCAAGCGCTAAGGGCACACCAAATGCCGCAACAGCGACAGCACCGGCAGTAACAAGCTTTACAGCGATACTCTTTCCTGCTAACCTTGCGGCACCGGATGCAGCAGCTTTGGCATAGCTTGCATCTGCCGTGTCTGAAAGCAGAGAATTTATTGGGAATGCCGCAAGCATACCACTGCCAAAAAGCTTTTCTATCCTTTTGCGGATAGTTTTTCTTGCCTTATATAGCTTTTGCTTTGCGTTGTTTTCATTCGTTCCGAGAGAGCCTGCCACCTCGGCAACAGACATATCTTCAAAGTAATACAGTATCACCGCCGAGCGCTGATCAGCAGGCAGCCCGTCAATTACAGCCTTTAGCTTTTCTTTCGTGTCTTTGTTCACGGCATAGTCCTCGGGCAGCATGATAGGCTCATTCAAAGCAGCATCAGCAAGGGTGCGCTCCATTTGCTCGTCGTCCTCAAAATGCTCAGACCCCGAGCTGTCCTTAATACTTTTGACGCATTTGCTGTAAGCAATCGAATAAAGCCACCCGATGAATGACTCACCCGAGCGCAGCTTTGATATATTTTCAAAGGCTGCGGCAAAGGTCTCGGAAGCGATATCCTGCGCCGCATCAGCATTTTTAACATTCCGCTTTGCAAAGAAAAACACCTTTTCATGAAACTCTCTATACAGCGTTTCAAAAGCTACCTTATCACCCTTCTGCGCTTTTTTTGCAAGAGCGCTTATCTCTGTTTTGTTCATCAGTGTCACCCACCTCTCTGCCCAATAGTCCTCGGTATGTGTCAAGATACTGCTCATCTGATGGGGAATCGTCAAATTGCAGGAGTATCCATTTTATCAGCTCATCAAGAGAAATCTCCATATCGCCGCCCCTTTCCTTTGCTCTCATAGGTATAGAGTTTTTTTAAGGAAAATGGTTAGCGGACAAATATATTTTTGTTATCATGTACAAGGCTGTGACCGTTTTATTGTGCAATTTGATGTCATAGATAACGATAGGATTATTATATCATAGATGCTTATATTTATCAAACAAAACGGACGCAATGCCCATAGCCGAGGAATGCGTCCGGTTTCATTTTTGTTAGGGTGTAATCCTATCGTAAATCTAAATATTTTGTAAACATGGGCGATTTTGCCTTAACTTTTCGCCCGAAATCCTAGGTATAAGTGAGAGGCTTTTATTTTCGATGAAAAATATTTCTTGATGAAACCGCCTGCACCCTCTTTATCAGAATGCTGTGCAAGTCACACATTTTACATAGGTCTGATTTGTTGAATTCGGAGAAAATATTTTTGGAAGGCTAAATATCACTTAAAAATATACCGCATTATGTAGTGTCTTATGGAGGGAGTTTTACTAAATCATTATGCAGCCCAAGTACATTTAAGCAAAGCGACTATGCCGCAGCGTCTATATGCAAACCATACATTTTTCACAGGTCGGAATTGTTGAATACAGATATAAATATTACAACTTTACCGAAACCGCTTATATAATCATCTCTAAATGTCGGTACTAGTGAAGGCTATGCTACACCCTCTACTGTCTGCATATATTTTGCAATAACTGCACACCCTCAATGATTACCATTTGTGTAACCATACAGTTTTTCAAAAAACCATTAGCTTTTCCGCTCGTCATTCAGAATTAACTTATGAAAGGCACATATTTCTTCCTGCCTCGCCAGCAGAAGAAAAAGTGCAAAGTCACACACACAATCGTCCAGACACGAAAGGAGGAAACAGCAGCGTACATTAAAACCATACAAAACAAAAATCAGAGAGGAGAATGACATTTGAATTTAACAGAAAAGCAGCAGATCATTTCACAGATAGCCCAGCTATTGGAGCAGCTTATCGAAGCGGAAACGACCGAGCCTTCACCGCAGCAAGATCAGAGCAAAACTCATCCGCTTGAAATGCTCACAGTCAAGGAGTGTGCTGCACTTGTGAACGGCTTATCTGAGCATACAGTCCGTCAGCTTGTCGCACAGGATAAGATTGCCTATGTAAGAGCAGGCAGTGGTGTGAGGGGCAAGATACTTGTGAGCAAAGCGTCGCTGCTAAAGTATCTTGGAGTAGCAAATTGAACGTAAAAAAAATCGCCCTGCCGAGGGCAGCAGGGTGAAATGTGTAAATACGATTATTTAAATTTATACTTTACATAATTACGCAAGTACAGAAAGTCCCGGCAAAAAACCGGCACTTTCCCGCAGAGATCAACGTGGTTGACCTCTGCGGTGTTTAGAGGCTTTGCAGCTCTAAACGCAGGCTCGGCAAAAGCGAGCCGAATAGCAAAAACCAAAAAAGAAAGGACTGATGAAAATAGCAAGAAAAAACAAAACGCTCCGCCGCAAGGAGATAGTGTATTCAGCCGAGGAATGGGCACAGATCGAAAAGCAGGCTGCTGAGTGTCACTTGAAAACCTCTACTTTTATTAGGGCGATGTCGCTGAATGGGAAGATAAAAGTTGTTGACCTAAAAGAACTTGCACCCCTGCTCAATGGTATGAGAATCATCTCGAAAAATATCAATCAGGTGGCGAAGAAAGCAAACGAAACGTGCAGCATTTATGCCGAGGATATTGATAAGCTGAAAGGAGATGTTGCTGAACTTTGCCGTACTGTAAATCTGTGGCTGTCCACCGTAACGTCAAGCAAGCGCTGACCTACATTCTCAACCCCGACAAGACCGACGAGCGAGTTTTGACGATCTCGCTGAATTGCATGACCGAGCCCGATTTCGCCTACACGCAGATGAAGACGGTTTACGAGCAGTACGCAAGGCGCAGCTATGATGCCACTCCGAGCAAAAGCGGCAAAAGCCCCGTCAAGGCTATCCACTACATAATGAGCTTTGCCAATTCCGAGGGCGTTACTCCGGAGCTTGCCCACAAGATAGGCATGGCATTTGTCCGCAAAATGTTTGGTGACGATGTGCAGGCAGTCATTGCAACTCATGTCAATACTGATCACATTCACAATCATATACTGATAAATTCTTACTCGCTCACAGGTAAGCGGTTTTATGACAACAAGGCATCTGTCCGAAGAATGCGTGAGGTCACGAACGGGGTGTGCCGTGCTTTTGGAGTTGAGCCTGCACTCAACTTTGAGAACGAGGGGAGGTCTATTAGTTACTCCGAATGGCAGCACAAAAAGAAAGGCACTTCGTGGAAGGAGCATATTCGTAATGCTATCGACAGCTTGATACCCAGTGTCAGCAGCTTTGATGATTTGCTTGCGGAGCTTGAAAGGCTTGGCTTTACGGTCAAGCGTGATAAGAATTTTTTGATAAAAGCCCCCGGGCAGCAGCGTTCGGTCAGCTTGTGGAAGTTGGGGGAGGACTACACGGAGGAGTCACTCAATGCGAGAATAGGTATGATTCAGGTTTTTGCAAAGCCTATTAAAAAACAAGTTGATGTTTACAAACTCTCGGAGATGTTGTCTGTTATCAGCAAAGATCATATTTCATCAATCGGTGATCTGGAGGGGAGAATCATGCAATTGAGAAAAGAATATGAAAAGACTAAGGGTGAGGAATGTCGAGATAAGCTAAGAGTATATCAAGATATTAAGGATACATACAAGGAAATATCTCGGGGGGATTATATCTCCAAGCTTGTAGAGAAAGAAAAACTCCGCAGGGAGCAAGAACAGAAAAAGCAGCCACCAAAAAAGAAACACCACCGATAAATATTCAAAGATTTAACGCAACTTTTATATTGAACAAATCAGCGGAATGTGTTATACTGAATATACGATATATTCCGCTGTCGGAAAGGAGTTAAAATGATAAGACAGCAGAATAAAACCACCACACGAAAGGTGGTGGCAGAATGAATATACAGGAGCGCAAGAATAAAGAAGGCAAGATAACCTCGTTTCGTATTCGTGTTTTCGATCATCGTGACGCTCAGACGGGCAAGCAGGTGTTCAAAACTTTATCCGTAAAATACGATAATACTAAATCGGCTCAGTGGAATCGTAAGAACGCTGAAAAGCAGGGTGCGGTCTTTGAAAAAGGTGTGGAGGAACAGACAGTTTGTGATTCTCGTATCACGTTTGACAATTACTGCGAATACTTTCTGAGGATAAAGGAACAGCAGGGTATAAAAAGCTCGACACTATACAGTTATAAATACAGAAGGAATAAGCTCGCACCGTTTATCGGGCATATCCAGCTAAAAAATTTGCTGCCGAATACTTTGAACCGTGCTTATGCCGATATGGTTGACAGCGGCATCACAAGGAAATACATTCATGAGCTTCATATTTTTATCCATAACGTAATGCAGTTAGCTCTGCGTGAGGGAATAATCCCTCGGAATTATTCCGAAGCGGCACTTCCGCCAAAAAAAGAACGTCCGAATATATCAGCGATCGGTGAAGAAGAGCTTGGCAGATTTTTCGCTTGTCTGTACGCAGACAAGGAGCATTATATGTATCAGGTGTTTTTTAGTATGCTTTTAGCGACGGGCTGCCGCATTGGTGAACTGTGTGCGCTGACATGGAAAGACATTGATCTTGAAAAGAACAGGATACATATATGGAGGCATTTCGTTCAAGATCATAACGGCTGGCATATTGACGAGGGCTGTAAGACAACAGCAGGAGAGCGCTGGCTGTATATGGATAATGACACAATGAATATGTTGAAAGAGTACAGAGCCTATTATTTCCAGACAGGCAAGAAGTACGGAAGCAAGTGGGACTGGTTCAAAAATGCGGTATTCTTTACGCACTGTCATCACCCCGGAGATTTTACCAAGCCTAATACTGTCAGAATGTGGTTCCAGACTTTTCTGAAAAAGAACGGGCTACCGAATTATCACCCGCATCAGTTTCGTCATACTGCGATTAGTTTGCAGCTCCAGGCAGGGATAAGCGTACCTGATGTATCCAAACGTGCAGGACACGCACGACCGGACGTCACACTCTCAATATACGCCCACACGCTCAAAAACAACGATGTGCATTGCTGCGAAGCCGTTACGAAAGTTCTGCCGGATATGCCAAAGCATAAGACAGGTTAGGTCAAAGAAATGACAGAAACGATACCACTAACTTGTTGTATCTTAAAAGTTGACCAATTGTTGACCAAAGGGTTTATTCTATGGTGAAAAAAGTGCGGAAATGACGTAGATACGTGGAGTGATAAGGGAGTGTTGGCCTTAACTTGTCCATTAAAGATATAAAAACTTAGCTCAAAATACTTATGTTGAAAAAAGTTGCATTAACGCAAATGCCCTAAAATCAGCACTTTATGAAAGATGAGTTATAGTAATATAACCCAAAATTTCATTTCAAGTTCCATTTGCCGCACCAGTTTAAAAAGCTCTGAAATGGCGTAAATACGCTGTTTCGGAGCTTTTTATTTTGCCTGCTTTCGGGCTTTGGGTGTTGTTTGGGTGTTATGCGTTTTATTTTTCCAAAAGTCAGCAGGCATAAAAAAGGGTAGCAAGCTGTAAAAGCCTGCTGCCCTTTTGCATTTATATTATGCCTTTTTCTTTATCGGTTCATTGAGTACGGCAGCGACCGCCCCGAGAGCCTGAGCCTCACGCTCACGAAAAGCGGCGGCGTAAATATCAAGCGTGGTGCTTGAATAAGGCATCTTTTGAATTTGAGGAAAAATGCCGCAGCGGTCAGATCGTGAACGCCGTCAAGTTTGAGAGCTTTTACATATCACGTTATCAAGTCTATGCCCAATACAACCAAAATGGACAGAACGATCAGCATGACCTTGAGTGCTTTATGCTTCTTTGCTGTACCTTTTCCCATAACGACCATCCTTTCTTGTCAAGTGCTTGACAAAACCGCTTTTCTATGATACTATTTGGCGAAAAAGTATCATCTGGCAGAAAGGAAGAACGAAAAGTGTCGGAATATGTGACCTCAGCCTACGGTGAAGCGTTGTTCAAGCTAATGAAAAAGAAGAATATCGAGAAGATCACCGTGGACGAGCCGTGCGAAGCAGGCGGCATCGGCAGAGCGACCTATTTTCGCAACTTCAAATCAAAGGACGAGATCATCACCGCTTACATCATCATGAAGTGGCGTGAATATGAGTGTGAGCACAGGCTTAAAGAGCATCAGTTGAGTGACAGCTATCGTGTCAGGCGATACTTTGATTTCTGCTATTCACTGCGGAAAAAGAACGACCTCATCATCGGACAGGGGCATCACGGCGCGATCCTCTCGGCTTATGAGGTCATCATGACCGACAGCGACATCGAGCAGACCTCAGACACCTACGAAAGATACTACCTTGCCTACGGGCTGTTCGGCATTTTTATGAAATGGGCAAAAGGCGGTTATGCCGAGTCAGTGCAGGAAATGACGCAGATCGTGGTAGAGAGGATATTTGCGGGAAATATGGAATAAACAAAGCCCTGAGAAATGCTTATCGGTAAGCAGATCTCAGGGCTTCTTCTGTTATTCAGTTCCAAAAGGGTATGCTGTCATTAGTAAGCCTCCCACTGCGTACACCATTATTCATATTTTACAAAATATTCCCCACAAAGTTATAGAATATCTCGATTTTGCGTGTTTTGTTTACCTTGTCTTTTTCGTAAATATAGATCTTGTCAATGAAATACCACATTCCGACTCGGCTGTCTATACTTATTTTATTAAAACGGATTATGAAGCCTTGATATCTCTTTTTATAAGTCTTGCTATTTTATCCTCAGCAGTCTCATGTGATTATTCGCTAAAATGCGATACTACTGTATATGTGATACCACCTATCTCCATATCATGCGAATGCGAGATATTTGCATTAGATGTTTTATGTTTTGTTGTCTTTCTATTCAAATAATCTCTCCTTTACAAAACGATTTAAGTCCAATTGTTCGTACACTTATCCATTGCAATCATCTCCTTTTTGTGATATACTATTTATGACGATAACTAAGGGAGGTGTACCATGAACAGCTGTGATTTCTATTCTATTATGCAAATAATCACTCAATATATTTCCGACGCCAAAGCCCCAAGCCAGACCGAGCTTGCCTATAAAGTACGGCGAGGATTATATTTCAAAGCTTGAACAGGACAAGCAGAGCGTTCTGGAGCAGAAGGCACAAGAGCAAAAGAAGATAAATATCGCAAATAATGCTGTCAACCATAATCATCTGTATACAGAAGAGATCAATCAGATGAAGGAGGATAACGAGCTTATTTATCTTAACCGCAGCAACGATGAAAAGCTTAAAGGTCTTGACAAGGTATCTGCCGACGTTGCAATGAATGCCTTTAATGAGCTTTCAACAAAGGGCGGATTAGAGAAGCTCAGCCCCGAGGATGTTTTGCAGGCAAAGGATAACATAGCGGAGCTCGTGCTTGATAAAATGGTTCAGCTCGATCACGGAAATGTGCTTCATAAGAATATGAAAAACATTGACCAGGAGCAGTTCAAGGCACAGGCAAAGGATCTTAGCAAGAGCCCCGAATTCAATGCTGTGATCCCAGATACGCTCAGCACAGAATATATCAACAACATTCTTGCCGATCGTGAAGGCCTCGGTGTTATGCAGATCAAGGGAAATATGGAAAAAATCCGCAAGGCATCAAAGCCTGTAAATAATAACGCCCCTGCGAATAAAGCAGAGCATATTATTGAAAATAATTTAAAGGCCATAAAGCCGTAGTAAAGGCAGCAGCCAGCGGTAATGCGGTATTTCCCCCAAAAGTATTCCTGTATCACGGCAATATTTGTGTTAATCTTCTCAAACGCCGTATTTACGGGGGTTCAAGGCATTCCAAATAGGACTTTACCACCGATTTGCCATTAAAAACGACCCGAACTTGCGTACATTTTATCGGACAGTTAAAGCCCATGCGGCAGAACTGCCGATGTCCTATGGCAATAATTATCATCAAGTAAGTGAACAAAGTTTATGCCTCCTGCTGCCAAGTTTGACAGCAGGGGGCGGATTTGTTATCAATAATGGAATTGCTCAATTGTTGCAAAGTACGCAACAGTTCGATTTGAATGGAGTACGAAAGTCACTTGTTATCATTTCACCCGATAATAAAACGTTCCCTTGCCAACGCCCTCTCTTTTGATTTCTCCGGCTTGAACAAGCTTGCGCAGCGAGCCTTCAACGGAGCTGAGGCTCAAAGACGGGCAAAGCTCGATAATATCCCGTTTCGTGAACTTTCCGATCTTAGTCAGGGTCGCTTTTCTGACGATTTCAACAGCAGGCAGCTTTTCCTCGACAATGGAGAACCTGTCCTCAAAATCCTTGTATGCCGCCAAGATCGTTCCAAGCAGATACTTGATAAAAGGAACAACATCTTCGCTGCCCTCATGCCAGCCGTCCTGCGAACGCCGAAGAGCATCGTAATACAGATCCTTGTTTTTAGCGATCTTTGCTTCAAGGGAGATATACTTCCCGACATTGAAACCGCTGCGGTACAAAAGCAGCGTAGTGAGCAGCCTGCTCATTCTGCCGTTGCCGTCATTAAATGGGTGTATGCACAAAAAATCGTGAATAAATATCGGAATGATGATAAGCGGCTCGACCTCAAAATTGCCGATGACACGGGAATATTCCTCGCATATCTTTTCAAGTGCGTCGGGCGTTTCAAAAGGCGCAAGCGGAGTAAAAACAGTCTTCGTATGACCGTCGGGATAGGTCGCACTGATATAATTCTGCACTGTCTTCGTCTGCCCTGCAAGAGGATTGTTCATATGGCTGTAAAGCATCTTGTGGAGCTGTAGGATATATTTTTTTGTTATCGGGATAGTGTCAAAGCTTTCGTGTATGACGTTCAGAACATCACGATAGCCTGCGATTTCCTGCTCATCACGGTTCCGGGGTGCGGTCTTCTCTTCGACCAGCTGCCGTATGCGAGTATTGGTAGTAACAATCCCCTCGATAGCGTTGGACGCTTCTGTGCTTTGTATTTTTGCGATCTCCACAAGGTTTTCCAGCTCATGCGGCTTTTGCTTCAGATAAAGCTCCTGCTTTCCGGCATACTTGTAAATTGCTGCAACCAGACCAAGTATCTCCGAATCCCATTTTTGATCTTTGATCGCTGAATAATTGAAAGTCCTCATGCCCTTATTCACCTGCTCTTTCCCTTAAATTATAGCAGGTTTTAAGGGGAAAGTCAAGAGTATAGGAATAATTGTATTTGTTCTAAATCAATTTATTCCTAAATAAAAAAGGATAATGCCCAGAAGCGCTGCACTCATTACGAGTACAGCGCTATATAATAGCTTATTTGTTTGCAGGCTTTATCTGACCGGTCGGGTTGTTTATAGCATTATTATCAATCGCTTTTTCATTGGCATTTGCGTTTTGTAATGCTATCTCTTCATTTGCGGCAACGGCTTTTTTAGCTGTAGCGAGCTTGTCTAAAAGCTGCTTGCCGCCGTTTGTTGAGGCAGCTGTAATTATCTCCTGTGGGGAGGCCGTCTGCATAAGGTGCTTAAAGTCGGCACGCTCTCTTATATCGCCCATGGTCTTTGTTACATCGAATACAAATGAATCCTTATTAAACCCTTCGTAAACGCCCATTTCAGAATCCGCCTGATATACTCTGTTTACAAGCTGCATAGCGATGACCTTTGCTGCAAAGGACGTAAGCTTATCGCTCTCCTTCTTAGTGAGCGCACCCGGGTTCTTGCTAAGCGTTTTGTCAAACGCCTTTATCTCCTTCTTTACAGCTGCGTATTCCTTCTCTATCGCCTTATCTGCCTCGGAGTTTACTATTTTCTGCCCTGCGATTTGCTCCTGCTGCGTTTCATAGTCTGCTGTTTCTTTTGGGGCATATTTCTTAGCTAAGTCGATAATGATATCGGCAGCTCTCCACCTTGCCTGCCCCATAGGTGAGCCGGGCTCGTAGCTTTCATCATCGGGGTCTCTTTTTGCCTCTATCCTCTTGACTCTCTTGTACTCTGTTGCTGCCTTATACGCCTCAAAAAGCTGGTTCCTGAACTGCTCATTCTCTTTAAGGTTACCCTGCGAATTGTTTACTGTTCCGATAAGCTCGGCAGTCTTTGCTTTGAGTGTCCTGATCTGAGCCGAGTCCTGATGTCCTTTCTGATAGAAAGCAGGTGCTGTAGCCATCTCTCTTAAATAATTGTCAAGCTTATTCTTTACGCTGGTCTTTACCTCAAGTGCCTTCTGCTTTGCAAGCTCTATTCTCATCGGCTCTCGCTGTGCCTCAAACCGCTCCTGCCAAATGCGATTTTGTTCCTGCTCAAGGCGATTTTGTTCCTGCTCAAGGCGCTGCTGTTCCCTTTGAGCATCATCATTTTTTACAAGCTTATCAAAGGTAGGCACACCGCCTCTGATATCAGCCTCTTTAGACCTGCTGCCCTTTATCTCCTTAGGATCGATCTTGTTAAAGCCGTAGTATGCCTCCTGCTCCGCCTTTTCACCCTTAACATCTTTAAACCTTGTGATATCGATACGGTTCTTATTATTCTTTACGCTATTATATGTATCTTCCAGTTCTTTCAGGATATTATTCTTATGCGTGATCGGGAATTTCTTGTCAATTTTTGTATCCCAAAGCTTGTCATAAAACGCATTAAGCGGCTTATTATCTTTTATATAAAAACTTCCTAAATGCGTTACATCATACAGCATAGATATCTCTTTGCTTTTCCAGCCGTTTTCTTTAAGTCGTGCTTCAAATTCCTTTTTTTCTTTGGCTTTACTGCGTACTTCGTCGTTAAGATATGCCTTCGCTCTATTGTACTCACTTTGCTTGTATATTTTACTTGTGTTATTGTCAGATATACCGATACCTTCTTCAATAAGTGCGTTCATCTGCTTATATTCAGTGCCTTTTTCAAGCTTGGTGCTTTTTAGCTTTTCAAAGAATTCATTTATGCCGTCATTTTTTTCCGTTTCTTTTCTGTTCATAGGCTTTGCAAGTATTGTGTAGAACTTTTCGGCAACTTCTTTAGCATTTGCCCAGCCGTTCTTTTCAAGTGTTTCGCCAAGCTCTGCCTGTTCTTTAGCCTCACGCTCCTCCAAAGCCTTCTTTTCAGCATTTTTCTTAGCCTTCTTACGGCGATATTCCTCCTCTGCTCTTTGTTCTTCTTCATATTTCTTGACATATTTCTTGGAGGCAGCGTCTATATCCTCACGAGTCGGATCATTTTTGAGCTTTTTATCAAGCGATTTTATTCCTATATAAAATGGCACAGAGAAATGCGGCTTCACAACGAGCGTGGAACGTGCGTCCTTCAGCTCGGTGAGCATCTGTTTGCGCACAGCAGGATCCCTTGCATCTGTAGTAAGGAACTTTTCATACAGTGCAGCATACTTTTTATCATTGGATTTTGTAGCAACAGAGTACAGGCCTCCTGTTATATCTGTGTCATTTCTTAATGCCCAGCCATTTTTAGCTGCTCTATATAGAAATTCATTTTTGCTGATTCTTTCATGTGTTTCAAAGAACTTATCTTCTTCGGCTTTTATAAGATCTTCTATATATTTGTTCTGTCCTCTGGAAATGTCATATGTGAAATTTAAAGGATCGTTAGAATGATCTATGATCTGCTCGTCAGTCAGGTTATCATATAGCTTATCAAATATGCCGTATTGAGTTATGTCATTTTTCCATTTGCTTTCAAGATCTTTAACGTCAGTGATATCATTTTCATAGCCATTATTTGAGCGTGCGTAATTATAGTACGCTAATAGCTCAATAAAAGGCGCCTTCTTATCGGCCTTGTTCGGTGTGTTTGCTATCTGCTCACGGAGCTGCTGCATTCTTTCATTTACTGTCATGGTTTATTCCTCCTGATAATGTGTTTTTTGGGGTTTCCGATAGTAATACCCCCGAAAGCTGTAAATGGGTGCATATATATTAAAACACTTTTAAAAAAGCTTCACGTCTAACAATTGCCCAAAAAAGCGGCTCAAATGCATAGCGGAGTGAAAAAATATCGGAAATGTCTTTAAATATAAACAGAAATATGTTATAATGTAATTGACCCCCCAAAAAACACCGATAGGGATGAAACAAAAACACCGTAGACAATATAAAAAAGATGCCGCAGTTTGACCCTGATTCTTATGCCATGAGTCTTGCACTGACAATTCCTTCCTGGATTAAGACGATATCTAAAGCCAAGGATAATACTGACATAAAGATTATTTCCCCAAGAGCAAGGGTGCAGTTGTTCCGGGCTCTTAATGATTTAAAAGAAACATCTGATAATTTTATAAAAGATTTGGAGGTAAAATAATAATTATGGAAACAGAGAGCAGAGAGGTAATTGATGATTTTTCAGCTTTTATTCCACAGGTGAATTTTGAACTTATCCCTATCAAAAATCTTGTATCCAATCAGGAATATCAGCGAAATCTGTCAACTAAACACGTTAAGCAAGCCGCAGAACATTTTGATCTGTATCAGATAAATCCTGTCAAAGTCAGCCGCCGTGACGGAATCAATTATGTATTTAATGGTCAGCACACGATTGAGATAGTTGCGAGCGTATCCGGCTCACGGGACACGCCTGTCTGGTGCATGGTATATGATGGTCTAATATACGAGCATGAGGCTGATATATTTGCCAATCAGATGAAATATACCAAGCCACTCAGCCCATATGAAATATTCATGGCAAATATTGAGGCAGGCAACGACAAACAGCTCATAATTCGTGAGCTGGTAGAATCATATAATCTTAGAATAGCCCACAACAAACAAGTTGGAACCATTTGTGCTATTGCCACTTTGGAATCGATCTACGATAAATATGGGCTTCAGAATCTTCACAGAGTCCTGCGCCTTATTATTGGTACTTGGGAGGGAGATGTGAACTCCTTTTCCTCCAGCATACTGACTGGTGTTGCTCGTCTTGTTTTCACATATGATACTGAGCTGATCGATGAGAATTTCAAGGAGAAACTTGGTATGTATTCTATTCGGGAAATCACCAGATCAGCAAGAGAACGAGCCAATGGTTCTCTCGGTTATGCCGAAACTATGCTCGCTATGTATAACAAAAAAATGAAATATCCTCTAGATTACTTAAGACTTCATAGCAACAAAGGGCGAAAAAGAATTGTGCCAGAGGAATTTCCAGAAGAAGAGGATTTCTTTAGTTCTCCGGATGAGAGGAATAATCAATCGGAAACAGAGATTAACAATACCGATCCCTTGCATTCTAATTATTATGATAAAACCCAGGAAGGTTGATAGTAGGAGCCTTCCTGGATATGATTATTCAATTTCGGCTTTAATTTCAAAACGGCTCTGCGAAAAAAACTCTGTAAATTCAAAAACTGTGATAAAAAACGATATATGGGAGCGGCTTGAATTAGCCGCTCCGATTTTTTTACAGTATACAATAGATACTGTAATTTGTCAAGGTTCTTTGGATATCAGCCGATCCTGTCGGGGTACATGATCTCCAGCTCGCCCAGAACTTTGCCCCAGTTCCGCAGCGGCATGGTCCATTTCTTAGCTATCTCATAAGCGGATTTTTTATCGCAGCTACGCACACGCAGATCGTGATAGGTCTCATTCAGAAAATGACTGACAACAGCAAACCTCTCAACTCCTTGCACAGCCTAAGTTAGCAATAAAAAAATACAAGAATTTATTTTGCCCCTCCCGCCCCTCGCTGAGCAAAAGCGGATAGTTGAGCGGGTTGAGGAGATATTCCGCTTGCTTGATGCCATTGACGAGGCGCAGGAGAAATACTCCGCAGATGCCGAAAGCCTGAAAGCAAACTGTAATTAGAATGAATCGTAAAGAAAAAATAAACAAAATCAGCATTCTTCCAAATGATAAAATCAAAGAATTATGGACAAATCCTTTGTTAAGATATTCTAATATTCTAAATGGTTTATTTCATGAAAAGATTATTGTATGTGAGAGTGATTATGATTGTTTGCTATATCAAGCAGTTTTGAATGCAATGGTAGATAATAAAGGAGATATATTGCAAGAGCATATACCTTACAAAACTGATCGCTGATACTATTTATAGCAATAGCAAACAGAATATACGGTGGTGGTATTTTTCTTGCAGCCTACATGTATCTGATCAAGATATGAGGAAAAGCTGCTGCTTCCAAAAGCGTTTACACAGTCGTTATAGGAAAACTTTGCATAGCTGTGACCATTAGCTGTTCCGTATTCATAAGCTGAGACCTTAGCCCAGCCTGTTCCGCCGCTCCAGCTTTGCAGTATAAGCTCTATCTGCTTTGCATTATTGTTGGAATATTCCACATAGAAATAGCCATTCTTTTTAATATTGGAAGCATTAAATGAACCGCCGTTTTTGCTTGTTATAACAGAAACGGGCTGTCCCCAAGGGCTTGCTGTAGCCTGTCCCCAGAACAGAGAAATATAAGGATCTCCACTGTTTGAAGAAGCCGATGAAGAGCTGCTGCCGGAAGACGAAGAACTACTCGATGAAGATGATGAGCTTCCGGTAAACACCGAGCATATCTTTGATGTATTCTTTATACCGTTGGAGTCGTTAAAGAGGGTGCTGCCCCATGATGTGAGAGAGTTTCCTGCCCAATCGTTTGCTATGTCAAGATAATTCATATCCGAGCCATTACCTTTCCACGACCAGCCAAGATAGCCAACACCCTTCTGCTGACAGTAGCTCATTATTGTATATTCATCAACATCCCCGTTAGTGTGCTGACCGCCAAATTCGCCGATGACTACGGGAACGCCGATATTCAGAGCATTGTCGATGTTGTTTTTAACTGTATTTGCATTGCCGCCTGCGTATTCATACATATGGATAGAGAATACCGTGTTTTTCTTGCTGTCAGCATTGAAAACAGACTTGCCGTAGTACTTTATAGAGTCAGGATACTGTCCCCAACCTGCACAGTCGATCATTATCATATTTGAGATCCCGGCGTTTCTTATCTTTTTGATCGCAGACTTATTGCCCTCTGCCCATGAATAGCCATCCCAGGAGCCGTACCATTCGTTGGCGATATTCAGGATAACATATTTCTCATTGCCTTGGAGCACGTTTTTGTTCTCGATCCAGTAATTGACTGCTGCATCAAGATCGCTTGTGCTGTCGCTTCCTGTTGCATCGTGTACTTCAAGAATGCAGACCAACTTGTTGTTCTTGCAGGCTGAAACGATCTTCTGAAGGTCGCTGTTGGATGTTTTGGACCATTTTTGCCCGTCCGCACAAACTATTCTTACTGTGTTTGCATTAAGATTTGCAGCCGCCTTTATTGCCGTTTCCGTGTAGGAAGAGAACCACGCATGAGGAATATTAACTCCTCGCATTACAAAGGCTTTTCCATTTGCATCCATGATCTGAGTCCCACTCACATAAAAGCCGTCGGATGCGGCATCTGCGGGAATGCTGTAGCCTGTCAGCATCAGAACGATAATAGTCATCAATATCGTTATTTTGCGCATCAAAGCTGTCTTGTCCGATCTTACACTAATCATTTTGACCACTCCTTAAAAAATAATAATAAGCCTAATGCTTGTTTTTTAGTATATCAATCAAGTTAAAATTAGTCAACACCAAATTAAAATGTAAACGTATTCCCAAATTGATTTTGTATACCTAAACAACAAAGCTCCAGCAAAACTATGCATATTTGCTAAAGAACGTCCGAGCTATTGAAAATATACGGCAAAGTCGCACAAAGCGCAACATAGTGTTGTCTTAATAATTATAACCTATTGAAATAATGCCTTATGTAAGGATTTTGCTATTTGGTGTTTTCCCTTGACAAATAAGCTAAATTGTGCTAAAATTAACTCATATTAGCTTAATAGTGGAGGGGAATATGAGTAAAGCAGTAACACTTTCTGATATTGCAAAGCTATGTGAAACAAGCACAGTTACAGTTTCTAAGGCTCTTGCAGACAAAAAAGGAGTAAGCAGCGAGCTTAAGCTGAAAATCAAACAAACTGCTGATGAACTGGGGTACGTTGCTCCAAAAACGCAGGAAAATTCAAATAATGAAAATATTGTTGGTGTACTGATACCTGAAAAATTCATGAATCCAAACGGCTCCTTCTACTGGGCACTGTACAACGACCTCGTTAAGCTGTTTTCTCAGAGCGGATACTTCTGCCTTATCGAAATACTCACGGAGGATAACGAGAATGAGCTTATAATGCCGAAGATGATAACGGACGGAACTGTTTCGGCTTTAGTATCGCTCGGTCAGCTCAGCCGTGAATATATAGTTGCACTCAAAAGAAAAATGCCCAAAATGATACTTCTTGACTACTATATTCATGGGCTTGACTTTGACTGCGTCACTTCTGACGGCTATGGGGGAGGATATGAGCTTACCTCGTATCTGATCGGGAAAGGTCATAAGAAGATAGGCTTCATAGGAACTGTCAAGGCTACTTCCAGTATTTTTGATCGTTATATGGGATATATGAAGGCAATGATAGACAACGACCTGAAGGTAAAGGATGAATGGACGCTTGATGACCGCAACAACAGAGAGTTCATCAGGATAGCCTTCCCTGAAAAACTGCCTACTGCATTCGTCTGCAACTGCGATGAGACCGCTTTTCATGCTATCAAACAGCTTGAGGAGATCGGGCTCAAAGTACCGGAAGATATATCTGTCGTAGGTTATGATAATTATCTTATATCAGAGGTCTGCAATCCATCGATAACTACAATGAACATTGATTCACGCAGAATGGCTGACAAGGCGGTCAAGCTGCTGATAAGCCGAATAGAGGATCCGCTTCGGGACACACAGTCAATAAAAATAGGCGGAAGCCTGATCGAAAAAGCATCTGTCGCAAGCTGTGCCGAACAATAAATATGATCCGATTTCGTTGTTACAAAACCTTTCTTGTTTTTAGAGGTGTTCATATAACAATGTGGTCGTCATCAGTATTGAAAAAACGAATAAAAACAAAATGTGCTGTAACCGGGTTATGGCACATTTTTTTATTTTCCGCACCAAAACATTACAAAAGACGTTTCTATGAATTGGAGAATGCTCTTGCGGCATAGCAAAAAGCTCTGCAAGATAAATTAACCAATATTACAGGTTGAAAATGATTAAAGTTAGGCTAAAGTTACAGGTAAATTTATCTTGACATTATTATGTTTTTGAGGTATAATATATACGACGCCAAGAATACATAATAAATTTCCACAATTAATCAACCCACAAGACCGAGGCAGGAGTATACCAAGCTCCTGCCTCGGTCTTTTTGTTATCAATTTATACTTAATTGTGCAGTGTTAACAATCTGCAAACATTAATTTTATATATCCTAACAAAATTAGCTCGAAAACTCGATTAACTTTAGCTAAAGTGTTGACTTTATTTTAAGCTGATGATATACTTTATCTGTGGTTAAAGATTAGCCATGCAAACCGGGTAAATTTATTCTGACTATTAACGGAGGTATATCTATGAAGATCAAACGAATCGCATCGGCGGCACTTGCTGCCGCAATGGCATTATCGACAATGACCGTGCTAAGCGGCTGTGGCGACAAAGACAGCTCGGCAAGCGGTGACAAACCTGTGCTTGAGGTGCTCACAAACAGAACAGACCGAGTTGATGACGGAAGCCTTGATAAGCTGACAGACGCTTTTGAAGAAGCAAACAACTGTGAGGTCAAGTATGTAGGCTATCAGGACTATTCGGGAAACGTTGCTACAAGAATGGGTACAGAGGATTACGGTGATGTGCTTATGATCCCCGATGAAGTAGAGATAAAGGACCTCGCAAACTTCTTTGAGCCGATAGGCAAGTATGATGACCTTAAGGACAAATACCGCTGGGCTGACAAGAAAATGGATTCCGACAAGAATGTTTACGGCCTTGCCTACGGCGGTACTGCAACAGGCGTTCTTTACAACAAGAAGATATGGGCTGATGCAGGAATCACCTCAATGCCCAAGACACCCGATGAGTTTATCGAAGACTTAAAGCTCATTGATGAAAAGACAGATGCCATCCCTTACTATACACAGTATAAGGACGCAAGCTGGACGATAACACAGTGGCAGAGCCTTGTACTCTCCGCATCAGGCAACCCCAACTATTATAACGACCTGCTCACAAACAAAACAGACATTTTCGCCAAGGACGGCGGTTTCTATCCTGTATATAAGCTTATGTATGATGTTTTCTCAACACCTTCCATTATCGAAGAAGACCACATGACCACCGAATGGGAAAGCTCTAAGGTATGGATGGGCGAAGGTAAGATAGGTACAATGGTAATGGGCTCATGGGCTGTTGCACAGTTCCAGGAAAAGGCTGAAAATCCTGACGATATAGGCTATATGCCTGTTCCGATCACAGCTCCCGACGGCAAGCAGTATGCACAGACAGCTTCTGACTACTGCGTAGGCGTTAATAAGAACTCAAAGAACAAGGATCTTGCAAAGAAGTACGTTGAGTGGTTTGTAGGCGAATCAGGTTTTGCTGCAAACGAGGGCATGATCCCCACACCTGCTGATTCAAAGCTTCCCGATAACCTTTCTGATTTTTCCGACTGTGTGCTCTTTGAAGAGCCTGCTGCACCCGATGAGCTTATAGGCAAGTTCAACGAGATAGACACGGCTGCTAACTTCGGCGCATGGAACGGCGATACAGACAACTTCAAGATCAAGCTCGCCGAGGCTGCATTTGCCGGCAAGGGCGACAGCGAATTTGAAAGCATTATAGATGCTGAAAACCAAAAGTGGGCAGAGGCAAGAGATTCTATAATGAAATAATCAACTGACAAGTTATCTTCCTACCGGTAGCATCTCATGGCTATTGTGCGTAAGCTGCTGCCAATATATCAAAGTCGTTTCCCTCGCATACTTTCGTGGCATTATTGCTCGGAAAAAAATGCGGGGGAAATGCCGTGCAAAAGGAGAACCACAATGAAAACGAAACTCAAAAAGAAAGGCAGCTTTTCCGAATGGCTCAAGACCTATGAAGGGCAAAAGCTGTATGTGTCGATACTCTTTCTTGTGATACCGTTAGCACTTTTGCTGTTATTTACCTTTGTTCCTGCGTTCAATATGATAATATACAGCTTCCAGAAGCGTGACCAGTTCGGCGTTGATCCCGAATTTGTCGGTATCGACAATTACAAAACGATCTTCACAAACCCCGATTATTTTATAACCTTCAAGAACAGCCTTTATTATCTGTGCGGTTCATTTATTCAGCAGGCACTTGCGCTGCTGCTGGCATCTATCCTATGCTCAAAGCTCTATGCAAAGGGCTTGTTCAAGGGTGTGTTGTTCTTCCCGTATCTGATGAACGGCGTGGCGGTCTCTATTATATTTCTGCGCTTTTTCACAAAGGGCAACCCTCCTCTTACAGGCGAGGGAACGCTCAACAGCGTGCTTATGTCATTTGGTGCCGAGCCTGTGCGCTGGATGGACCCTGCAAAGCCTTTCTTAGTCAATTGCTGTCTTGTGTTTGTTTCGGTATGGAGGTATATAGGCTTTGACATTATAATGTATATAGGCGCTATACAGTCGATAAGCCCCGATCTTTACGAGGCATCCGATCTTGACGGGGCAAACCCCTGGCAGAGGTTCCGCTATATAGTTTTCCCGAGCATAAAGCCTATAATATCGCTGCAGCTCATACTTGCTGTCAAGGGTGCTATATCAGTATTTGAGATACCTTACATTATCACCGGAGGAAACTACGGCTCATCTACCTTCGTTGTCAAAACTATCGAAACAGCCTTTAAGAAAAAACAGGTAGGTCTTGCCTCGGCAATGGCCGTGGTATTGCTTATCATCATAATAATAGTTACGCTTATCCAGCAGTTTGTTTTCAAAGATGAAAAAGATGATTCTGACACAAAGCGGGTAAGACGTGCAAAAAAAAGACTTGAAAAGAGGGGTAAGGCATGAACAGCAAAGGTCATACAAGAAAAAAAGTGATATACCCCGGTATTGTCATAATAAGCCTGCTGAAATATCTTGTTCTCATTGCAGGCTGCGTAATGGTGCTGCTTCCCTTGCTCGTTATCATATTAGGTGCATTTAAAGACAGCAAGGAGTTTGCAAACACAGGTGTGTTTGAACTGCCTGTAAGCTTTAAGTTCGATAATTTCAAAACAGCATTTTTTGAGGGCAAGGTACTTCTGGGACTTAGAAATACAGCTCTTATAATAGTCATCTCCTGCTTCGGAACGATCCTTACGGGAACTATGACGGCTTTTGTTATCCAGCGCTTTGACGGATATTTCACAAGGGCTATAAAGGGCGCATTCCTTTTAGCAACGCTGCTGCCTAACATTTCTATGCAGGTAACTGTATTCCAGATAGTTTCAAAGCTCGGGCTTTATAACACAATGGCAGCACCCATAATACTCTACGTCGGAACAGATATTATCTCGATATACATTTTCATGCAGTTTTTAAGTCAGATACCTGTTTCTCTTGATGAGAGCGGTATAATGGACGGGGCTTCCTACCCGAGAATATATTTTTCGATAATTCTTCCCAACTTAAAGCCTGCGATAGCAACTGTACTTATCATAAAGTTTGTAAGCATATATAATGATTTCTATACCCCACAGCTTTATATGCAGGACGAAGATCTGCTCGTGGTATCAACAGTTTTGTATAAATACATAAGCAGCACATCAATAAAGTGGGAGATAGTCTTTGCAGGAATTATCATATGTATCCTCCCCACACTTACGATCTTCCTTTTCCTGCAAAAATACATTTACAGCGGTCTTGTTTCGGGCGCTGTAAAGGAATAAGCCATCATCTTTTTGATATATCACCATTCTCCTTCAAAAAACGTCCTTCGGGGCGTTTTTTGTGTATAACAACACATAAAAAACAGCTCTATACCCGGGAGGGGGGACAGAGCTGTTGCTGTATCAACTGTTTTTCAGCCGTTTTTTATCTTCGTACATTTCTTTATCTGCTCTTTTGAATACATCGAGCAGGCAGTTGTCTTTATTGGGTATATAATCTGCACTGCCGACGGCAATAACTACAAAGCCGTGCTGCTTATTGTATTCAACTTGCTCTCTTATTTGTTTTTTGAGCTGTACTCTGTTTTCGTAGTTGCTGTCTTTCACAATGCAGGCAAATTCATCTCCGCCTATCCTGAAAACGGGTGAATGTTTGAATGTTTTGCATATCAGCGATGAGCCTGAGCGTATATATTTATCACCTTCGTCATGCCCGAAATTATCGTTTATCTTTTTCAGATCATTTAGGTCAAATACAAATACAGAAAAATCCTCACATATATTTTCTTTAATAAGAGCATTCATTTTCTTTTCTGTATTGCTATATGCAGATTTGTTCTTTACACCCGTAAGTGAGTCTTTGAAGAGCGCTGCTTTCATTTCGATCTCACGGCGCTTCTGAGCGTCTATATCCGTAACGCCTATAAACACCGTGCCTTCGTTTTCATCTGTGCCTACTATGGTTTTCAGACGGTAGTATTTAAAAACATCGCCCTTTTCGTATCTGTAATCAAAGCCGAAAAGCTCACCGTTATTGATCCGTTTAATGAACGACTCCTTGCTGAACATATCACGAAAAAGCGCACGGTCTTCTTCGTATATTATTCTGCCGCAGGCTTTTTGGCAGTCATTGAAAAAGTTTGTGCCCCTGTTCTTTAACGCAAAATCCTTGTCGGTCCTTTCACGCCGATATTCGATGTAGCTGCCGTCTTTTGTATCTATGCAGTATATATACTGATAGTCATTAGCCATAGCAAGAGCGAGCCTTGTGTCGGTGAGGAGGTTGTTCAGGTTTTTGAGAATATCAAGAGTTCTCACCGCCGAGCTGAGCTGATATGTCGCAAGCTCAAGCTCATCAATAAACTCAGCGCTCTCCGGCTCAAACAGTGCTAACCCGTACTGTGTCTGAGCAGAAAAAAGGTCGGCTGCTATCAGTATCCTTGTGCGGTCTGATACGAGCTTTGGATTATCAAATACCTTGCAGGTGCTTATTTTCTGTTCACTCTCGGGTATATTAAAGCACTTGGCTCCATAGCAGAATGATTTGAAAAGCCATTTAACATCATCGGGGAATTCAGAGCCATTATAGTGTTCAACGGGCTTTTCGAGGATATAAAGATAACTTGTCACAGAGCCGATGTTGCAGAGCCTTTTTAGGATATCCGCATAGCTACCCTTCAGATTGCCGCCGAACATCAGCGAATCACGTATAAACAGGTTTTCAAGATGCGTGCGTTCGATATATCTTATCGGCATTGATTTAGACGATTGGTTAAAGGTGTTTTCAATGGTGCTCAACAGCTTTTGTATATACGGCAGGTTTTCCTCCATACAATTTCTCAGAAGCCAGGTATACAGGCTTTCCCTAAGTGCATAAAGCTTGGAAGTTACCTCGCCGAAGGTGCTGTCTTTGGGGAAGACACTCATTATCTTTTCGTAAGCGATGTTAACAGAATCATCAGATGCCGTGCTATCAAAAAACTCCTTTTCAAGAAAATCTATCAGCTCAGACAGCGGCTCGTATATGGTCATTGTTTCTTCATAAGAGCCTGTTCTGTCCGATATGTATTCCTTCAGATTATTCTTTATTGAGTCAGTACCACCCATAAAGAGCATTTTCGGGGTCTTGATAAAGCGTTTATCCTCAAAGCAGGATTCTCTTGGTATAAATCTTGTTTCGACAAGGTGACGCTTGTCTTCTATGCCGTTGAGATAATTATATGCCTTTTCAACAGCCACGCTGCCAAGCAAAAAAGCATCAGCCCGTACTGTTGCAAGCGGAGGGTTCAGGTCTTTTGCAAACGGAAGGTCGTCAAAGCCTATTATGGCAATATCCCTTCCGACAGTTTTGCTGCACTCCTTGACAGCATTATATACGACAGATGCGATTATGTCATTTATACATATCACCGCATCTATCTCGGGATTGTCCTCAAGCAGTTTTTTTGCTTCGTTTATACAATCGTATGACATATCGCAATACATAAGATAGCTTTCCTTGAAAACAAGACCGTTCTTTTCAAGTCCTTTTCTGTAAGCGATGTACCTTTCAGTGCATTCGCTGTTTTCAGACCTGCCTGCCATTATGCCGATATGCTTTCGGTTATGCTGCGCAAGATAGTCTACCGCAGAAATAATACCTGAGCCATTGTCAAATTCAAGACAGTCATATCCCTCGACATCAGATGCAACGCATAAAACCGGTGTATCGGAAAAGCTGTCGAGAAATCTCTTTTTTTGCTCATTGTCATACGCATATGCAATAGTACCGACGGGTGCTATGATATAATCAAAACGGGCTTTGGCGGCGTAATTAAACAGAACATTGTACTGGTATTCATAATATGCTTCAAAACCGTCATTGATATGCTGTATACCGAGATATTTTCCGGGTATAACGGTAAGGTCTGTTTCAAGACGCTTTGCCGCAGAAACTGCGCCCTTCACGAACTCGTTTGAGAATGCATCTGTAAGTGTAGCTGCAAGCAGCCCGATATGAGGTCTTATTCTATTCATGATAGTTCTCCGTTTTGTTGCTATGATCATAAAAGCAGTTAAAAAACGGTTTTATGTTTTTACTTTCGAGTGCATATTCAAAGTTGGTCAGTATATAGCTTTCATCGTTGATCATCATAACACAAAGATCCTTTTTTCAGTATTCTTTTTAACAAAGTCAGCGCTTGTTTTAGCTGTATGTTTCTAAATTATTATACCACATTTTTATAGTTTTTTCAATATAATTTAGGTATATATTTCATGTATATCTATTATTCCAATGCAGTGCATTGCATCTTCAAGAAGAAAGCAGATTGCTACATAAGGCAATAAACAACAAGAGATTAGCCGATTTTGGGCTAATCTCTATGTCAGACTACTACACCGAAAGGTGTGTTACTTGTTAAGTTGGTTGAACTGCCGTGTACCGAGCGGTACGCACGGTGATGTGAGAGGTCGGCGGCTCATTGCCGCCTCCTACTCGATTATATGATTTTAATATTGACACCTCCCTCAAAATATAGTATAATAATCATGAAAACCATAAGATAAATAATCCCTTATAATTTCTACTATTGTAGATGAGTAGTGTAAAATTATAGGAAACTAAGATAAGTAATCCTTCATGATTTCTATGGAAGAATAACTTACGAAACATCACTATCAATAAGTATAGGGTAGTACAGAATCATCTGTTTATAAGTACCTTACATCTAATAATCAACGAGATCTATGAACTAAAGAGCGAAGAAATAGACGGGATTACGCTGTTTAGTATAGCAAAGAGCTTTGATTAAAAATGAGCCGACCTCACAAGAAATCGGCTCATTTTTTAACGGAACACGCCCATAACTTTGGGACTTATTTGGGCCTTATTACCCCAAAAAGATACTAAAAGCCGCATTAAGCCGTTTTGCTTAGCTTGCTTTGAAATGTCGTAAAATAGGGCTTTAGCGGGATTGGTAAAAAGTTGTAAAAGAACATTTGTGCGATTCAAGTTCCATTTGCCGCACCACCCAAAAGCTCGTAAACACGGCGTTTACGAGCTTTTTTCATGCCCAAAAACATAGCCTGTCCATTAACTGTCCATTATTGTAACTTGGCTGTCCATTGTGTGACCTGATGTAAGTTTATTCAGCTTGCATCGGGCTTTTTCTTTTTAAAGTCAAGCACATTTGCGATAGCATCACCAGCCCTCGCCTGCGCCTGCTGAAAGGTATGGCAGTAAATAGAAGTCGTTGTTCCGATAACACTATGTCCTAACGCACTCGACACAGCCGCAGGGTCAACGCCCTCGTTGATGAGGGAGCTGGCGTAGAAGTGTCGCAGGGAGTGTATGTCGCAGAATTTGAAATCGTGACTCTCGCAAAACCTCTTGAACCAAATGTACGGCGTGGTGTGATACATCGGTAAGCCGTTCTCCTGCACAAAAAGTCTGTCGGTGTCCGTCCACTTGCTGCCAATAAGCGCCCTGAAAGCGTCCTGCTCTGACTTGTAGCTTTTCAGCAAGTCCATTACATGGTCGGGAAATTTAAGTGAGCGCTGCGACTTTTTCGTTTTTGTAGTGTCGGTGTAGGTGCCTTTGCGCTCGCCGAGAGAGCTGTCCTTCCTGCCGACCACATAGAAGCTGTTGTCTACAAGCTCATATTCGTCTGAGAGAATGTGAATTCCGTTGTCATGCAAAGCTTGTTCAAGCTCTGCGGCTGTAAAATCACGGCTGTTCATAAAGCCCTCGTCATGATTTCCGTAGGAATACCACACGCCGTATTTTACATTCATTTTGCCGAGTGCTTCGCAGGCTCTCAGCATATCTACCTTCTTTGACCAGTCATCAACGAAATCTCCGGGGATAAGCACAATGTCGGGGCGCTGTTCCTCGATAGTTTTCATATGCTACGCAAAGCCCTCGCCGTCAAAGGTGGTGCTCATGTGGCTGTCGGCAAACATTGCTATTTTCAGGCTGACGGGCTTTTCGGTTTCAAGGCTGTAATCAGTCTGCCAGACGTGGTGAAGAAGATAATATCCGACCGCAAGGTAGATGACCGATGTCCCTATCGCGAGCCACCCCTGCCAGTAGACTGCTGTCTCCCTGCCCGTGAAATGCCTGACTATTCGCATTATCCCGCCAAAGGCAAGAAAGAACAAGACCTCGTGAAGAAAAACAACTGCCGCATTTACGGGCGACATCGCAAGTGATACTATCAGGGCAACACCGCACAAAGACCGCCTGAAGGCTTTGTACGCAACTTACTTGCATCTTTTCCGTCATATTACACATTTTTCCCTTGAAATACGGTAGTATTCCTTCGGAAAATCTGTGCAATCTGACGAAAAAGCTGACTGCGCAATTTGCGCACAATCTTCGTGCGGTGTTGCCTCAGAAAAACTAATGCGATGCACGCAAGTGACAATACATTTTTCAGCCATTTCCTGTCTCCTGCAAGCGCCTTGATACCTCCAAAGCGCCCAACAGCGATCACCATATATACAACTCCCGTGATGAGTGCTGCAGCTATAACACCGAGAATAATGAGCCACATTATGCTTGCTTGTCTTGTCATTTTTATCACCTCGTTAAAAATCCGCCTTGTGTTTCTACAATAATTGTAGCACACAAAGCGGTGTAAGTCTAATTGAAATATTAAATAACCGATAGAAATATTTAATCGCTATACTTTAAGGTCGCTGTTCTCGTAGGTCTGTTGAACGAGCTTTACAAAGTCATGTACGAATTTCCGGCTCTCCGACTTGTGGGTATAAAGGGCGCAGGGCATTTTCTCCTGACAGTCAAAGGGTATCCACACAAACTCGCCGGTGTGGTCATTGAGGAATCCCGGTGACAGGCAGATGCCACGCTCGGACGCCACATTTGTCAAAGTGGTGTTGTGGTCGGGGCTGTTGAAATAGCTGATATTGCCGCCTGCGATAAGGCGCTGCTGTACGGCTTTCAGCTCGGGCGGTGAGGTATTGCCAACCATTAAATTCCGCCCCGAGAGGTCGCTTTCACGGATCAGCCGCTTGCGTGAGAGCATATCATTTTTCTTGCAGATAAGGTAAATGCCGCTGTCGAAAAGGTGGTGTTTTTTTACGTCATGGATTCGTTTCATATTGTGTTCGAGGGAGAACGTCACGTCCATTTCGCCTGCAAAAAATCGCTCTAAGTAGCCCGAATAAATAAAGTAAGGCGTGACGGAAATATCGGGGTAGACCTTTGCAAACTCCATAATTATCTGCGGCAGATAATAAAGTGCAGACCGCACTGGCATACAGATGTTGATGTTGCCCTTGTACTTTGAGCTGAAATTCTGCCCGTTTTCTATCGCCTTGTTCAGCTCAGTCAGCACACTTCTTATTGTCACGATAAACTGCTCTCCTGCGGGCGTGAGCGCTGCGCCCTTGCCCGAACGTGCGAATATCTCAAAGCCGATCTCCTCCTCTAACAGCTTGATCTGATAGGTCAGTGTGGGCTGGGAGATAAAGAGGTTTTCAGCCGCACGGTTGAAATTCTGCGTCCGTGCAAGCTCGGCGGCATAGGTAAGCTGCTTTGTGGTAATGGTATCACCTCAATTTAATTTTTCTATCGGTTATAGGATTATTCTATTGGACTATTTCATTATAGCATGATATAATGAAAATGTAAAGAAAAACTTTTATGAGGTGATCTGTATGACAAATTTCAACCTGAACGATAACACAACAATTCCCGCAACAGGCTTCGGCGTATTCATGGTACCAAACAACGGTCCGACTGAGGAAGCTGTCACGACTGCTCTCAAAGAGGGCTACCGCCTGATCGACACGGCGGCGGCATATCAGAACGAGAGCGATGTGGGCAAGGCTGTGAAAAAGTCGGGTATTCCCCGTGAGGAGATCTATGTGACCTCAAAGCTGTGGCTTCAGGACTACGGCTATGAGGCGGCGAAAAAGGCGACCGACACCTCGATTTCAAAGCTGGGGCTTGATTACATGGACTTGTATCTGCTCCACCAGCCCTACGGCGACACGGCAGGTGCGTGGAAGGCTCTTGAAGAAGCGGTCAGGGCAGGCAAGATACGTTCGATCGGAGTGAGCAACCACACGGTCAAATTCCTTGACAAGCTGCTGCCGAAAATGGAGATACTGCCCGTTGTCAACCAAATGGAGTGCAATCCGTATTTCCAGCAGAAAGAGCTGCGCGAGTATCTTGCAAAGTACAATATCCGCATGGAGGCATGGTATCCGCTCGGCCACGCAAACCGCAAGCTGCTGACCGACAAGGTGCTTGTGGGGCTTGCAGAAAAGTACGGCAAATCAGTCGCACAGATCATTCTTCGCTGGCATTATCAGGAGGGCATCATCGCACTGCCGAAAGCGACTTCTATTGAACATATCCGTGACAACATCAGCATTTTTGATTTTGAACTTAGTGACGAGGATATGACTGCGATCCGTGGGCTCGACAAGGGCAAGGGAACCCATGACCCCGATAATTTGTCGAATGCGGTGACGCTTGGAATGTATAAAATTCACTGAGGTGAGAGTATGAAAATATTAAAGTGCATTATGCCCATTATGATATGTGCAGCACTCGCTTCCTGCGGTGCAACCGACAGCAGTTCTGTTTCAACAACTGATAATACGACCGCAGAAGTTTCCACAACTGCTGTAACATCAGCCAAAACAGAGGTTGAAGTCAATTCAGAAGAAACTGACGAAGCAACAGTATCACAGCAGGAAAATCAACCGAATGAAACGGACAATTCGGGCTATCCCGAATTTGATTTCGACACGAAAACCGTCACTCTCAACAGCGGCTATGAAATGCCGATACTGGGGATCGGCTGCTTTTCTCTCTCGGACGAGGAGGCGGAGAACTCAGTCTACTGGGCGCTTTCTGACGGTTATCGGCTTATCGACACAGCCTGTATTTACGGCAATGAGGAGGCGGTCGGACGTGGTATTCAGCGAGCCATAGATGATGGCATCGTCACCCGTGATGAGATATTCGTCACCACGAAGATGTGGACCGATGACTATGATGACGGTGAAGCTGCGGTGCAGGCTTCCCTCGACAGGCTGGGGCTTGATTACATTGACCTGATGATACTTCACCACTCCCAGCCCGAGAACGATGTGCAGGCTTATCAGGCTATGGAAAAGGCGGTCGGCGAGGGTAAGCTGCGAAGTATCGGGCTTTCCAATTACTATAAGCCGGAGGACTTTGACAGGCTTGTAAATGCCACGACGATCAAGCCGGCACTATTACAAAATGAAACCCACCCCTACCACCAGAGCAAGGAAATGCAGTCGCATATCGCACAGTACGGAACGGTGCTTGAATCCTGGTTTCCGCTTGGCGGACGCAGCAACACGCAGACGCTTTTCGATGATCCGACTATCTCGGCTATCGCAGCGGCTCACGGCAAGACCTCTGCACAGATCATTCTGCGCTGGCACTTGCAGGCTGGGAATATTGCGATACCCGGCAGCAGCAACCCCGACCACATTCAGGAAAACTGCGAGATATTTGACTTTGAGCTAAGTGCTGACGAAATGGCACAGCTTACGGCAATTGATAAAAATGAACGCTTTGCGGACTATTAAGGAGGAATCTTTATGGCTATGGTATTTGACAGAAACGAAAACAAAAGGGTCGCTGTACTGCTTGGTGCAGGCAGCATGGGAACGGCTATCCTGCGCCGTGTTTGTGCAGGAATGACACTGCTCTTCGGTGACATCAGCGAGAAGCGCCTTGATGAGGTAAAGCGTGAGTATCAGGGTTACGGCTATGCGGTGGAAACTATGGTGGTCGATGCCAACAGTAAAGAGAGCATCGAGGCCTTTGCCGCAAAATCCGCCCGGCTTGGCGAGGTGAAATACTTCATTCACACCGCAGGACATTCGCCCAATCAAGCAAGTCCTGAGAAGATCATCGACCTTGATCTGATCGGCTCAAAGTACGCACTCGATGCTTTCGGAAAGGTCATCGCAAAAGGCGGCGCAGGGCTGCTTATCTCCAGTCAGACGGGGTATATGTTCCCGCCTCTCACCGCCGATGAGGAATAACAAATCATGACCACTCCTGCGGATAAGCTCAAATACCTGCCCTGTCTGTCGCCCGAACGCATTACCAATTCGGGAACAGCATATATCGTTTCCAAAAAAGCGAACCACTTGCAGGTGCAGTATGCCGCCGCTCATGAATGGGGCGAGCGTAGTGCGAGAATAAACACCATAAGCCCGGGAGTTATTGTCACGCCCCTTGCCTATGACGAGTTCAATGCAAACGGCGCAGGCTATCAGCGAATGATCGACGCAACACCGATGCACCGTGTGGGCTCTCCCGATGAGATCGGTGCGGCAGGTGCGTTTCTATTAAGTGATGCCGCAAGCTATGTGACGGGCACAGACCTGCTTGTGGACGGCGGAACGATAGCGGCGCTGAAAAACAAGAAGTTTCAGTTAGGTAGGTAAAATGAGAGCGCTGTTGCTATTGATGATATTGCTGCTGTCGGGCTGTGCGGCAGAGGGAGGAAATACCTCATCAAAACCTGTGACAACTATCGAAAGCGGTGATAATATGACAAACTACGACTTTTCTACACTTACAAATGTGGAGCTGATTAATGCAGACATCGGCTCCATGACCGATGAGCAGCTTTCCGTTCTGTACGCACAGGCGAGATACTGTCAGGCTATGACCAATGCGGACATCGACACGATGCGTGAACTGGTTTCAGAGGATATGACCTACACCCACATGAGCGGCATGACGCAGACCCGTGAGGAATACTTTACAGACATTGCCGACGGAAGCCTGCGGTACTTCACGATCGGTATGGACAGCCCGAAGGTCGAGGTCAGCGGTGATACAGCAAGTGTGACTTATACCTCGGTGCTGAATGCCAATGCCTACGGTGCAAGAGGAACATACCGCATGAAAGGCACGCATTACTACGAAAAGCGTGACGGCGAATGGATAGCCGTCAATGCAACTGACAGGTAAGGAGGAATCATAATGAATACAAGAAAACTGAAAGACATAGAGGTTTCCGCAGTCGGCATGGGCTGCATGGCTTTTTCTCACGGCTACGGCAAAATCCCAAGTGAGCAATACAGCATTGAGGCGATACAGAACGCCTACCGGCACGGCTGCAATTTCTTTGATACAGCGGAGGTCTACAGTCCGAATCTGTCGGGGATAGGTCACAACGAGCTGATCGTCGGCAAGGCGCTTGAAGAAGTGCGTGATGATGTTGTTATCGCAACCAAGCTGATGCTTCACTCTGTCGGCTTCGGCAGAAAAGTCTATGACGAGATACGCCGCCACCTTGAAGGCTCACTTGACCGCCTGCGGACTGACTATGTTGACATCTATTATCTGCACCGAATGGGCGGTGTGCCTGTAGAAAAGGTCGCAGAAGCAATGGGCAGGCTCATTGATGACGGACTTATCAGAGGCTGGGGACTCTCTCAGGTCGATGTGGATGTGATCGATGCAGCACAGAGGGTCACGCCCTTGACGGCAATACAGAACATCTACTCAATGGTAGAGCGTGACTGCGAGCGCCGAATTATCCCATACTGCATGGAGCATAACATCGGCTTTGTGCCGTTTTCGCCTATCGCAAGCGGTCTGCTTTCGGGCAAGATAACTGCCGAAACACAGTTTGAAAGAAACGACGATGTGCGCAACTGGGTCCCACAGTTATCCCGTCAGAACATCGAGGGCAATATGCCGATCGTAGAGATGCTTAATAGCTTTGCTGACAGGAAAAACGCAACGCCTGCACAGATCTCCCTTGCATGGATGCTCCACAAATACCCGAATGTAGTGCCGATACCCGGCTCAAAAAACAAGGAACGCATCATCGAAAATCTGAATGCTGCCGATGTGGAGCTTACGGACGAGGAGTTCAAGGCGCTTGACAGTGAGCTTAATAAACACAAGGTCTACGGACACCGTGGGCTTGGCGGATTCTGAACCTATACAAGCAACAAAACGGCGACCCTTCACTGGATCGTCGTTTTATTGTTTCGTTTCAAAAGCATTTGCAGGATAAATCCCACATAGGCAAACAGCACCATGACAGACAGGTATTGAAGCACAGTCAGCAAAGCAGAAGCGTTTGTGTCGATGAATACAAATTGCACTTTTCTGAACAGATAGTCTGTGAATTTCAGCGAGATAAACTCATAGATACCGACTGCACCGACCACACCGAAGATGATACGCAAAGCCCATACCACAGCCTTGTTTTTCAGCTTCATTCGTGCCGCTATCTGCGAAATATGCATACCGAGATGAACGCTCATCATCACAAGTCCCCAGTAGGCGCAGAGCATATGCACTGTTCTGGCGAACATCGCACCGCCGATATTCACAAAGGTGAAAACGTGCTTTGAGATCACGATACCGCTGTACATCAGCCCGATCATACACAGAAATACAAGCGCATTGACAGCAGTGTTCACGCTCCTGCGAAGATCATATTTACCCTTGAACAGCGACTTTATCCAACCGAAGTTCAGGATATGATGTAAAATGAACAGACCAAACATCGCAATGCCGATCACTTCATGTGCCGTTTCTCCCACGATAGAATAGCACATCAGAACGGGCAGAGCCGCTGTCATCAGAATGTCAGCGGCTGTTTTTATCTTCATTTTCATATCAGAATCCCAGCCCGTCAAGCCAGTCACGGACAGCCTGCTGCGTATCGGAGCTAAACTCCTGCGCAGTTTTGCCTTGAATTGCCATACCGTCAAGCACCTGTGCATTCGGCAGATAGCTTCCGATCGCAGAGTATGTTCCCGATTCACCGCTGCCTTCGTGAGTGTTGAACGGGATAACCACCTTGTCGGAGAAATCATAGCTGTCCATAAAGGTATAGACCGCCATAGGCATATCGCCCCACCAGATCGGATAGCCTAAGAACACTATGTCATACTGCTCCATATTCTCAACCTTGCCCTGGATCTCGGGACGTGCTTTGTCAGCCTGCTCCTGCTTTGCCACATCGCAGCAGTCATCATAATCCGCAGGATAGGGCGTGACAGTCTCGATATGAAAGCTGTCTGCACCGACCTCATCTGCGATAAACTCTGCAACTATCTGTGTATTGCCCTTGTCTATCGTGCCGACGTTGTAATTCTCATCGGCACGGGAAAAGTACGCAACAAGGATATTTTTGCCGTCGCTGTCTGTCGGAACCCCCTGTTTCAGCCTGACTTGACGCAGCGCTTTCATCAGACTGTTTATCATCGGCTTTTGTATCGTCTGACTTGCTGTCCTGCTTATTCAGCTTTTCCTGCACTGCTGCCTTGTCATTATCTGCAACGCTTGGGGCAGATGCAGGCTCTCCACTGCCGCAGGCGGTCAGCATCGATCCCATCATAAATGCCGCAATTACAGTTATAACTCTGTTTTTCATATCGCACCTCACTCAGTTGGTCTCAAATCGCCATAAAAAAAGCTCGAAGTTGCTCCACCGTCACACAGGAAGGTGGAACCTGTGATGAATTCTTATCGCCGAGGACGATCTTTTTGCCATAGCCTACCCGCCTTGCGATAGCCATACTGATCTGTCCTGCACCTGTAACTAACATTACTTCTTTCATGGGATCACCTCAGAATTGATTTTTCAGAATTTCGATAAATTCATTTGTGTGCTTTTTCGGGTTATCGGCTTTCATAAACGCACAGTACCGCCTGATGATCGGCTTGCCGTTTCGTGTGAGTCTGACCGCCTTTGTGGTGGTCTGTATTGCATCACCGCTGCCCTCTATGGGCATAAAACCCTTGCCCTGAATGACCTGCATCAGGGCATCATCAATATATTCTGTGAAATATATCTCGCTCTGAAAGCCCATGTCATTTGCATAAAAGCTGCGCTCCGTTTCCTGCTGATCGGGTGAAGAAAGGAGTATCAGCGGCGTGTTTTTAAGGTCGGAAATTTCAACCTCGTCAAGCTGGGCAAGGGGGGAATTTGTCGATATTTCCGCATAATATTCCCGAATGTCAAGCACGATGTTCACATACTCGTCAGAGAACGCCCTGCGCTGGTCGTTCAGAACAATATCGATCTCTCCGTTTCGAAGGAGTGCGTAAAGCGCATCGTGGTTTCCGTGGGTGACTTCCACTGTCACATCGGGGTACTGAACCGTAAACTCCGACACAGCGCTGTTGAATTCCTTGCCGCTGTAACCTTTAAGCAGTCCGACTTTCAGCAGCTCTCCGCTATTGCCTGAAACTCTTTGCAGCTCACGCACGATGTTATCATAATCTGCCACCAGCACAAGACTTTTCTTGTAGAAAAACTCGCCTGCGGGAGTCAGCGTGAAGCTGCGCTTTTTTCGCTCTAAAAGCGTCACACCAAGTTCTTCCTCCAGTGCCTTTATCTGCTGAGAGATAGCCGACTGCGAAATAAAATGCTCCTCTGCGGCTGCGGTAAAGCTGCCGAGCCGCACTACCGACTGAAAATAGCGTATTTGTTTGAGCATAATATCACCTCAGTAGGTCGAGGCGCTCGCTAAAGCAAAGCGCCATTCGCCATTATTCTTCACAAGCTGAAACCTAAGCTGTAGCCGCCATGTATGCTTTCCGCCGCCGAACACCGCCGCCGTGACCTTGCTCCTGCCTGTCAGCACGGCAGTATCACCATTGATCTCCACCTGCATATCCTCATGTTCGGCAGAGTAGTAATTCAGCGTGCCGTCCATGATCGAGCTGATATAGACTTCCTTCGGCTGCCGCATACCTGTCATGTGAACAAGCACAAAGCGGTCATCGTGGACACGTTCAAGCGTAGGCTTATCCTTGTTCACCATAGCGGTGTACATCTCCTTGTAGAGATGAATGATCTGTTCCTTGTCGGTCATAGTATCACCGTCAGTCATGAATTTTGTAATGATTCAAAAGCATCTCGCCAACACCCGGAGCTTCGGGATCGTGGGAACCCTTGCCTGTATCGAGCGCACGAATGCTGTCCATTTCCTCATCTGTCAGAGCGAAATCAAAAATGTCAATATTACCTTTAATACGCTCCGGATTCGTGGACTTCGGCAGAACGATAAAGCCCTCCTGCACCTCAAATCGCAGAATGATCTGTCCTGCGTTCTTACCGTATTTTTCAGCGAGTGCAGTTATCGCAGGATTTTCAAGCAAAGACTTATCACCGTGACCGAGGGGATACCACGCTTCGAGCTTTACATCGTCCTTTGCAAGCACCTCACGCAGAGCCTTCTGCTGGAAAAGCGGATTGCATTCCACCTGATTGACCGCAGGCTTTGTGGCAAAATCAGCCGTCAGCTCGGTGTAGAGTTTCGGTGTCATATTGCTGACACCGATAGACTTGATCTTGCCCTCAGCCTTTGCTTCTTCAAGAGCTTTCCACGCACCTGCCACATCGCCGTAGGGCTGGTGGAGCAGATAGAGGTCGATATAGTCAAGTCCCAGCTTGGAAAGTGACGTATCAATGCCTTTCTTAGCAGCTTCATAGCCGTAGTCCTGAAGCCACAGCTTGCTTGTGACGAAGATCTCCTCACGGGAAATTCCGCTGTCACGGACAGCCTTGCCGACTTCCGCTTCGTTGAAATATGCCGCTGCCGTGTCTATGTGGCGGTAGCCGACATTCAGTGCTTTAAGCACAGCATTGTATGTCGAGCCGTCGGCAGGGATCATGAACACGCCGAAACCCACCGCAGGGAGCTTGTTGCCGTCATTCAAAGTAATGTAATTCATAAGAGTTCCTCCTCAGATAGATTTCTTCGCCCACGCAGCGACCTTGCTTTCGGAATTTGCAGACTCGGCACCGTGAATGGAAAGCCCCGCCTTGACAGTTGCACCCTTGCAGAGGTTTTTCAGATCACGCTCACTTGAACCCATACCGCTGCCCTCGTTGGTACAGAAGGGAATAATCGTCTTGCCTGACAGATCATATTTTTCGAGGAGTGTGAACATACACATGGGCATCGTTCCCCACCAGTTAGGATAGCCCACAAAGATCGTGTCGTAGCCCTCAAAGTTATCGGGATAAGCCTTGATCTCGGGACGAGCCTTTGCACGCAGTTCAGCCTTTGCTTCCTCGATGCAGGTCATATAGCTCTCGGAATAGGGCTTGACGGTGTCCACCTCAAAGAGATCACCGCCTACTGCGTTCTGAATGAACTCAGCAACTCTCTCGGTGTTACCCTTGGCAATTGTTTTCAAGCCGCCGTTCCAGTAGTTTTCGCCCTTGCGGGAATAGTAAATGATAAGTATATTAGCCATTGTGATTACCTCCGTGATATATTTGGTAATTATATTGTATCACGGATTTTCGGATAAATCAATCTTAATTTCGGGGATATATGATAAGATTTACTTATGTAAACTGCACTTCTAAAACCATAATGTTGTTTTGTGTTTTGCAAAAAGCTGTGGGAATATCCGTTACGATGCGTTATGTAAAGAAACAGGGCAAGAAAATAGTGAACCTTGCAGATGAAAAGGGAATAGGCTTCTGAAAAGGAGAATAAGGCGATACCTATGCGTTGTCAGGTATCGCCCTTATTCGTTATTATTATGATTATTCTTGTCGATAGGTACTGCTACTGGTATAGTGTTACTATTTGGAACGGGGATAGTTGTGCTTGCCTGAGAGTGTCCGAGAACGCTTAGGGTCGTTTCAACGTCAAAGATTATGTAGACTGCCATATCGTATCACTCCCAAGCAAAGCAGATTATAGGTTAAGGCAACACCGCTGGGCCATTGTACGTCAGACACGCAGTCAAATTTTTCGTCAGATTGGCTAAATTTACCGCAGGAATACTAACGTATTTCAAGGTAAATTTGGGTAATATGACGGAAAACTTGCAAGTGGATGGCGTGCAAAGGTATCCGCCGGTGGCCCGGCGGTGTTGCCTTAATTATACCACACCGGAACTGAAAGGTAGATCGGCTGAAAAGAGCCATTGCTTTATTTATTCTCCTTTATCAGATTTACAGCCCTAATCCGTACCCTGCACCTACACCTATTACCGCAGAAAGCAGAATGATCTTGATAGGATGTACCTTTTTGAACGCAAGTACAGCAGTTACGGCGAATAATCCGAGAAATACCCAAAAGCTCACCGAAGAAAAAACCGATGCAGTGATACCCGACGGAAAGAATACCGTCCTTGCAACAGATATAAAGGCTGCACCTATCATTCCGACAACGGCCGGTTTCAAGCCCGACATGATACCGCCTACAGCTTTGCTTTTCTTATATTTCTCAAAACACTTTGCGATGATAAGGATAATGATAAATGACGGCAGAACAATTCCGAGCGTTGCGATAATTGCTCCGAGAACACCTCCGGTCCTCATTCCTACGAATGTAGCCATATTGACAGCAAGCGGCCCCGGTGTGCTTTCGCTCAGAGCGACGAAATCCACAAGTTCTTCCTGCGTAAGCCAGCCGTGGCGTTCCGCTTCCGCCTGTATCATTGCGATCATCGCATAACCGCCGCCGAATGTGAATGCTCCGATTTTCAGAAAGGCAAGAAACAGCTCAATCATTGCTCTGCTCCTTTCTGTTCAGAAGCGACCACAGCAGCCCGAACAATCCGCAGCCGATTATCACAAATACGGCATCTATTTTCAGAAAAGCAGTCAGAACAAGAGAAAGTCCCATTATCACATAAGAAAATGGTTTCTTTTTCTTCTGCACCGATTTAAACATCATCCACAGGGCTTTCAGTATCAGCGCAAGTACGGCTGCACGGATACCCATAAAAGCATAGCGGACGGCTTTTATGCTCTGAAACTGCGTCAAAATCAGGGATATAAGCGAGATTATAAGAAACGAGGGCAGAACAACACCGATGGTTGCCATACACGCCCCAAGAAAGCCCGATGTCTTATATCCGACGAATGTTGCGGCATTGATAGCAATCGGCCCGGGGGTTGACTCGGAGATCGCAACAATATCGGTGATGTCCTTTTCATTCAGCCATTTTTTGTTTTCGCATACTTCCTTCTGTATCAGCGGTATCATCGCATAACCGCCGCCGAAGGTAAAAGCCCCGATCTTCATAAAGGTCAGGAACAATTCAAGATTCTTATTCACAGTATCACTCCTACAAAGATATTATACCAAATCAAGGATTATACGTCAACACATGAAAACGCAGCCGACTATTTGCAACTATCAGGAAGATATAAAACGAACAAGAGATGCAATCAAGTATTATCATTTAGAAGATATCTGCTTTTTAAGCAAAAGGACAATAGATGCTCGTAAGCCTCGTAAAATCGGGATTTTAGAAGATGCCATCTTTTTTGTTTGACAGGTTCAGTTAATGTTTAAGAGGATCACCTGATCCAGGTAGTCCTCTTTCATTTCGCCAAACAAGGGATAGTCCGTTATAGCGCTGAGAAAAAGCACCTGACCTGTTGAATCGATCGGGTGCTTTTGTGCTGTCGTGTGATGGCTGCGGTTATTGATTGTAATGTATGCAGCATTTGTGGTCGCTTGTGGGGCGCCTGAATTTGCCTGAATACCTGCGTGTTTTACTTCGCTAAAAACTCCTCTATCTGCCACAGTACATCTTCGTTCTCGTCGTAAACACCGTGAGCCTGGCCGCTGTAGAGCTTGAGACTGCCGCCTGTAAGCTTGGCTATGAGCTCTGCGCCCTCGCTACCGAAGAGCTTGTCGTTCTCGGCACCTATGGCAAGGACGGGCACGGCGATTCTGCTAAGCTCGGGGCGAACATCAAAGCCCTTGAAGCCGCCGCACATCGTCACGAACCGTGTCAGCTCGTCGTCAGTCACGCTGTCGGCAAAGCTGATGAATGCATCACGGTATTTCTCAAAGTACCCTTGCGTGTAGACGTTCTCCCCAAAGGACATGATGAGCTCATCACGCCGCCTGCTTTGTGCAAGGGCTGCCCAGCTGTCAAAAACTTTCCCTGCATTTTCAGGTATGTATGGCGCTGTCGAGCATACGATAAGCCTGCCTGCAAGGTCGGGGCGCTTTGCGGCTATCGCCTGCGCTATCATGCCGCCCTGCGATACACCGTAAAGCACGGCACCTTTTATCCCCAGCGCATCAAGAGCCGCCGCTGTGTCGTCGGCCATGTCATAGATGCTGTAGCTGTCGGGAATGTTCTCACGCCTGTCTAATACATATACGCAGAATTTCTGCGCCAGACGCTTGTACTGAACCTTGATAGCCTCCTCTGACTCCATGACGCTCTTTAACGCAATGCCGGGTATTATCACAAACGGCTGCCCCGTATCAGCCCCGAAGCGGAAATACTTAAGCGTGATGCCGCCTGCCTGTATCGTCTCTGTGCTCATGATATCTGCCTCCCTCTGTGAGTTTGCTGTCAGTATAATTATACCATATCTAAGCTGAAGATTCTTTTAGCAGACACAAAAGCGCCTGCGCCTTACCTGTTGTCTATCTTCTCGGGGTACATATCGTGCCTGGTCAGCCTGTCCCACGCAACGGCCTCCCATTTGGTGCCGGGCTTGCCGTAGTTGCAGTAGGGGTCAATGGATAAGCCGCCACGGGGGAGGAACTTGCCCCATACTTCAATGTATTTCGGGTCCATGAGTTTTATCAGGTCATTTAGTATGATGTTGACGCAGTCCTCGTGAAAGTCGCCGTGATTTCTGAAGCTGAAAAGATATAGCTTAAGCGACTTGCTCTCGACCATGTTGATGTTCGGAACGTATGAAATGTATATCGTCGCAAAATCAGGCTGCCCTGTTATCGGGCAGAGGCTTGTGAATTCAGGGCAGTTGAATTTTACAAAGTAATCCCTGTCCGGGTGCTTGTTCGGAAATGTTTCGAGCACGCCGGGGTCGTAATCAAAGCCGTATTCTGTGTTCTTTTCGCCGAGCAGTGTTATGCTGCCCTTTTCGTTGTCAGTCCTGCCTGCCATAGTCATTCTCCTTTTTTGCCGAGCAAGGGGTCGCTCAGGCCGTTTTTCTCAAATGCTGCCGCTCTGTCACGACAGGTGCCGCATACGCCGCAGGGCTTTTCGCCGCCCTCGTAGCAGCTCCATGTCAGCTCGAACGGAACGCCTAACTCTGTGCCGAGCTTTACAACATCAGCCTTTGTAAGCCCCACAAAAGGTGCTTTTATGCAAAGCTGCTCTCCGCTGCCTGTGAATATCGCCTCGTTCATTGCGTTGTTGAACTTGTCCGAGCAGTCGGGGTAGGCGTTTCCTGCTGCATCGTCAGAATGTGCGCCGTAGTAGATGACACCGCACCCCTTTGAGAGCGCAATGCTCGCAGCCGATGCCAAGAATAGCCCGTTTCTGAAAGGCACATATGTCGATACAGGCTTGCCGTCAGTCTGGGTAAGCTGCTCGGCATAGCTTTCTTTGGGTATCTCGCCCGATGAGCCTTTTAGCAGCGTGCAGTCTGAGTCTTCAAATATCGTCTGTAAATCAAGTATCCTCCACTCAACGCCGTAGTGCGAAACAACTGCTCTTGCAGCCGCTATCTCCTTGTCGTGCTTCTGGCCGTAGTATATCGAGAGCGCAAACACATTCTCACGCCCGTGCTCCTTTATCGCAAGTGCCAGACAGGTCGAGCTGTCGAGCCCGCCGCTGAATAATACAAGTGCTTTCATAGCTTTCTCCTTATATGGTCTATCCTACTCAACAAGCTCTCTTAGCTCCTTGTCCTGCTTGAACCTGCCGATGAATGTCTTTGTCTCTGTCCTTGCCGAGGCATTTCTTATGCCCCTTGCCGTCATGCAGCTGTGTGAGCCGGTTATCTTGACTGCCACATCTTCCGTACCTGCGGCTTCTGAGATTATCTGCGCTATGTCACGCCCAAGACGCTCCTGAAGCTGCAAACGCTTTGCTGCCATGTCGCATATCCTTGCAATCTTGCTAAGACCCAGCACCCTGCCCTTTGGTATGTATGCCACATTCACCGTCATGTCATACATCAGCGCCATGTGGTGCTCACAGTAGCTGAAAACGGTTATGTCCTTCATAACGATAGCTTCGTCTGCGCCTATGTCCTCAGAGGAGAAGGTCTTGCCAAACATCTCTGCGATCTCGTGGTTTGTGTATTTTGTGCCTTCGAGCACTTCTTCAAGCATATTCGCCACACGCAGGGGAGTTTCCTTCAAGCCCTCACGGTCAGGGTCTTCGCCGATCGCTTCGAGCAGGCCTCTTATGTGGTATTCTATCTTCTCTCTGTCCATTTGTCATACTCCTCTTTCATCGGGCGACCATATCAGCTTGTGCAGCTGCAATTGCAGCCTTGCTTTGCCAAGCCTTTTCTCTTTCATGAATTCTACTATCTCTGCCGGCTCTATCCTGCCGAACACCGGGCTTAGAAGCACCGTGCATAACGGCTTGTATTCCTCGATGACCTCTGCCGCACGGTAAAGATCCTGCCTTGAGCCGCACACGAATTTCAGCGTGTCCCATTCCTTTAAAAGCGGAATGTTGTCGGTAAACATATGCCGCTCCATTCTGCTTGACGGCAGCTTGTAGTCTACGGTGAAAACAGGGCGGCACTTTTCCATGAAAGGCCTTATGTCCACAGAACCGTTAGTCTCTATCTCGACACGCAGCCCGAGTTTGGTAAGCGCAAGGATAAGCTCGTCTATCCCTTCCTGCAAAAGCGGCTCGCCGCCGGTGAGGGTCACGCAGTGCAGGTCGTATTTTTCTATCGCATCTCTTGCAATGCCGGTCAGGCGTGATATGCTCGCAAGCTCGAAGGGTGCGCCCTTTTCATTTGCCCAGGCCGTGTCGCACCAGTCGCACTTTAAGTTGCAGCCGGTAAAGCGCAGAAACAGCGCCAGCGCTCCGGCCTGCTGCCCCTCGCCGTTTATGCTCACAAAGCTCTCTGCAAGTTTTAAGCTGCTCATCTTGCCACCTCGTATTCTGCACAGTTGTCGGGCGTTTCGTATATCCTGACCGAGCACACCCTCAGCCCTGCACGGGTCAGCTCGTCAAAAAAGAACTTAGCAAAATTCTCGGCAGTCGGGCGGAACGGCACCTCTGTCAGTGCAAAGCCCTCGTCCTTAAGCGCTGCAAGGGTAGCGGCCTTAAGCGAGCCTGCTTCGTATATCAGCGTGTGATCGAGCTTGTCAGCAAGGGCTCTTACTTCGCTTTTGAGGTCTGCAAAGTCAATCAGCATACCTCTTTTCTCGCCCTCTGTTATAAGCTCCTCGCCGCAGACAGTCACCTCTGCCTTCCAGCGGTGGCCGTGGATATTTGAGCACTTGCCTTTATAGCCTGCAAGAAAATGTGCGCTGTCAAATGCTGCCGAAGTTATCAGCTTGTTCATTAAGAATTCCTCCAAAACATTAAAAAAGCGCCGCAAAAAATGCAGCGCAAAAAGTCATGCAAAAGGCGCACCTCGCCCTTTGCTGATAAACTCATTATAGCTGCCCTGGTTTTTATTAATGACAGGATGGCGCAAACGAACTGTCAGAAAAATATTATACCACCTGCGGCCGCATTTGTCAAGCAAGAAAATGTAAAGGCAACACCGCACAAAGACCGCCTGAAGGCTTTGTACGCAACTTACTTGCATCTTTTCCGTCATATTACACATTTTTTCCTTGAAATACGGTAGTATTCCTTCGGAAAATCTGTGCAATCTGACGAAAAAGCTGACTGCGCAATTTGCGCACAATCTTCGTGCGGTGTTGCCTTAAAGGTCGCAGCGTTTATTCTGACATCGCCTGACTCGTGGGCGTTGAGAGGGTCGAGGTTTCTGCAGGTCCACCATATTTTCTTGTTGTCGATGTAGGTGAATGCTGTGCCTGATGCCTTCGCCCTGATGAGCCACCCCTCAGGCAGCATGACTGCAAGAGACATCACGAGCATAAATGCCGTGACGAAACCAAGCAGCCGTTAACTTGTCTTTTTCATAGCTTTTTCTCATTTATAATGCGATATTACATCACCTATATGATACCACATTCTGCCTTTGCGTGTCAAGAGAACAGACCGCTCGCAAAGCCCCTTGAATACGCAGTTTGCCTGTGATATGAAACTGACAGGCAGGGCTGAATGTGCTGTTTTACAGCCTTTTGTATTGGCTTTGTAAATATGAATAATTATATCAATAATTTATAAACCAGTATCATATATAATATTAATAAATAATTAATCACAGCTGTGTCATATGCTATATTACCAATCTGCTGCTTGAAAAGAAACAGGATTTACAGCACATTGCCCATTTTCGGGGCATATCCGGGGTGATTAGTCAAAAGATATCCCGGTGATACCTTTTGTTCATATTCTCCAAAAAAAGTTGTGGGGTTTTGTACACCATTTCTCCGTTTTAGTTGATAAAAATAGCAAAAGCGCCAAATCATTTTGAACTTTTTTTAAAAAACGGTATAGGCTTCGGGAAAATCTGCTATAATATTAGTGTGAGGAAATAAGAGTAATAATAGGAAAACGTGTGATTATGTAAGGAGTGAATAAAGATCATGCACAGAAACAAGGGTATTATGGGCATCTCGGCTCTCGCAGGCGCAGCGCTTATGATAGCAGGTATGACAGCCTTTGCATCCGATGCTATGTCTATCACGGACAACAGAGAGTACACAGCAGCTATCAATACAGTTGAGGTCAGCATTGACGCTCTTAACGCTGTAGGCGAGAATGCCGGCACTGAGATCGCTTACATGAAGAAGACCGGTATGATAATAGGCGAGACACTCGAAAAGAACATTGAGTACACACAAAACTGCATCAAGAAGATAAAAAAGGCCGAAGAAGCCGAGCAGAAAAAGAAAGAAGAAGAAAAGAAAAAGGCTGAGGAAGAGAAAAAGAAGGCCGAGGAAGAAAAGAAAAAGAAAGAGGAGCAGGAAAAGACAGCCGCAAACACTGTCAACGCACAGTGGGATCAGAGCGGCCAGCTCAGCACCTTCTCCGGCATCTACTACGGCCCCTCCGGCAAGGAGACATACTATAACCTCGATATGAGCGGCATAGTAAGCATAATGAGAGGCATGGGCTATTCCGAAGACGCTTATCCCTACTGGGTAAGAGACGACGGCTGCAAGATGTTCGGCGACTATATAATGGTAGCCTGCAATCTTGATATCAGACCGAGAGGCACGCTCGTCGCCACATCGCTCGGAACGGGCATCGTTGTTGACACAAGCCCTGTTTTCGTAGGCGAAAATGCAACTCAGGTAGACGTTGCGGTCACATGGTAATAAATATGAATGATAAAGACCCTTTCCGTTTGTGGAAAGGGTCTTGTTGCTTACTGCAAAAGTCTGTGTTATTGTGATATGCTTGAAGCGCTTGCTCTCAAAGAAAGTCTCTCGTTTTCACTGCGATACACGAGGGGCTTTCCGGTCGCCCCTCGACCCTTCGGATCTACATCTTGGAAAGGGTCTTTCTATAAGTCATTATTTTCGTAAAAACTTCTTATAAAGCACGCTTGTCAGCCCGGCGGGCATGATGAACATGAACATCTGGAAAGCGCAGGGTATCAGAAGGTCGGAAAGCGAAGAAAAGCCCTTGCGCCATATCCTGTAACGCACCTTGATGAACGCCTTTGTGTTTACCCAGTTGGACCGGCGTCTGTAGTTGCCCTCGTTTACCCTGTAATCGACCAGCACCTTGGGTATGTTGTGCCCGATAGCGCCTGCTGTGAGCATATTCACTACAAACTCGTAGTCCTCGCACCTCGGTATGTCCGAGTAGCCGCCTGTGCGCAGAGCCTTGCTTTTGCGGTAGCAGAGCGTCTGGTTGTTGAAGGGGTTGCGTCGCTTTGCGTATTTTCTTATGGCCTTGTTGCTGACCGGGGTCTTTTTGTATGCTATGTGCTCGCCCGTGTCGCTGTCAAATTCGTCTATGTATGCGCCTGCCATGTCAAGCTCGGGGTGCTCTGCAAAGAGCTTCATCATAAGCTCGCACCTGTCCTTGTGGGCGATGTCGTCAGAATCCATCTTTACTATGTATTCGTGTTTGCAGGCTTTGAGCCCCTTGTTTGCGCACATCCCCACACCGCACTTGTTGCTTCTTATCACGTTTATGCAGGGGTGGCGTTCGCAGTACTTTTCAAGTACCGCATCAAGCTCGCCTGTGAGCTCGCCGTCGCAGACTATCACAAAATCGTCTGTCGGGTAAGTCTGGGATAGTATGCTCTTTATGCTCTTCTCAAAGAACTCTGCCCTTTCGCCTGAGTAAACGGACATCAGCACACTGTATTTAGGCAGCTTTATTTCTTTATTATTGTCACTCATTGTCCGTTCACCTCCTGTCTGTTACGATGCAGCTTCTTTTTTCTTTCTTTTCTTTTCTTCTATCTCTTTGGCCTTCTTGTCAAGCTCTTTCTGCTTTTTCTTCTTGGCGGCCTTCTGTTTTGCCTTGCGCTCCTCGATAGTCGTCATGTATTCATCTGCTATGTCGTCTATCTCGCCGCTTCTTACTACCTCGCCCTTGTCGAGCCAGAGTGCGTGGTCGCACATATTCTTGCAGGTCTCCATGTTGTGGGAAACGAAAAGCAGCGTTGTGCCGTCGGCAAGCATCTCGTTCATCTTGTTCATGCATTTCTTTCTGAAAAGCACGTCGCCGACCGAGAGCACCTCGTCAACTATCAGTATATCGGGCTTTACCATAGTAGCAACAGAGAAGCCAAGACGGGATTTCATACCTGAGGAGAAGTTCTTTACAGGCGTGTCGAGAAAGTCCTCGAGCTCTGAGAACTCAACTATCTCGTCAAACCTCTCTGCAACGAATTTCTTGCTGTAGCCGAGTATACAGCCGTTAAGATAAATGTTCTCCCTTGCTGTGAGCTTGGGGTCTATTCCTGCACCAAGCTCGATAAGGGAAGCCACAGTGCCGTTTACCGTCACGCTGCCCTTGTAGGGCTTGAGTATTCGGCTTATTACCTTTAGCAGTGTGCTCTTGCCGCTGCCGTTGGTGCCTATTATCGCCCACGCCTCGCCGGGCTTGATCTTAAGGTCAACATTCTGCAAGGCAAGGAACTCCTTGAACATCAGCTCGTGCTTTACGAGCTTGACAAAGTATTCCTTTAAGTTGTCTATATTCTCCGACGCTTTGTTGAAGCGCACGGTCACGTTATCAACATCAACGATATATTCGCTCATACACACTATCCTTTTTAATAATGGTCGATATGTCAGTTAACTGTTCCCAAAGCACTGCCTGTGGATCACACAAGCGCAAATATCAGATGTACAGTATGAATTTATCCTGTGACTTTCTGAATGCTGCCACGCCAATGAAGAACATCAAAAACGCATAGGCAAAGCCGAGAACAAAGTCCTTTGCATCGACTAACGCCCACGATTCGAGCCCACGCCTTACAGCCGGGCACCATACGAATGCTCTGAACTGCTTTATGTAAATGTATGCCGGGTTGAAATTCTCGATAACATATGCAAGGTAATATCCGTAGGGAGTCTGACCCTTTTTGATCTGGCTCTTGCCCTTGTCGTAGAAGGAGCCCATGTTGTAGAATATTGCCGAGCAGTATATCCACATGGTAGTAACGGCATGGTAGATGTACTTTATGTCACGGAAGAACACATTGAGCGCTGCGAGCAGGAAGCCAAGCCCCATAGCGAAGATGTAGGCTTCGATTATGACTATCACGATACCTAAGTTCCAGAATGAGAACAGGCATCTGCCGTATCTGAGCGAGAGCGCTACCATAAGTATAACGAGCGCACCCAGCGAGAATACGAAGTCTACCATTGATGCCGTTATTTTCGACATCGGGAACATAAACTTTGAAACGTAGGTCTTTTTGAGCAGCGATGCGTTGTCGGTTATCGAGCTCAACGATTTGTCGGTCGCTGTCTTGATGAACTCGAACACTGTTCTGCCGCACATGAGGTATATCGGGAACAGCTCGGTCTTCTTTGTGAACAGCAGCGTGAATACTACCGACATGATTATCATTATCAGCAGGGGATTTAGCACGCTCCATATATAGCCGAGAAAGCTGCGGCGGTATTTGAGCTTGATATCTCTTGCAACGAGCTGATATAGCAGATCCTTGTAATTGAACAGCTCTAAAAACGAGCCCTCCTTGAACTTATGCTTTTTTTCCTCTGTCAAGAAAATTCAGTCCTTTTTAAAGGCAGCACCGCACGGCCACCGGCTCCGAGCCTTTGTGCGGTGTTGCCTGAAATTTATTGATAATAATTCAATGTTAATTCTACCACAAAGCCCCAAAAGTGTCAATACAAACCACCGTCAAATCGCCCTTTTGACCGAAATATCAGCGTATATAAAAGGTTTATAGGCAATAGCGCACAAAGCCCCGACATAGGGCAGAGATAATAAAAAAGCACCGACGGCATCGGTGCTTTGCGTTACCTGTTCATATCATCTATCTCGGCTGTTGTGTAGTGCGAATAGCCCTCGTATTCATAGCTTTTGTCGATGCCTTTCATAAACAGCTCCAGCGCCTTTTGCTTGCTTATGCGTTCTTCTTCGACCGCAAGCTCGGCGGAGCTTGTTATACCAAGTTTGTTTTGTATCATAAGGCGCTACCTTCCTTTGATTTGTCGATACTATTATAACATATTTCGGCTATCAAGTCAATTGACAGCCGTTTTTACCGTTATCTGAAAAAAATCCACGTACCCTCTTGACAAATCTTCACAAATAGTGTAAAATTACACTAAAGAGGAAATCAAACACCAAAAGGAGCGCTTTTTATGACAAGAGAAGAATTTATAAAAAACACAGATGAGCTGCTGCGCCTTGTGCGCACTGAGTATGAGCTGACGCAGGAGAGTATGGCGCTCTGCCTCGGCATATCAAAAAAGACGCTTGTCGGCATCGAAAAGGGCCGTGGCTCGCTGGGCTGGACGGGGGCGGTAGCACTCTGCTCGCTCTTTTCGCAGAGCAGTATACTGCAAAACACCTTCGGCGGCGATATGCAGGATATTCTCAGTGCGCTTGCATTCGAGCGTGTGCAGCCTAAGTACCCCAAGACTATGGGCGGCCGTGTATGGTGGGAGGAGGTGCAGCAGGGTATTGGCTGGCATATCCAGCAAAACTACATCTCACGCCACTACCGCCTGCTGACCGATGACGACAGGCACGTCTGCTCGTCCTTTGACCTTGAAAAGGTAAAACTCGCCGCCGCAGAATATGAAAGGGTGAATGCAAAATGAAAAAGGACGTAAGGCTTTACAATATGATAATGCCGCTGTGGCTGGTGCTTGCATTCCCCGTGATGTGGCTGCCGACGCTTGCAGGCAATTTTATCATCGACAGCATAGTTTTGCTTATCCTGCTGAAAATAAAAAAGAATGAAAACAAAAAGGATATATGGAAGGGCTGCATATTAAAGGTGTGGGCTTTCGGAATGCTCGCTGATATCATCGGCGGTGCGGCGCTTGTGGCAATAAGTATTTTTCTTGAGAAGATACGCCGCTATGAGGCATCAAATGCTATTATATTCAATCCCTGGGCAAACCCTCTCTCGGCTGTGAGTGTGCTGTTTTGTATGGCACTGTCGTCGGTGCTCATCTATCTGTTTGATAAGAAGATATCATTTAAAAAGGTGTTTGATGACGAGAGTGACCGCAGGTGTTTCGCACTTGCCTTTGCTGTCATCACAACGCCGTGGCTGTTTGCATCGTCTATAGTTATACAGTAGGGAGTGATACTATGAACGCTCTCAGAAGCAAGAAAGCCCTGCTGCTTTTGTGGTTTCTGCTAATAAACTACGCCTTTATTGGCTGGGCGGCAAGCTGCGGCGGGAGACCGTTTCTTCAAAGCCTGACAGATACACAGACGGAGGTGGTTTTGCTCGGCTCTGTGCCTGCGGCGGCTTTGGTGCTGTTCTTTGTCAGGCCCTTTAAGACCTGTGAGGAAAAGCGTTCGTTTCTATGTTTTGCGGCGATACTCATTTTTATCATAAATGCTTTCTGGCTGACGATAATACATGATGTATTTGCATAAGGAGTGATACTATGACCGCTCTGAGAAAAAAGAAGATACTGCTGTTTTTGTGGTTTGCTCTTATAAACTATGGCTTTATGGGCTGGGCGGCAATGTGCGGACTGCCGCTGTTTCCGCACCTGACAGATTATCAGACCGAGTTTTTGCTGCTCGGCTCGGTGCGTATAGCGGCGGTGGTGATATTCTTTGTGAGACCTCTCGGAACCGGTGACGAGCAGCGCTTGTATATGCGCTTTGCAGTAAAGCTCATTATTATCATCTATGCATTTTGGCTGCTGGTAGGTAATGTATTCGAGCATCTTTATTACGATATATTTGTGGACAAGGATATTATAAAAGAGCTGTTCGGTTGACATATCCTCGTTGTTTTGGTATAATATAATCAACGAAAAAACCAAAAAGGAGCTGTTATTTATGAACACCGATAAAAGAAAAGTCGTGCTTATAGGCACGGGAATGGTAGGTATGAGCTTCGCTTATTCGCTCGTTAATCAGGGCGGCATATGCAACGAGCTGGTGCTTATCGACCTTAACAAGAAAAGAGCCGAGGGCGAGGCTATGGACTTAAACCACGGGCTTGCCTTTGCAAAATCGAATATGAAGATATACTGCGGCGAGTATAGTGACTGCAAGGACGCTGATATCGTAGTCATCGCAGCAGGTGTTGCACAGAAGGAGGGCGAGACACGCCTTGACCTTTTAAAGCGCAACACCGAGGTCTTCCGCTCTATCATAACTCCTGTTGTCAAGTCAGGCTTTGACGGCATATTCGTTGTCGCCACAAACCCTGTTGACATCATGACAAGGGTGACCTTTGAGCTGTCACGCTTCGGCGCATCAAAGGTAATAGGCACAGGCACGAGCCTTGATACGGCAAGGCTTCGCTATCTGCTGGGTGATTATTTCACCGTTGACCCGAAGAATATCCACGCATATGTTATAGGTGAGCACGGCGATTCGGAGTTCGTTCCACTCTCGCAGGTGATGCTTGCCACAAAGCGTGTAACAGGCATTCTTGATGATGAAAAGAGCCCCTACACCTACGAGGGCATGGCTCGAATTGAGGAAGAAGTGCGCACAGCCGCCTACAAGATAATAGAAGCCAAGAGTGCGACCTATTACGGCATAGGCATAGCTCTCACCCGGATAGTAAAGGCTATCCTGGGCGATGAGAACAGTGTGCTCACAGTCTCTGCAAAGCTCTCGGGCGAATACGGCACAAAGGGCGTGTTCATCGGTGTTCCGAGCATCATCGGCAGAAACGGTGTCAAGGAGATAGTCGAGCTTGAGCTTACCGAGGACGAGCAGGAGAAGTTCCTCGCCTCAGCTGCCGTGCTCAATGATGCGTTTGACGGGCTGGGAATTTAGTCTGAGGTAACAGGTAATAGGTAACAGGTAACAGGTGAGGTATCGCCGCTTTGCGGCGATATATCAAAAACAGTTTACCCCCGAGGTTCACAAACCCCGGGGGTAAACTGTTATATATTACTTTGTATTGACTACGATCATAACAGCCACCTTGCCGGCAGCGTCGGTGTTTACGAATACCAGCTCGCCGGTCTCGTCGTCAAGGCTTATTATGCAGCTGTCAGCGCTGCCGTCGGTCAGCTTGTCAAGGTCAAAGCCGAGCTTCTTTGCAAGCTCATCTATCTCGCCCTTGTCGTCAACACCTATGACCTCGCCCTTTATCTCTGTCACGGCCTCGAATATCACCCATGCTAAGAACTGCGAGAGCTTCTGATTTACCGAGAAGTCGAGCGACTTGCCTGTAAGTGTGCCGAGGTAAACAAGCGGGTCGTCGTTTAAGAGGTCTCTGCTGAATATGCAGGCGAGCCTGTCGCCGCTCGTGCCTATGATGAAGGCTGTGTCTTCACCGTCGAGGCGTGATATGTATGCCGGGGCAAACACCCTGCTCTTTGCACCCAGGTCAAAGCCCGAGCTTGTGAGATAAAGCTCTTCGAGCGCCTTTGGGAAGCTGATGCCGAGCCTGCTCTCTGCATTGAGCACAGCTGTCTTGTCAACGCCCTTTTCTTTTGAAAGAATTTCCGCCGCTTTTGCAGCGCTGATGTTATACTGCTTTGCCATTGGTTTTACCCTCCCGAATAATACTTATCTTGTTTGTTCATTGCTTACAAGGCTCATGCGAATTGTTGTATATTATTAGTAATAGTATATCACACATCATACCTCTTGTCAAGCGCCGGGCGGGCTGCTGAGGCCGTAAGACGCACGCATGGATATGAGCTTTTTTACGTTTACATCGCTTATGTTTTTAACACCGCCCAAAAGCCTTGCGTTTATCGACACCTGCGCCTGATGTTCAAGCGTGTCCATGCGGCAGAATGCCGTTATCAGGTCACGCCCCAGAGCAAGTGCGCCGTGGTTTTCAAGCAGCAAAACATCGTGGCTTTGCAGATAAGGCGCTATCATTTCTGGCACCTCGTCAGTCGAGGGGGTGGCATACGGCACGAGGGGAGCCTTGCCGACCTCCAGCACGGTAGATATCATGCATTCATCGTCAAGCGGCAGCCCGGCGCACGCAAAAGATGTCGCCGCAACAGGGTGTGCGTGTATCACAGCACCGATGTCTGCCCTCTCCCGGTAGCAGCGCAGATGCATCTTTATCTCGCTTGAAGGCTTAAAGCCGGGGGCTGCGTCCAATACGTTCATGTCGCCGTCTATAAGCCCGACATTCTCCGCCTTGAAAAACGCCTTGCATATCCCGGTCTGCGTGGCTAAGAATTTTCCCTCGCCGACATTGACGGATATGTTGCCGTCGTTTGCCGCTGCCCAGCCCTTTTGCCACATCATGCGGCAGATTTCTGCTATCTGCTCTCTGAGCTCTGAGTACATCCTGCGTCCTCCTGTTCTTGTGTGCTTACTGTGCTTTTTCGCTCACGCAGCCGCAGTATCAGGCAAATAAATGCCGATGCTGCCAGTGCGCCCGAGGTGTCTATCAGCACGTCCTTTACCTCGCCGCTCCGCCCGGGAACAAAGGTCTGGTGGTATTCATCACTTGCGGCATATATTATTGCAGCGAGCGTGCTTGCGATGATGGCCAAGTAAGGCTTCCTGCCACGCCATTTTAAAAAGAAAGCCGTTGATGCGAACATAAGCGAGCCGAACACGCCGTATTCTAAAAAGTGAGCAGTTTTTCTTATTATGTGCTCTATGTCTGACGAGCTGTCGTCTGATTCGAGCGTGTCAGCTATCACCTGAGCCACCTCGCCGCTTAGTGATGCGCTCTCATCTGAGTCCTGCGATGAAAAGGAGTATATAACTACCGCCCAGATCACCGCAAGTGCCAGAAACGCCGCTGCAAGCAATATGTCAGCAGTGGCTCTGTTTTGAGACATATTCTATCAGTTCCTTCTTGTCGTTTTGTACGTTGCCGGCGATAACACCGTCAAGCGCCATTTCAAGCGCTGTGCCTATCTCTTTGCCTGAGTATCCTGCCGCAATAAGGTCGTGGCCGTTCAGGTCAAGGTCTTTAAGTGTCAGGCAGGCGCTCTTTTCTTCGAGAGCTGCCCTTATCTCAAGCAGTATGTCAAGGTCTTTTAGCTTTTCCTCACGGTAGTACATCGACTGCGCCAGCGTGTCGGCACGGCGTATCTTTAAGTAGTTGTCAAAAAACTCGTACCCGTGCTTTGATATGAACCGCCCGACGCTGCGCTCATTCTCCGCAAGCCGGTTGTCGTGCTCGGTTATGTAATTGCAGATAAGCTCTCTTGTCTCATTGTCGGCTCTTAGGCGTGAGAGTATCTCATCTGCCATCTTTGCACCTTCAAAGGGGTGCTTTTTGAAGTGGTCGATGCCGTTTTCGTCTGTTGTCTTGCACCTTGGCTTTGCAATGTCGTGCAGCAGCATCGTAAGCCGCAGAGTCTCGTCCGGTTCTATGTTGTCAATACTTTTGCAGATGTGGGTGTATACATCATACATATGGTGAGGGTTGTTCTGTATGACATCAAAGCACTCGGCAAGCTCCGGGATTATGACTGCGAATACCTCTCTGTATTCGATCAGCAGCCTGCCTGCCCTTGACCCTGTCAGCAGCTTTTTAAGCTCGCAGAATATCCTCTCTGCCGATACATATTTAAGCAGCCCTGCCTTTTCTCTGAGCGCTTTGGCCGTATCATGCTCTATGTCAAAATCCAGCACGCTCGAAAAGCGAAGTGCTCTTAGTATGCGCAGAGCGTCTTCTTCAAATCTTTTGCCGGCATCGCCTACACAGCGTATAAGCCTTCTGCCAAGGTCGCCCTGCCCGTCAAACATATCTATCACGCCGCCGTCTGTGTCAAAGCACAGTGCATTCACGGTAAAATCACGCCGGCTGAGGTCTTCTCTTAGCAAGCGCACGAATCTGACAGAATCCGGCCTGCGGTGGTCGGTGTAATCCCCGTCCGAGCGGAATGTCGTCACCTCTATCGGCTCGCCGCCGCTCAGCACAGTCAGCGTGCCGTGCTTAAGCCCTGTTTCAATGCAGCGCATATCAGAGAAGACTTCTTTCATCTCGTCGGGGTAGGCGGCTGTGCATACATCCCAGTCGTGCGGCGTTTTGCCAAGCAGACTGTCCCTTACGCAGCCGCCTACAGGGTATGCCTCAAACCCGGCACTGTTCAGTTTTTCAAGCACGTCCCTGACGTGACCGGGTATAGCTGACAAATTCGCTCACTCCTTTTATAGTCCTGCAAAGCAGGACACATCGATTGTGCATAGTGCATTGACTATGTCATTTCCACAAATCCCATTTTGCCGTCAGGCGTGGCTTTGAGGTGAACGTCAAAGTTACCTATCAGCTTGCCTGCCTCAAAGATGTAGTCATACCAAACCTTGCCGCCGATAAAGCTTAACGTAACTGAGCTCAGATAGTCAAGCTCTATGTCCTTGTCCTCGACTGCCACAGCAGTCAGCAGCGATTCGTACTTTGAGCTCTCGCCGAGTATCTTTACGGCATTTGCAAGGTGCTGCCTGAACTCACCGTTCCAGAAATCTTCATCGTCTTCCTTTGCCGGGTCGTCAGTGCGCACCGATATGTAATCTACCTTTTCTCCCCATACCATAAGCGGCATCTCAACGGGGATAGTTATTATATCCATTTCCATTGCTTATTGCTCCTTGTCATCGGGCGTTATCTTAAACAGCCTTGCGGTGTAGGGTGCCATGTCTGCGGTCAGCGCACCGTCTGCAAACTCATATCTGTTGTCTGCAAACGAAGGATAAATGCACTCGGCCCTTGCCTGCCTGCCGCTAAGATACCCCACAGGCAGAGTGACACTTCCGCTGTCTCCCTCACGCCTCCATACAGCGATGTATGCGCTGCCGTCGTCATTTCTGAGCCCTAAAGAGGTGAATTCGTCACCGAACCCTGATAAGCCTATCGGCCAGAAAGGCACGGCTGAGCGTATGTCTTTTCTTATCTCACGGTAGAGCTTTATCGCCTGTTTTACAAGCTCGCCGCTCTGCTCGTTTATGTATGCTAAATGACCGCTCTGATGTATGCGCAGCAGCATGGCATTTACCATGTTGAAGACTACCTCCTCGCTGTTGCCGTCGGTCTTCGGGTAGCTCCAGATAGCCGACTGCTCGGGTGTGAGCGCAGTGGGGGAGTTTGCAGCGATAGTGCAGTAGAGCTTGTAGTCGTCCTGGTCAGAGGTTGACTGTATCGAATACAGCGAGAGCATCTGATAGTCCATTCTCAGCCCTCCGCTCGAACAGTTCTCGATAATGAGCGAGGGGTGGCGCTTGAAGGTGTCTCTGAGCCAGCTTATGTATGCTCTCTCGTGCCCGAGCAGGCCGTCGCCGAAGCTGTCAGCGTCAGTCTCGGTGCCTATGCCGGGCTCGATGTTGTAATCCATTTTGATGTAGCCGATGCCGTATTCGTTTGTAAGCCTGTCGATAGTCTCAGCAGCGAACTCTCTTACCTTTTCGTTCCTGAAATCGAGCTGATAGCGGCTGCGGTCATACACTCTCTTGCCGTGCCGCATAAAGAACCAGCTGTCGTCTGCCCTGCCCTTTAACAGCGGACAGTTTATTCCCATGACCTCCAGCTCTAACCATACACCCGGTATCATGCCCTTGCTTCTTATGTAGTCGGTGACAGGGCGTAAGCCGTTCGGGAAGCGCTTGTGTGATACCTGCCACTCGCCGACCTCGTCCCACCACGCACCGTCAGCATACCAGCCGGCATCAATGCAGAAATACTCGCACCCGGCCTTTGCAGCAGCGTCTATGAGGGGGTATTCCTTCTCCTCGGTCGGGTCGCCCCACAGGCAGTTCATGTAGTCGTTGAATATTACGGCAAGGCGCTCGTTGTCCTTGTTGCGGCGGCGTATCAGACGGCGGTAGCGTGTAAGCTCGGCTATTGCGTTGTCAAACGCCGGCATATTGTCCTTTTTTGCAACGCCCACAGCCGCAGTCACCGACTCGAACACGTCGCCCGGCTTAAGTGTCTTTGTAAAGTGTGATTCTATCTCAGTAGGGCCGCTGAGCTGAAGATACAGATGCCCCTCCTCGTCAGAGACTTCTGCGTGCCATGAGCCGTTGTGCTCTATCTGCCATACAAGTGCCGAGCCTGTCTCGGTGTTTTCTATCACACCCATAGGTATGTATTCCTTTGCCGACCAGTTGCCGACATTGCCTATCGCAAAGACCTTCGAGCTGTGCTGGAAAGGCGTCGGCTGCGTCTGCGAAAGTCCGAGCTGCGGCAGCGTGTAGCTCTGCCAGCTGAGCTCTCTCTGCCATGAGTTGTGGCATACCCAGAACAGCATCTTCTTATCCTGAGGCAGACTGCCTTCCTTTTCAATGCCGTTTAGATTGAAGGAGGATACATATTCAAGCACCTGCGGCTCATCACCCTTGTTGGTGACGGTAGTCCATACCCTGCAAACGCTCACACCGTTATAAAACTGATAGTGCGACACAGTCTCGATGCCTGTCGGCTCGTCATAGCAGGTGACTTCGATAAGCCTGCCGAGCTGGTTTGCCGTGTCGTTTATATCTTTAAACTTCATGCGGTAGCCGGGGGCTGTGATGATATATTTGTTGCCGTGGCGCTCTAAAGGCCTGTCAAGCCCTGAGAGGTTTATCTCCACCGGGCGGAAGCTCTTTGCAGCCTCAAAAAGCGCAAAGCCCTTCTCCTCGCAGTAGGGCTCAATGTCTTTTTCCGAAAACGGCACCGGTGCAAAATGCAGCAGTTTTATCTCATTCTCGTCGTTTATCTCAAACAGCATATAGATGCCGTTTTCAAAATAGCTTATTCGCTTTGCCATATATATACTCCCTCTTTTTTTAGTTAACAGTTACCAGTTGTGGTGTCCTGCTTCGCAGGACAGATGGCCATTCGGCCTGTCTGGACAGCGATCTTGCATATCATCGGCAATACCTCGGGGGAACAAGCCCGAATGGGCATAATGTGCCGAAGGCACACCTCACCTGTTACCTGTTACCTATCACCTGTTACCTGTTCAAATAGCTCCCTGAACCGCCCTGCGACCGTTCCCGAAAACTCGCCGTAGCCCTTAGGCCACTTCATGTATCCGTGCGCACGCAGCTCTTTGCCGTTTGTAAACCTCACATCGAGCGAAAAGCCTGTGCCGTCCATTACCATGCGGTTTGACTTGTCAAAGCCGTTCCAGCGGTTTATCTTCATGTCCCTCATAAGCTGCGAAAGGCTCTCGGCAAAGTCAAAGTCCACCTGCTTTCTCAGCGCCTGCTCGTCAGGCACACCGCTTGGCTTGTATTCGGCAGTGTAGCTGCCGTCTTTGTTCATTTTCAGACTGTAATGATAGCCCGAATACATCTCAACTCCGTTCGAGCCGCTCATGAAAAAGCTCATTATCGCCCCTATCTTCACAGGGAACAGCAGTTTTAATAGCCTCACAGCATACCCCTTATCTTGTCAAGTATCCTGTGCGCTGCATCGTCCTTGGACATAATGGGCAGCTCCTGCATATCGTCCTTTGTTATCATGGTTATCACGTTTGTGTCAACGCCGAAGCCTGCGCCCTGCGTTCTTAATGAGTTTGCGCATATCATGTCGCAGTTTTTGCTGTCGAGTTTTCGGCGTGAATTCTCTATCATATCATCAGTCTCCATAGAGAAGCCGCATATTATCTGCCCCTCACGCTTTTTCCCGCCGAGGGCTTTTAAGATGTCCTGCGTGCGCTTTAGGGGGATAGACATATCTCCGTCCTTTTTCTTTATCTTGCTCTCAGCTACCGTTTCGGGGGTGTAGTCTGCAACGGCTGCAGCTTTTATAATGATGTCGGCCTTTTCGCTGTTCGCCATTACAGCATCATACATATCAGCCGCCGATGTGACGGAAATGTTGTTTACAAACATCGGTTCACCTGTCTCCATGTGCGCATGAACGAGCGTTACGTCAGCCCCACGCCTTGCAGCAGCTCTTGCAACGGCAACGCCCATTTTGCCGCTTGAATGATTTGATATAAAGCGCACAGGGTCTATCGCTTCTCTTGTTGCACCGGCGGTGACGAGTATGTTCTTGCCGGTCAGGTCTTTTTCAAATGCTATCTCCTGAATAACGTGCTCAACAAGTACGCTCTCCTCGGGCATACGGCCGTCGCCTATGTCGCCGTTTGCAAGCATTCCACGGTCAGATGCTATTATCCCGTAGCCGTATGATGCGAGCTTTTTGATGTTGTCTTCAACTATCGGGTTGTGCAGCATATTGTGATTCATGGCAGGGGAGACGAGCTTCCTGCACGGGCAGGCCATAACGGTAGTCGTGAGCATATCGTCTGCAATGCCGTTTGCTATCTTGCCTATGACATTTGCAGAGGCAGGAGCTATCAGCACGATGTCGGCAGCCTTTGCAAGGGCAACGTGCTCGACGCTGTACTGGAAGTTCCTGTCGAAAGTGTCGATAAGGCACTTGTGCGAGGTCAGCGTTTCAAAGGTGATAGGGTTTATAAACTGTGTTGCATTCTGCGTCATAAGAACGTGAACATCAGCGCCCAGCTTTATGAGCATTCTTGCGACATTCGCCATTTTGTATGCGGCTATAGAGCCTGTTACGGCTAAAACTACGGTCTTTCCCTTGAGCATTTGTTGATTCCTCCAATTTGAGAATGGTTTTACAGTGTTAATTTTATTATAACACAGAATTTCAAAAAAAGATATAGCTTTTTGAAAAAAAATATGCTATAATGTACTCGCTCGGGGAAAGCCCCCGTGTGCGGCTGTGCCGGAAAGTCCGTGAGTGCGAAAAGCAGGTATCTTTTTTGAGCCTGACTTTGCAAAAGCACAAAGGGCAGGAAAGCACCGGCGCTGTATTGTATCCTCTTGTGAGGAATAATAACAAAGGAGGTTTTCAGATATGAAAACAAACAATTTCTTCAACACCAAAAATCTTGTTATCCTGGGGCTTATGACAGCACTTGTGCTGATCTTCTCGTTCACATCTATCGGCACTATCCCGATAGGCCCACTCTCGATAACACTCAACATCATACCTATAGCTATCGCAGCTGTTACCTGCGGCCCTGCCGGCGGTGCTGTCGTCGGTGGTGTGTTCGGCCTTATGAGCTTTTTACAGTGCATAGGCATAGGCGTTCCTTCGGGAATGGGTGCAGCACTTTTCGCTATCAACCCTTTCCTCGCATTCGTTCAGAGATTTATCCCGAGACTTGCTGACGGCCTTATCGCAGGCTTTGTATTCAAGGCTCTCAGAGACAAGGCAGCAAAGCCCGTTGCCTGCGGTATCACAGGTTTCTGCTCGGCATTCTTCAATACACTTTTCTTTATGAGTGCGCTCGTGCTGCTCTTTGGCAACACTCAGTATATGAAGGATCTCATGGGCGGCAAGAATGTCCTCGTATTCATCGTGACATTTGTAGGCGTGAATGCGCTTGTTGAGATGATCGTTTCCACGGTCTTCACAGCAGCAGTAGGCACAGCACTTTTCAAGGCACGCCTTATCCCGTCTCAGAAAAAGGCTCAGGAAGCCGCATAAAGGCAACACCGCACAAAGACCGCCTGGTGGCTTTGTACGCATCTTGCTTGCATATTTTCCGTCATATCACCCAAATTCACCTTGAAATACGGTAGTATTCCTGCGGCAAATTTGGGCGAACTGACAAAAAATCTGACTGCGCAATCTGCGCACAATCCTTGTGCGGTGTTGCCTAAACCATTCTCTCCGCCGCATAACTTCTGCGGCGGATAGATTTTTATCTGGACGGCAGGTGTCCGGCTCAGAATGCCAGAATAGGCAAAAGCGGCGCAGCCGCACCTCAACTGTTAACTATTAACTGAAATATAGGGGGAGAAACTATGATACTCGCTATCGACGTGGGAAATACAAATATCGTGCTCGGCTGCTTTGATGATAAGCAGATACTTTTCCGTGAGAGGATATCGACAAATCAGCTCGCAACTGACCTTGAATACATGACGCTGTTCTCGACGGCGCTGAAACTGCACTCGCTCTCGGAGGAGAATATCTCAGGCGCTATTATCTCGTCAGTCGTGCCGAGCGTTACAAATACCCTTAAGCAGGCGATAACCAAGCTCGCAGGAGTTACCGCTATGGTGGTGGGCCCCGGCGTAAAGACAGGTCTCAGCATCATGATAGACAACCCTGCCACACTCGGCGCTGATCTTGCCGTGGACGCAGCTGCCGCTATCAGCGAATACAAAGCCCCGATGATAATCATCGACATGGGCACAGCTACCACAATGTCGGTGGTGGATAAGAACAAAAACTACATCGGCGGTGTTATCATGACAGGTATGGCCGTATCGAGCGATGCGCTGACCTCACGCACCTCGCAGCTGCCGAGGATAGCTTTTGAGACACCTAAAAAGATAATCGGCACCAACACCGTTGACTGTATGAAAAGCGGTATCATGTTCTCGACCGCAAGCGCACTCGACGGCATGATAGAGCGCATGGAGGAGGAGCTCGGCGAGAAGTGTACCGTAATCGCCACCGGCGGCCTTGCACCGCTCATAATCCCGCTGTGCAAGAGGGATATCACCCTCGATGAAGACCTACTGCTCAAAGGCCTTATGGTCATATACAACAAGAATAAAAAAGACTGATAAAACACCAGCCCCCGGCGTCGTTTATGACACCGGGGGCTGAATATTTGCTATTTGATCTTCCGTAAAAAGAAGTAAGCTGAGCTTTTTATAAAGCATACACCGCCGAAACCTCCTGACGGTTGGCGGTGTTCAAACCTAAATTACAAGGAGTGCCGTCTTAGATCCCGGGGGTTGCCGCCCTCGGGGCTTAGGCTTTTCCTTTAATAACAGTATACCACACCCTTGGCGTTTTGTCAAGGGCTTTTGTATTGACATATTGGAAAATATATGCTATAATACTATTGGCTCGAGTTGGCGGTCTCCTTAGAGATGAGGAGGGTTGCACAATGTATCTGACACTTAGTGATTTTATACTCCTTATGGAGCTGTTGCTCAGAGTGGTAGAAATACAGATAATGTGCTACTTGTTCTTCCGTAACAAGAAGAGAAAGTAAGCTGAACGTGTAGACCCGGAAAGGGACAACGCAAGTAAAGCAAACACCGCCAAATCTCCATAAGATGAGGCGGTGTTTTATCCGTTAAATTATTGGAGTGCCGTCATTATTCTGCGGAGAGGTCGCATTCTTCGCAGGACTCGGGCTATCCCTTATCTAAAGTATACCACAGCCTTGGCGTTTTGTCAAGGCTTTTTTGTATTCTGAGGGGTGGTTCGTGGGGGCTTTGCTTTTCCTGCCCGAATGGGCATCATATCGGCGCAGTGAAATGTTTTGCAAAGCAAAACTTTCGTCTTATCGGCTTTCGCCGATAAGACACGACACCTCAATTCTTCACTATTCACTGATTCCGTCCCAAAGGGGGCACGATAATAGCCCTCCCCGTTTCTCAGGGAGGGCTTGAACTATCTAATTAACTTAACCTAAGCTAAGGTAATTATCACAATGGCCGTAATTACTGGAGCAGCTGGAGAACCTGTGAAGGAGCCTGGTTTGCCTGAGCAAGCATAGCCTGAGCAGCCTGTGTAAGGGTATTGCCCTGTGTATACTGCATCATGGTCTTAGCCATATCTGTATCACGGATTCTGGAGTTAGCGTCTGTGATGTTCTCAGAAGCAGTTGTCAGGTTGTTGATCGTGTAATCAAGTCTGTTCTCCATAGCACCGAGAGAAGCTCTCTGTGAAGATACGTTGTTGATAACATCTCTAACCTTCTCTGCAACTACGGAAGCTGCATTCTGATTTGAGATATTAAGCGTTAAACCTTCAGTATTAGTCGAAACACCTTTACCACCAGAATAATTATCGCCTGTAAGACCAACCTTTTTTGTATCATCAACATAAACACTTGTTGCCTTCAAATCAGCAAATAAATCATTTGTCTTCAAGCTCTTTAAGCTGATTCCCAACTTATCAGCCGCACCAGAAGTTTCACCTATCTGTAATGTCAACGCACTGCCTTCCTTTTTAGCAATGGTTGTTTCAGCAACTTCAATTGCTCCTGCTTTCTTATCAGCAGCTGCAACTTCCACTTTTGCTATTGTTCTTGCGGCGGAAGTATCCATATCACCATTAAACAGTTTTAATTCATTGAAATTAGCTGTTGTAGCAATTCTGTCAATTTCAGCTGTTAGCTGGTTTACTTCGTCTTGTAAAGCCTGACGGTCAACACCAGTGGTTGATGCATCGCCTGCTTTTGTAAAGTTTTCATTTTTGGTGCCACCATCAACAGTCTCATAAGTACCATTAGCCGACTTCTCAGCAAGCTCTACTATCCTGTTAAGCATATCATGAACTTCGCCCATGTAACCCTCAGCTGTCTTGATAAGGGAAGCGCCGTCCTCTGCGTTCTTGGAAGCTGTGTCAAGAGCCTTGATCTGAGCCTTCATCTTCTCGCTTATTGCAAGACCGGAAGCGTCGTCTGCTGCTCTGTTGATCTTAAAACCTGTTGACAACTTTTCAAGGTTGCCTGCTACTGTTGAATTGTTCTTGTTGAGCGCATTGTTTGCGTTCAGTGCCATTGTGTTAGTTCTAACTACCATACTCATAATAAATACCTCCATGTATTATAAATTTTTTTGTCACGGCGTCCTTGCCGTGTATGGTTTTGGTTGGCTTGGAGCTGTGCGCTACTCCTTGCCGCTTACAATATATTAATCGTCCGTCAGGCAGTTTTTTAAATTGGCAGATGTTACAAATATTTTTGGGTTTTATGGGCGTAATGCACAGGAAAAATCCCTTCCCCGTTTCTCAGGGAAGGGATTTTTTTCGTTTAAACTAACTTGCGCTAAGTTCTAAGCAGCTGTTCCAATTACTGGAGGAGCTGGAGAACCGATGACGGAGCCTGGTTTGCCTGAGCGAGCATAGCCTGAGCAGCCTGTGTAAGAGTGTTGCCCTGTGTATACTGCATCATGGTCTTAGCCATATCTGTGTCACGGATTCTTGAATTAGCGTCTGTGATGTTCTCAGAAGCAGTTGTCAGGTTGTTGATTGTGTAATCAATTCTGTTCTCCATAGCACCGAGCTTAGCTCTCTGTGCAGATACATCGTTGATAACGTCACGTACCTTTTCTGCAACAACAGAAGCAGATTCCTGATTGGAAACGTTAAGTGTTACACCATTAGCATTTGTAGATGTGGTATTCTTTGCAACCACTAACTGAGCAGTTGCAACATTATTAGCATTTTTTGTATCAGTTGTTAATGAATTAAACAGCTGATCTGTTTTAAAGCTCTTAATGTTTACACTCAGCTTATCAGCTGCGCCAGATGTCTCACCAATTTGAAGTGTAAGAGCAGAACCAGCAGTATATGCGGTCGATGCAACAGATGTTCCTTTTTCTTTAAATACACCATTTTCTAACGTATCATTTGTAACAACCAAGCCTTTATTTGTTGCATTATCCTTGTCCATAGAGCCATCCATAAGTTTTAACTCATTAAAGTTGGCTGTTGTGGCAATTCTGTCAATTTCAGCTGTTAGCTGATCAACTTCGTCCTGAAGTGCCTGACGATCGGTTTCAGCTGCTCCAAAAGCCTCTTTAGCCGCTCCGCCTTCCTTGGTCTCATAAGTACCGTTAGCCGACTTCTCAGCAAGCTCTACTATCCTGTTAAGCATATCATGAACTTCGCCCATGTAACCCTCAGCTGTCTTGATAAGGGAAGCGCCGTCCTCTGCGTTCTTGGAAGCTGTGTCAAGAGCCTTGATCTGAGCCTTCATCTTCTCGCTTATTGCAAGACCGGAAGCGTCGTCTGCTGCTCTGTTGATCTTAAAACCTGTTGACAACTTTTCAAGGTTGCCTGCTACTGTGCTGTTGTTCTTGTTGAGCGCATTGTTTGCGTTCAGTGCCATTGTGTTAGTTCTAACTACCATACTCATAATAAATACCTCCATGTATTATAAATTTTTTGTCACGGCGTCCTTGCCGTGTATGGTTTTGGTTGGCTTGGAGCTGTGCGCTACTCCTTGCCGCTTACGTTATATACATCGCACGGCTTTGAGTATTTTAAAGGGGCAATGTTTCACAAATGTTGAGGCCTTTTGTTGTGCAGACTTAACAAATGAGGGGTATTTGCAGCCTGAATCGCTCAGAAGCGTGGCTGCGAAGGGGTGATGCCAGCTGCGCAGGCACGGGGCGACCGCAAAGTCCCCTGACCAACCCTCAGAATACAAAAAAGCCTTGACAAACCGCCAAGACTGTGGTATACTGTGATTAAGGAAAAGCCTAAGCCCCGAGGGCGGCAACCCCCGGGATCTAAGACGGCACTCCTTGTAATTCTAAGTGTTTGAAAACACCGCCGTTACTTAGAGTTTCGGCGGTGCTTTACTTTTATATCAAAAGCTAAGCTTACTTCTTTTTACGGAAGATAAGGTAGCACAATGTAACAAGCGCCATAAGCATACTTGTGAATTGAAACAGACTTTCGTATGTAACGTAATCCTGCATAGCTACCACCTCCTTATCTCTAAGGAGACCGCCAAATCTATGTTGCCAAACTCAGGCTATGGCTATTATAGCATATATTTTCATAAGTTGTCAATGCAAAAAGCCTTGACAAACCGCCAAGACTGTGGTATACTGTGATTAAGGAAAAGCCTAAGCCCCGAGGGCGGCAACCCCCGGGATCTAAGACGGCACTCCTTGTAGTTATTGGTGAAATTGCACCGCCAACCATTTGGAGGTTTCGGCGGTGCGTTCTTTTTATTAAAAAGCTACGCTATTTCTTCTTGTGGAAGATAAGATAGCAGAGGGTAATGACACCTACGAGCATATTGGTGTATAACACAAGCTCGGTAAAGGTTATGTATTCCATGCTACCACCTCCTTATCTCTAAGGAGACCGCCAAATCTATGTTGCCAAACTCAGGCTATGGCTATTATAGCATATATTTCCCCAAAAATCAACTCGACCCCCGGGGCATCACACCGCCCCGGGGGTCGTTCTGTATACTTTTATCCGGCTCAAAGCCCCTTTGCGCTCTTAAGCGTTATGCCGTTTGCGCCGAGCTTTATCGCATGGTCAAGACCGACGAACTTGCCGCTTTCCTGCCAGAGCACTTCCTTGACGAAGTTGTATTTCTCGTCGTCCCAGGTGGTGAAGTCATCAAGCACTAAGCCGCCCGTGTCGCCTGAGTTTGCGTTGAAGCACCAGAAGGTGTGGTTTAAGTGATTGTCCTTTATGAGCTTTCTCATGTAGGTCATCCATGTGAGGTTCGGCTCGGTCATAAATCCGCCCCATTCGCCTATCAGCAGGGGAGCCGTGTCGTTCTCGCAGATGTAGAACCAGTTGTCCTTCCAGCAGTCCTTCATCAGGCTGTCAAAGTCGTAGCTGCCCTTGAACCACGGCTGCTCGTAAACAGTCGGGCCGTAGTCGTGCGGCGAGTAAACGAGCTTGTCCTGATACTTGCCAAGGTCAACAGGATAGTCCTTTACACCTCGTAAGTTGCCGCCCCACCAGTTGAAGTAGTAGTCATCATCATCGGTGGACTTGTAGTCGCCGTTTTTCTTGATGTCCTTCGGGTATATCTCCGTGCCCTCTACCATAATGAGCACGTTCGGGTTCTTTGCAAGCACCTTGGAAGCCGCCACCTCTGCGGTGTTCTTCCAGTTGTTCTTGTCCTTCGAGTCGTTCCATATAGCAGCACTGTCGCCCTCGTTAGGCTTGCCGTGCGGCTCGTTTTTAAGGTCGAAGGCTATTATCGTGTCATTCTTCTTGTACCTGTCAGCCGCCCATTCAAGTGCTGCGTAGTAATCCTCCTCGCTCACCCTGTCAGTGTACCAGAGATTTGCGTTGTGACCCGATGCATCAGTGTTTGCTGAGTGTATGTCGAGCATTACCTTAAGCCCGTTGTCCTCCGCCAGCTTAAGGAAATACTCAAATATCTCCAGGCTGTTCATCTGATTTAGCTCTGCGTTGTAGGCGTTGTTGTAGTTTGCCTGCGGATAATCGCCTGCCGCCCAGTTGTTTATCAGCTCAGCCGATATCGGAACTCTTATCAGGTTGAAGCCGTGGTCTGCTATCGCCTTGACAGTCGGTGCAAGCTCGCTGTTCCATAACCCGTCAAAGGTGTTCGTGCCTGTGTTGTAGCCGAACCAGTTCACACCTGTCAGCCAGACCTCCTTGCCGTCCTTGTCGAGTATCTTGCTGCCGTCGGTGTGCAGCCAGTCGTCGCCCTGTACGGCGTTCTTGTTCCTTGTCAGAAGCTCCTTGGTGCTCTTTGACGATGCACCGTTGTTATTGCCGCCGTTATTATTGTTCTGGTTGTTATTGTTGTTTTGATTGTTCTGCTGGTTCTGGTCTACCTTGCCGGCCTTTACCGTGCAGTCCTTCTTGTTGAGCTTTGCGCTCTTTATCTTAAGTGCCGAAGTCGTGCCGATGTTGCAGCCTATGACCTGCGAGCCGCCTGCCGGGATCTCGCCGTTGTAGTCAGCGTTCGTTATGGTGAGCGTGCTGCCGCTTGCCTTCCATGTGCCGTTCCAGCCGTCAACGCTCTTTAATCCGTCAATGTCGCACACCAGCGTCCAGCCGCTTATCGGAGAAGATGTGTTGTTTTCTATTTTGAGCTCTAAGGTGCACATCTGTACGCCGCTGTCTTCCCAGCCGTTGCCTGCATTATATACTATAGTATAGCCGTCGCTCTTTTTGTCGTCAGCGTCCGATGAGTCGTCCTGCGAGCTTTCTTCTGACGAGCTGTCAGCTTCAGATGAGCTGTCTTCCTCCGACGAGCTGTCTGAGCTCTCATTGTCAGATGATGCATCGTCACCGCCTACAGGCAGGCCGCCTGCGCTCTCCTCGGAAGATGCGTCGTCGCCTCCCTCGTCCTCGCTGCTCGATGCCGACACAGACGAGCTCTCACCCTTTGATGAGCTGTCGTCTTTCTTTGCATTGTGCATGAGTGCTATAGCAGCGATAACAGCCACCACCAGCACATCAAGTGCTATAAACGCCGTCAGCAGGCGCTTTTTCTTTGCCTTGTCCACTTCGCCCGACGGCTGCTGCGGCTCGGGCGCAGTATCAGCTTCGGGGGCTGCCTCTGCTTCGGGAGCTTCGTTTTCGTCAGGGGTCTTTATATCCTTTTCATCAGACATATATCTTCCTCCAGTTTCCGGTTGGATATCAACCGTGATATATCACGCTGTTTCTTCTTATACTTTTTAATTATAACACACTTTTTCCTATTTATCAAGAGCGCAGATATGATTTTATCAAATAATCATACGTTAAGGCGGCAGACTTTATAAACTCCGGCATCACCGCCATGCATGATAACGTTTACACTGCTGCGATAATAGGAAATGTATAAAAATAAATAGCATAATCTATATCTTTTACAGCGGCATTATGGTAATATAATTATAACAATTGATGCTGAAAGGAATGATACCTTATGTATACCCCGAATGAGAAACGCTATGATAAAATGGTCTATAACCGTATCGGCAGGAGCGGCCTGAGAGTTTCGGCCATATCGCTCGGCCTCTGGCAGAACTTCGGCTTCGGCTCGAGCTTCACCGCTGCCGAGGAGATGTGCCGTACCGCCTTTGACCTCGGTATCACACACTTTGACCTTGCAAATAACTACGGCCACCCCTATAACGGCTCTGCCGAGGAGAATTTCGGCAAGATACTCGACCGTGGTATGCGCCCTTTCCGTGACGAGCTGTGTATCTCCACAAAGGCCGGCTATGATATGTGGCCTGGCGTTTACGGCGATAAGAACGGCTGCCGCAAGTATCTGATATCCTCGCTCGACCAGAGCCTTAAAAGAATGAAGCTCGACTATGTCGATATCTTCTACCACCATGTCTTTGACCCTGATACCCCTCTTGAAGAAACAGCTCTTGCACTTGACCATATAGTGCGTCAGGGCAAGGCGCTCTATGTAGGCATATCAAACTACAACAAGGCGCAGACTGCCGAGATACTGGCGATATTTAAAGAGCTCAAGACACCATTTATCGTCAACCAGCCCTCTTTTTCTATGCTCAACCGCTGGGTCGAGCGTGACGGGCTCGATAAATTCTGTGCAGAAAACGGCATAGGCCTTGCGGTGTTCTCGCCGCTCTATCAGGGCTTTCTGACTGACAGGTATTTAAAAGGTATACCCGATGACTCCCGTATCGGCAAGGGCGCTACCTGGATAAAGAACGAGCTTGATGACAAGATGCTCGCCAGACTTAATGCCTTAAACGACCTCGCCGCTAAAAGAGGGCAGAAACTTTCTCAGCTCGCTGTAGCATGGCTTCTTAACAACAAGGCCGTGGCTACAGTGCTTTGCGGAGCGAGCAGGCCGCAGCAGATAATCGACAACGTGGGCGCTCTTGAAAACTTAACATTCACTCAGGCAGAGCTTGACGAGATTGAAAAGATACTCGCTATGTGATAAGGAGAGCAGGCTTATGAAAAAGAGAAAAGCACTCCCTCTGCTGCTTGCGTCAGTGATGCTTCTTGCTTCGTGCGGCAAGGGAAGCTCGTCGCAGAGCTCTGACAGCGGTACAGAGCAGTCGTCCTCATCATCTGAGGAGAGCGGCGCTGAAAATCAGAATGTCGATATGCTCGATATAAAGCCCTCGCAGGTGATAAACAAAGAGCCTGCGACCTTTGAGAGCCTTGGCGCTGACAAAGAAGCCGTCAAGGCCTTTGAGCAAGAACAGGCCGGCGAGCACACTATCCCCTCTATCCACATAGTCACCGCTCCGGGTGACGAGGTGGTGTCTATTTACGATTACACCTCATGCGTGGTCGATACTTTTAACTGCGACGAGAGCGTCAGACTCGACGGCGTGTCGGCAGGCGTCAAGGTCAGGGGCAATTCGAGCGCATTCTACGGCGACGTGGCGCAGATAAGAAAAAACCAGGTGCCCTACAGGATAAAGTTTGATAAAAAGACCAATATGCTCGGCCTGCATGACGGCGCCGAGGCAAAAAGCTGGGTGCTCCTCAAAGCTGACTGGGATCTTATAAGAAACGATATAGCCTTCCGCTTTGGCAGAACGCTTATCGGCGGGCATACATTCAGCACCGATTCTCAGATAGTGTATGTCTACCTCAATAACGAGTTCAAGGGCATATACACCCTCTGCGAGCAGTGCCAGGTCGGCAAGAACCGTGTCAACATCACCGAGCAGGAGGAGGGCTACACCGGCAACGACCTCGGCTATTATCTGGAGATAGACAACTACGCCACAGGCGATGAAGACAATATCTACATCACCCTTGACTATGGCGAATACGAGGTGACGGATATCGAGGGCGAGACGAGAAAGTTCGTGCCGGCTGAGTATTCGCTAAAGAGCGATGTATACACCAAGCAGCAGGTGGAGTTTATCGAGAAGTATATGAAGGGCGTTTTCGAGATAGTATACCGTGCCTGCGAGAAGGGCGAGTATTACACCTTCGATGAAAACTACGAGCTTGTAAAGGCCGACTTTGACAATGCAAAGGACACCGTGGAAGCCGTTATGGATATCGAGAGCGTTGTGGATATGTACCTTTTATATGAGATAGTACACGACTACGACTGCGGCGAGGGCAGCTTCTTTATGTGCGTTGACTTTTCCGAAAACAGCGAGGTAAGAAAGCTCACATTCACCTCTCCGTGGGATTTCAACTGGGCGTATAACGACAGCACATCACGCTACTGGGCAGGCGCATTCTGCGAGCAGAGCTTTGTTAAGTCAAAGGGCGACAGAACAAACCCCTGGTTCGTAATACTTATAAAGCAGGACTGGTTCAAAGCGCTTGCTTCTGAGAAATGGACATCTCTTAAGGACACAGGCCTTATTGACAAGTGCATAGCCGATGAGAAGATATACCTTGAAGTATACAAGGATGACCTCAACGAAGACGGCGGCGTTGACTGCGCATATGACCTTTTCAACTGGATAAACGCAAGGCTCAAATGGATGGACAAGCAGTTCTACACAGGCAGCTGATGACAGGTAATGCAAAGCTATAAAGCATCATACCCCCGGGAGTTTTTTAAATATCCCGGGGGTATTTGCTGTTTTGGCAGTGCTTGACCCCGTTTTGCAACACTTTTTTGTAAAATTATCCATAATTTTGTATATTTACCGTTGACAATTTGAAGGTTTTGTAGTATAATACATACGGGTATCTTTGTGGGCAGCTCTGCCCTTATGAATGGCGGTGAGGTAATGGTTGAAAAGAGCATTCTCTATATCGGTAACAATAAGATGAACCAGTTCGTTCTCAAACAGGCTATCGGTAAGGATTACAATATCATCATGCTCGGCAGCTATATGGAGGCTGTCAGCAAGACCTCTGCTCTTATCGGCAGGGTGAGCGCTGTTATATGCTGCGATGAGCAGTTCTCAAATGAGATGCGTGTCTACGGCGATGATTTTGTCACCAAGAAGTATTCCGAGACGGTGCCTCTTATAGCTATGCTGCCGAGAGAGATAGTTGAAGACCACGCTTCTGCCGTTTACCTTTCAGGCTATAACGAGATAATCGAGATGCCCTACGACCCCACATACCTCCGCACAAAGATGAAGGCCGTGACCGAGATCTACGAAAAGGCCAAGACCGAGAGCGGCGGAGATTCCAAGGATCTTGAAAAGCGCACCAAGCAGCTTATAACCGTCCTCTCAAACTGCTTTACACTGATACAGTTCGAGTCAGCAGACCATATAATCCGAAGCAAGGATCTGACGCATATCATTGCCGAGACGTTTGCTGATATGTACCCCGAGTACGGCATCAGCCAGCAGGACGCTGATTATATAGGCGATGCGGCAGCACTGCACGACATAGGCAAGGCTCTCATACCGCCGAGCATACTCTTTAAGGCCGGCAAGCTCACTGATGATGAGTTCATCACCATGAAGCAGCATACCGTAAAGGGTGTTGAGCTTCTGAACCGCTTCGGGCTCGATAATTCGCATAAGTTCTTTACCTATGCGTTCGAGATAGCCAAGTACCACCACGAGCGCTGGGACGGCAAGGGCTACCCTGACCACCTTGAGGGCGACCAGATACCTATCTCCGCTCAGATATACTCGATAATCGACGTTTATAACGCCCTTATCGCAGAGCGTGTGTATAAGTCGGCTATCCCTTACGACCAGGCACTGTCTATGATAAGAGAGGGCAAGACGGGCGTTTTCCCGCCGAAGGTTCTCTCGGCCTTCAATGAGTGCGAGTCTAAGATGAGGGCTTACCTCGAACGCTCGCTCAATATGAAGATAGAAACATCAGGCACGGTCGTTACCGGCAGCTGAGTGCTGATACTATTATATATATTATATTAAGACACCCCTGCATATAAATATCAGAATATGATAGTCCCCCGTGAGGTCCTGCAAGGATCATGCGGGGGCTTTGTTTTTTACGATCTCTTGCCCGTAAATTGCCGTGCGCTTTCTTTATGTTAGAATATTTGCTGAAAATGCGCTGTTTCGTTTGTCTAATATGCTTAATTCATAGCATTATTTTGCAGTATTTTGAATAAATATCTGTAAGTGACTTGATTTTTGTACCGTTATGTAGTATAATTAACTTGGTATAATATGAATAATAAGATAACTGTCGGATGACGATTAAATCAATTCATTTGACAAAAACTGCAAACGGAGGTAAAAAGGCTATGCTGTTTGAATCTATTGACTTTAAAGCTATGGAATCGAGCCTGAATATGCTTAATGTTAAGCAGCAGGTCATAACGAATAATCTCGCTAATGTTGATACTCCTCATTATAAGACTCAGGAGGTCAGCTTCAGGGATCTTCTTGACCGTGAGTATGAGAGCGCAAAGCGTGGCGGCGACTATGCCTTTGAGACCTCTATACTCCAGACGGAGGATACATATTTTACAACAGACGGCAATAACGTAGATGCTGATAAGGAATCGCTCGAGCTCTACTCGACATACCTCCAGCAGTCATATATCATTCAGAAGATGAATATGACTATCGGCAACTACCAGTATGTAATGCAGAATGCAACATTCAGATAAGGAGGGGAGATAAGTGGCTTTTTTGAATTCGCTCAATATCACAGGCTCGGCACTCACGGCTGAGAGATATAAGACAGATGTCATTTTACAGAACATCGCAAACCAGAACGTGGCCGCTTCCTCGCCCGAAGAAGCCTACCAGCGCAAGCAGGTGGTCTTCCGTGAAAGGGCTATGACCTTTGATGAGCGTATGATGAAGGTCTACGGCGGCGGTGTAAGAGTTACCGAGACAGTTGAGCTCGGTGAGGACGTAAACCCTGTCTACGACCCCGACAACCCACTCGCAGATGAGGACGGCTACATATATATGCCCAATGTCAACAACGCCGAGGAGCAGATAGACCTGCTTGAAGCTACCCGTGCGTATGAGGCTAACCTTACAGCCCTTTCTGTGGTCAAGGCAATGGCCGCAAAGGGTCTTGAGATAGGCAAGGGCGGCTAAGGAACACACTGACTTAAAAGACTATTACGAGGTGATAATAAATGCCTGTAGCACTTATAACTCCGCTTGAGCCGATGAAGGCTATAGAGCCTGTGGCAGAGCGTGCCGGAAGACTATTGAAGACTGACAACACCGGCGCATCATTCGAGCAGCGCCTTGAAGATGCTTTAAATAATGTAAGAGACTTGGAGGAGGCTTCAAACAAGGCTTCCTACGACCTCGCTGTCGGTAAGACCGATGATACGACGGGCGTTATGCTCGCCGCTACCAAGGCGCAGATAGCGATACAGATGACTACCCAGATAACCACAAGGGCAGTTAATACCTACAGAGAGATAATGCAGATGAACATCTGATAAGGATGACATCTGAGTCAGTAGAACGGTTGGGAGAAAAGACATTCTATGAATGAGAAGTTAAAGGCCTTCGGCGGCCGCATCAAGGAATGGTGGGGCGGCCTCACAGCGGCGATAAGGCGGCTCATAATTATCAGCCTTGTAATAATAGTGGGTGCGGCGATAGGTCTTACTATCTTCCTTAATTCCCGTACCAACGGCTATGTCACCCTGTTTCCGAATATGTCGGCTGAGGAGACTGCCGAAGTCTACCAGTATCTCCAGAGCGAGAACGTCGAGGTGATAATAAACGGCGACGGCCAGCTCATGGTAAAGGAAGAACAGTGGGATCAGCTCGTGTATGAGCTCGCAGCAAAGGGCTATCCGCAGTCGGCACCGTCGTATTCGACGTATATCGACAACCTAAGCATGACGATGACCGATTCTGAGAAGAAAAAGCTCATTATAATGGAGCTTCAGGACAGATTGCAGACGACTATAAATCGTATCGACGGCGTAAAATCATCGGTAGTCACGATATCCTATCCCGAGAGCTCGAACTACGCATGGCAGCAGAACACAGAAAAGGCCAAGGCGAGCGTTACGCTCACGATGAGAGGCAATACGCAGTTTACCTCGCAGCAGGTGCAGGCGGTAAAGAACCTCGTGGCTTATTCCGCACAGCAGATGAGCCCTGATGATGTTACCGTGATAGATACAAGAACCGGCAAGGAGCTCGGCGGCTCGGCAGGCTCGGGCGAGGAGTATGAGCTCGGCACCCGTGAGAGCTATGAGCGCATAGTAAGACAGCGTATAGAGGAGGGTGTCATAGAGATACTCTCAAACCCCTACGGCGCAGGAAATGTCGCAGCAGCGGCAGCAGTTTCGGTAAACTATGACAAGATAACCGAGGAGATGAAGAAGTACTTCGAGGAAGAAGGAAACATCGTTGACTGGGAAAAGATAACCTATACAGGCGACCGTGACGGCGACAATGCTCCCGGCGGTGTCACTGGCGAGGAGGACAACACAGACGTTCCTTCCTACCCGAACGAGGACGAGGAAGCTTTAAGGAACGACCCCGACTACTACGAGCACGAGGTCGATAACGCCGTAAGCTATGTCCTTACACAGACAGAGAAGGCGCAGGGCGTTATAGAAGACGCAAGCGTTTCCATAACTTTAAAGACAAAGACACCCCTTACCGATGCCGACAGAGACAGGATAATATCTTTAGTCAAGAACGCCACGAGCATATATGACCTCAACAAGATAACAGTATTTGACTGGCGTGGCACCGATGAGGAGGAAGACGAGACAGAGGAGGTAACGACACCTCTTACCAAGAACTGGCTCTTCTGGGCTCTTGTGGCACTCGGTGCAGTGCTTATAATAGCTATCATAATCATACTTGTGGTAACTTCAAAGAGCAAGAAGAAGATAAAGGAACTCGACCAGAAGAACAAGGCAAAGGTCAACGAGCTCGAAGAGGAGCTGGAGGATACCAAGCGGCGTTCGCTTATCGAGCAGGCTAATGAAAACAACAAGCTGCAAAAGGAAACGGCCGAGGAGGTCAAGAAGTTCGCTGTTACCAACCCCGAGCTTACTGCGGCTATCATACGTTCTATGATAAACGAGCAGGAGCTTGATGAACAACAGCAGCAGAACAGCGAGGAAGAAGGCAGCGGAGGAGATGAGAGCTGATGTCACCCAAAAGAGAGAAGGCTTCCCGTGCTAAGGGAAAGGCTATGGAAGCAGCTGCTCAGGAAGAAGCTGCCGCAGCAGAAAAACAGCGTGAGGAAAAGGCAAATTCATTCCGCTTAAGCTCCGTTGCGACTATGAACAAGCGCACCAAGGCAGCAGCTGTGCTGATAGCACTCGGCACATCTCCTGCATCTGAGGTGGTAAAGTATCTGCATGAGAATGAGGTCGAGACGCTCTCCGCCGAGATAGCGCAGATAAAGAGCCTTACCGCCGAGGAAAAGGAAGATATAATAAACGAATTCTACGAGATGTGTATAGCCCAGAAGGCTATCACAGAGGGCGGCACAGACTACGCAAGGAGCGTGCTCGATAAGGCCTTCGGCGAGAAAAAGGCCGATGAGCTGATATTCAGGGCAACAACTAAGATAGACAGCGCCCCCTTTGCATTCATAAATGATGTAGATAATAAGAACCTGCTTATGACGCTCCAGCATGAGCACCCGCAGACTATAGCTGTGGTGCTGTCTCACGTTTCGAGCGATAAGGCATCAAAGATAATCTCCGAGCTCCCCCGTGAGCAGCAGATAGAGATAATCGAGCGTATTTCCAATATGGACAAGGCGAACCCCGAGATAACGGCGATAGTTGAGAGAAGCCTCAAAAAGAAGCTCTCGGGAACATACAATACCTCGTCCTCGTCTGCTCCAGAGCACGGCGGCGTACAGTATATCGCAGAGATAATGAACCGTATCGACAAGGACTCGCAGAAGGCGGTCTTCGAGGGCATGGAGGTCACAAACCCCGAGCTCGTCGGCAAGATAAAGAAGCTCATGTTCGTTTTCGGCGATATCATAAACTTAAACGACATGGAGATACAGGCCTTCATAAGAGAGGCCGACACCAAGGATCTTACCGTGTCGCTCAAGGCGGCCTCGCCCGAGCTTCAGGAGAGGATATTCAACAATATGTCGTCCCGTCAGAAGGAAATGATACAGTCGGATATGCAGTATCTGCATAACCTGCGTATGCGTGATGTCGAGGCGGCTCAGCAGAGGATAATAGATGTTATCAGAGGCCTTGAGGAAAGCGGCGATATCGTGCTCTTCAAGGGCGGCGATGATGAGATAATAGCTTAAAGGGTGATGTTTATTGCTCAATGTTATAAGCCCGGCTAACGTGACTGAGAACGCAAGAGCGGTAGAGATACCAGATGCGGTGATAGTTAAGAAGCCAAAGCCTAAAAATTCCGATGTTACTCTTGAAAAAGCCGGCATCGAGACCGATAAATTTGATAAGACGACACGAAAGGCGCTGCAGGAATATTTTGCCGAGCAGTATAACGAGCTGGTCAGGAACGCCAAGGCCGAATCCGCAAGGATAGAGGAGGAGTGCAAGGCAAGAGTTGACAGCTCGCTCAGAGAGGCAAGGGAAATAACCGAAAACGCTAAGGAAGAAGCAAAAAAGATAATAGACGAGGCGATAGCCCAGGGCGAGGATCTCAAAGAGCAGGCAAAGCTCGAGGGATTTGAGGAGGGCAAGCGTATCAAGGCGCAGGAGACCGACGAGATGTTCAAGGCAGTCGCCAAGCAGATAGATGAGATAAAGACAGCACAGCAGCAGGCATTCGATGAGTATGCCGAGCAGCTTAAGTTCTTCGCTGTAGATGTGGCGGAGGACGTGGTAAAGAGAAAGGTCGAAAGCGATGACCTCTATCTTGAAAACATGGTAAAGCGTGCGCTGCTGGGCTTCAAGGATGCAGACTACATAAGCGTGACTATGAGCGAGAACCTCTCGATGCTTGCTAAAAAGCTCAAAGAGGACCGCCACACGGCAGGCCTGCAGAACGCTGAGTTCAAGACAAATCTCCCTGAGGGGGGAAGCGTTATATTGGAAGTCAAGGAGCAGGTGATAGACGCATCGCTCCCCGTTCAGTTTGAAAATATCAGAGAATACCTCAGGAATATAGACGAGGGTGACGAGGACGATGAACAATTCCTTTGATAAGATAATCAACCTCCGGCGTGAGATGCGCCACATGAATTTCTATACAAGGCTTGGCAAGGTCGAGCAGATAGTCGGCATGATAATAGAAGTGTCAGGGCTGCTTGCAAGCATCGGCGATGTGTGCGAGATACGCATACCGAACAAGCCGCCTGTTTTAAGCGAGGTCGTGGGCTTTCACGACGGCATAACACAGATAATGCCCTACGATGAGACAGACGGCATAGGCTACGGCAACACGGTGTACAACACCGGCAAAAAGCTGCGGGTAATGATGGGCGATAACCTTATCGGCAGAACAGTCGATGCGCTCGGAAGACCTATCGACGGGCTCGGCGAGATATCAGACGGTGTGATGCATCCTATAAGCGGCAAGGTCGCAAACCCCATGCGCCGCCCTGAGATACGAGAGCCGATAACTCTCGGTGTCAAGGCGATAGACGGTATGATAACCCTCGGCAAGGGGCAGAGAATAGGTATATTCGCAGGCTCGGGCGTTGGTAAGTCAACGCTTATGGGCATGATAGCAAGAAATGTAACGGCAGATGTCAACGTGCTCGCACTTGTCGGCGAGCGTGGCAGAGAGCTTATGGAGTTCTTAAAAAAGGATCTGGGGCCTGAGGGCCTTAAGCGCTCGGTGGTCGTGGTCGCTACATCTGATAACTCGGCAATGCTCAGAAACAAATGCGCAATGACAGCCACGGCGATAGCTGAGTATTTCAAGAACCAGGGCAAAGACGTGCTGCTGATGATGGATTCGCTGACACGTTTCTGTATGGCGCAGCGTGAGATAGGCCTTTCGACCGGCGAGCCGCCTGTTGCAAGAGGCTATCCGCCTTCGATATATGCATCGCTCCCCAAACTGCTCGAGCGCTGCGGCAACTTTGAAAACGGCTCTATCACGGGCATTTACACAGTCCTCGTTGAAGGTGATGACACCAACGAGCCTGTAGCTGACACGGTAAGAGGTATCATAGACGGTCACATAATGCTGTCAAGAAAGATAGCCATGACCAACCACTACCCGGCTATAGACGTGCTCGCATCGCTTTCAAGACTTATGAGCTCTATAGCTACTCCCGAGCAGAAGGAGTGCGCAGGGCAGATAAGAAACATGATGAGCATATACAATGATAATATAGACCTTATATCTATAGGCGCATATAAATCCGGCTCAAACCCGGCGCTCGATACGGCGATAAAGAAGATAGACGCTATAAACGGCTTCCTGATGCAGAAGGTCGATGAGAAGTTCACCTTCGAGCAGACGGTCGAGCTGATGCGCAAGATAGTCAAGGGGTAAAAGAAGATGATGGCAAATGAAGAAATTTGAGTTCTCGCTCGGCAGGATAAGGGATTACAAGAATATCCTGCTCGACAGGGAAAAGAACGTGCTCGTCGGGCTGATGATGGAGAAAAACAACATCACCGACCGCATGGAACAGCTCGATAAGGAATTTGAGCGCATAAACAACGAGATGCACGAGGAGATGCGCTCGGGGCTCAATGTAACAAGGATAAGGCTCTATGAAGCCCAGAAAAACGGCATGAGAGAGGAGCAGAGGCTCTTAGGCGACAGGCTCGACTTTTTGCAGGTGTCGATAGACAAGCAGCAGGAAAGGGTAAGCTCGCTGAAAATGGACGTTTCGGGCTATGATAACTTAGAAGCCAAAAAGCGTGAGGAATGGAACAGGCAGCTCTCAAAGGAGCAGGACCTTGTGATATCCGAATTCGTATCCCAGAAGTATACAAGAGAGCACAAAAACTACTGATACCAAATGCGGCCACGCATTTGATAATAATTGACAGAGGGCTGCCTTCTGTCAGACAAAAAACACACGGGAGGTGAATTGAATGGACGCAAACAATTTAATGGCAGTAACAACAGGCGATGCCGGTAAGGTAAACCACGCAAAGCCAAGAGCAAGGGTCGATGACAAGAATGTTCAGAATGTCGATTTTCTCGATATAGTGAACAGGCTTTCAGCAAGCCAGACGCAGAGCAGCAGCAAGGCAGGCAAGACATCAAAGCAGACAGGAGCGCAGGAGGCTTCAGGCGCACAGGAGCTTACAACAGGTGAGGTCGATAGCACAAAGACCGATAACGAGGTGCTGGGAACGCTCGATGAGATAATCAGCGAATACGGTGCTGAGAACCTGAATGCGGATATCCTTATGGAGCTGATGTCGATGTACACTACCGACAGCTCGGTTGAAGGGCTTGTAAATTCAGATGACCCCTTGCAGACAGTTCAGAGCAGCCTTTACAGCGCAGTTCTCGACAATACATCACTGCTTCGCACAGGCGGTGAGATGATAGACGAGATAGCAGACGGCTACTTTGACGACCTTGTAAATGTCATGGGCTCATCAAAGGCTCTAAACAGCCTTCTTGAAGCGCTCGGCTCGGTGCAGGATGCGGATGAGTTTGAAAGAGCTCTCAAAACTATATCGGGCATAACGGTGACAAGCGAGGTCAACGAGGTAGACAGGACTGTAAACGTGCTCAGTGAACAGCTTAATCTCTCAAAGGCAGTGAGAAGCGCACAGGCAAGCATCGAAGGCAGGGAAATGCCTGTACAGACCGATGTAGCGGCGAATGAAGCACCCATATTCGCACAGAACATCGTGAACACACAGGTACAGCCCGCACAGCAGATACAGCCTGAGCAGACAGTGCAGTCTGAGCAGTTGGTACAGACGGCCGTTCCCGAAAGCATTGCGGAAAATACAGGGTACGCACAGCCTGTGTATGCAGAGCAGAGGGAAATGACCGCACAGCCTGAACAGACAGCGCAGACAGTACAGACAGCTTTCCCCGAAACTGTCGCAGAAAATACCGGGTACGCACAGCCTGAGTATGCACAGACAAGGGAAACATCGGTACAGCCTGAGCAGACAGCACAGACGACCCCACAGCCGGTTCAGACGGAACAGGCCTTACAGCAGGTAACAGATGCGCAGACAGCGCAGCCACAGCAGGTCATGCAGACAGCACAGCCCGAAAGCGATGAAGGTGACGCAGGGTACGCACAGCCCATGCAGACAGAGCAAACGGACGATGCTTCACAGACCTACAGGCAGGCACCGACAGCGCAGCAGCCGACAACAGAGCAGAGCCATGCACCCGGCAAAGCACAGACGGCACAGCAGGAAAGGACATCAGCTCCGGTAAGAACGCAGAGCACACGCAGTACACAGCAGACTCAGCCGGCACAGGTATCAGATGCACCCACAGATACGGCAGCGCAGGCAATGGGCTTCGTGGACTACGGCAGAGGAGTGACACCCAAGGAGGTGCTCACCGAGGGAACGCCCGAGGACAAGGCAGTCTTCAATCAGACGCTCGACCTTTTATCAAGGGCTATAACCGAGGAAAGGCAGCTCTATACGGCAAGGCTCCACCCTGAGGGGTTAGGCGAGATAATCATAAGAATGGAAAAATCAAGCGCAGGTGTCGTATTCGATATCCTCGCAACCAACGAAAAGACCGCACAGCTCATCAATGCCAGACTTGCACAGCTGCAAAACGGCATGAGCGAATATGAGGCAAAGGTCAACCCTGCGGTAGTAACGGCTTCAAGCAATGCAGAGAGTATGTCGGGCTTCGGCTTTGATGATTTCTCGGGCAGCTTCGGCGGCAGGGGCGAGAACGCCTACAGCGGCAACAGACAAAGAGCCGGCACTCGCTACACCGAAGTAGGTGAAGACGAGCGTGAGGCTAAAACGACAGGATATAAGACTACCGATATCCTTAACAGAACTATATAAGAAAAGGAGGAGCACGCTATGGCAATAGACAGCTTGAATTCGGGCTACACCGCTTCGAGAAACTATACAGACCTTATGAACGGCACTGCCAAGTCAACGAGCGCTCAGAATCTTTACAACAACGTAAAGTTCTCAAACGAGGATTCGTCAAAGGTCGAAGTACAGGACTTTCTCAACCTTATGGTGACACAGCTCACAAACCAGGACTTTATGAACCCTGTTGACGATACCCAGTATCTCTCTCAGCTTGCACAGTTCTCGTCGATGAGCGCTATGCAGGAGATGGCATCATTCTCAAAGCAGAGCTTCGCTATGAGCTACCTCGGCAAAGAGGTCACAGCTTCCGTTTACAACATAGGCGGCGATGTCGAGACGACTACAGGCAAGGTGACAAGCGTTTCGTTAGTAGGCGATGACTACAAGTTCACAGTCAACGGAAAGGAATTCTCTCTTTCGGATATCAAGAGCGTTTCTGACTCTTCAAAGCCTTCTGAGACTGAGAGCACCATAACAACAGAGGCGGCTGCCGATACACAGAATACATGATATACGCTATACGAGCATGAGCGGTGATTATCCATTTTAAAGGAGAAAGGAGTCTTGGGATATGGATATTAAGATGCTAAGGCTCACAGCGCCGATTACTACGGGAATACCGCAGACAAGCACAGCAAGCGTGAACGACAGTATCGCTACGGCCAATTTCGACCAGGTGCTCAAAAGCCAGCTGCAAACGAGCGGCCTTAACTTCTCAAAGCACGCAGTCAACCGTGTGGTCGAGAGAAACATCAACGTTTCCGACGACAATATGGAAAGGCTCAATGCAGGCGTTGAGATAGCACGGGAAAAGGGGCTTGACGATACGCTCATACTTGTGGATCAGTCGGCGTATATAGTAAGCGTGAAGAACAACACCGTAATAACCACAGTTTCAAATGAAGAACTAGTGGGCAACTGCTTTACAAATATCGAAGGAACGGTTATAGTATAAGGGCCGGACCTGTTTTAGGGGGTCTTTGGCTCACACCGAATGACAGAGGGTGAGCCCGACAAAACCGTTTCATAAAAAATACTAAAATGAACGGAGGATCATATTATGATAAGAAGCTTATATTCAGGCGTTGCTGGTATGACAACACAGCAGACCAAGATGGACGTTATAGGTAACAATATATCAAACGTATCTACATACGGCTTCAAGGCAAGCCGAGTTACATTCAGAGACGTATACTATCAGACATCAAGAGCAGCTACTGAGGCTACTGCTGCCAAGGGCGGTACGAATGCGGTTCAGATAGGCTACGGCGCTAAGATAGGCTCGACAGACGTTAACCAGTCAACTTCCGTTATGGCAACAACGGGTCTTGCACTCGATGCTGCTATCACAGGTGACGGTTACTTCCAGGTAATGGACGGCGACGGCAATATCTTCTACACCAAGGCTGGTATGCTCGACGTTGACGCAGAGGGCAACCTCGTTGATATCAACGGTAACTTCGTGCTCGGTGTTTCGGGCAACAACATGAACCAGGGCGCTTCCTCACAGAAGATAAGGATATCGCTCCCCTATGAGAACCCCAACGTTTCGTCCGCAAGCGACGTTATAAACGACATCAACATAAAGGTGAGCTCCACTGCTGAGAATGCAAACGGCAACCTTTCATTCAACTTCATATCTTCAAACAATATCCCGATAGGTCAGAAGGCTGAGGCTGTTGTGACTTCAAACTCTATCACTGTAACACTTAATGCAAATGAGTCGTTTGCAAACCTCAATGAGCTTGAAAATGCTATAAACGACGCTATCACAGCAGCAAACTCGGGCGCAGCGCACCCGGCAGGCAATTTCAGGATAGACATCGACTCGGCAGCGGCTTTTAGCGAGCCTCTTACAGGTGAGCAGATAGTCGGCGCAAACTTCGGTGTCGCATCAGGTAAGATACCGCTCCCGGCAGATATATCAAGAGCATTCTCGATAAAGAGCGTGGGCGATGAGTTCAGCTACGACCAGCCTATGGATTTTGATATCGCAGTTGATGAAACAGCCGGCACCTGCACTATAACAGCAGGCGGCGGACTGTACAAGGCAGTAGTTACCAAGGAGCAGATGCAGACAACAGGTTCTGTAGTTCTCAGAAATTCTTCGGCAGATCCGGAGGATGACGACAGCTTCGTACTCACATTCCCGAACTGGAACAATGTAAGCACATATACAGGCGCACACGCAGGCACAGAGGACTGTACACCTTCCGCTCCTGCAAGGAACTTGGGCCTCGGCTCGACCTCCTTCGCACTCAACGGCGGTACTGAGGGCGGCGCACAGACCTTTGCAGACCTCACAGGTGTTGCTATAGGCTTTAACGGCATAATCTACGGCACACACCCTGCACTCGGCACTATCGAGCTCGGAAGAATAGATCTTGCGACCTTCGACAACCCGGCAGGTCTTTCGCAGGTGGGCTCCACATACTTCCAGAGAACAGTTAACTCCGGCGAGCCTCATCTGTGCATACCCGGCGAGGACGGTTCAGGCTCCATCGCAGGCGGTACACTTGAAACTTCAAACGTTGACCTCTCGCAGGAGTTCTCGGATATGATAGTTACACAGAGAGGCTTCCAGGCTTGCTCAAGACTTATCACAGTTTCCGATACTATGCTCGAGGAGCTTATAAACCTTAAGAGATAAGCACCATACAAGCAATATTTGACCCTGAGGGCGGCATAATGCCGCCCATTGTGGGGTAAATAGAAGTAAGCCGGAAAAGACGACAGGCGGGTATCATTACAGTTTCGCCCGGCTCTTGGCGCTTATTTCTGAATGGAGGGTATTGATAATGATAGTTCTGACAAGGCACAATGACACACATTTCGCACTTAATGACGACCTTATTGAAACCATCGAGGAATGCCCCGATACAACAATAAAGCTCACAAACGGCAAGATATACATCGTAGCCGAGAGCCTTCATGAAGTGATAGAAAAGATAATCGAGCACAGAAGGCAGTGCGTGAGCAATGTATTTTACGGAGCTTCGATAAAGCAATGAAAAATACTCTCATAATATAATATGCGAAAGGGGCATATCTTAAGTTATGGATATTTCATCGATCATAGGCTGGGTAGTCGGAATGGGTCTGATAGTTTTCTCTATCATGCTCGGCACCGACCCTGAAACAGGCGGCTATATGGTAACGCCGGCCTCAATAAAATCGTTTATAGATATCCCGTCTATTGCGATAGTTGTGGGCGGTACCTTCTGTGCGCTGTTCGTTTCATACCCGCTTTCAATGTTCAAGAAAATGCCTAAGCACATGGCAATGATGTTCAAGGACAAGAACAAGAACCCGAACGAGATAATCGAGCAGCTCATAGACTTTGCCAAGGAAGCAAGAATAAACGGTGTTCTCGCTCTCGAAGAAAAGGTAAAGGGTATCGAGGACAAGTTCATGCAGAATGCGCTGATGATGGTCTGCGACTCGGTAGACCCCCAGAAGGTGCAGGAAATGATGGACAACGAGCTTGACTACATGGAGGAGCGACACTCGCAGTGTCAGGGCTTTTACCTTAAAGGCTCGGACTATGCGCCTTCCTTCGGTATGATAGGTACACTTATCGGTCTTATAAACCTGCTTGGCAACCTGTCCGACTCGGATGCGCTCGCAGGAAACATGGCGGTAGCGCTTATCACGACATTCTACGGCTCGTTTTTGTCATCATTCGTGTTCAAGCCTATCGCAAACAAGCTGAAGGTAAGGCATGAGTCTGAGATGCTCTGCAAGTCGATAATCGTTGTCGGCGTTCAGGGTATACTCGCAGGCGACAACCCCAACTTCATACAGGACAAGTTAGTCAAGCTCCTGCCTGCTAACCAGAAGGCCAAGAAGGGCGGCAAGGGCGATGCAGGCAAGTTCAATGACGACGGACGTATATAATTAATAATTAATAGTTAATAATTAATAATTAAGGTGTCCTGCTGCGCAGGACGTATTATAAAAGAATTGTGCATTGTACATTGTACACCATGCATTGGAAGGGAGTGTGAGGCAGTTGGCGAGAAAAAAAGGCGGCGGTGAGGAAAGCGGCGGAAGCTGGATGGATACATACGGCGATATGGTTACGCTGCTGCTTACATTCTTTATTGTTCTCTACTCAATGTCCTCTATCGAGGAATCTAAATGGGCGGAGATAGTAAAGGCATTTAATAAAAACGGCAAAACTAAGGTCGATCAGATAGTCCTTGTGGTTGACGGCGACGGTGATTCGCCTGCGCAGAATACCGGCGACAGTGAGCCCGAGGGGCAGGGGCTGACCGAGTTTGATGAATTCTATACAGCGCTTGTTGAGTACCTCGATGAGCAGGAGGCTACCACCGAGGTGGCTGAGCAGGGCGAGGACGAGAGCAGCGATACATCAAACGGCACCAACAAGGAAAACATCTACCTCAGGTTCCAGGATATGATAGCCTTTGAGCCGGACACTGCCGTGCTCAGGGAATCAAGCTACGACTTCCTCGACTTCTTCGGTCAGAAGCTCTCGGATATCGAGGACAAGCTCGCAGTTGTTATCATCAAGGGACATACCGCGATATATGACAGCTCGGAGGTCGATGCGAGAATACTCTCCTCGGAGCGCGCAAGTACGATAGCTAACTACCTTGAAACAAATTATAATATCGAGCCCAAAAAGCTTTTCCCGCTCGGGCTCTCAAATCTCTATCCCGTTGCAGACAACAAGTCTGAAGACGGCAGAATGAAAAACAGGCGTGTTGAGATATCTATCATCGGCGTCAACTCACCGCTCATCAAGGACGACCTCTTAAAGAGCCTTATCGGTATGGATTACGACTACGATAAGCTGCTCGAGGGCAACTCGCTCGCAGATGCCGTGACAGGCGATGCAAACGAGGCAAGCGATGAGGAGAAGACCGAGGACGAAGGGGAAGAAAAGTCTGACGAAGGCTCAGAAGAAGAGTCTGATGAAGAATAATTACTGTAAGGAAGAATCATAAATGAGCAATTCTGAAGCACAAGAGCAAAACAAGGCTGCTGAAGTGACCGCCCAAAAGGCTGTTCTGTACGATTTCAGAGTGCCCAAGAAGTTCACCAAGGAGGACGTTAAGGCACTCAACCGTATAACGGACGCCTTTTCAAAGCACTTAAGCTCGGGGCTTACGGCTATGACAAGGGAAAACTGCTCGGTCTACAACCCCCGTATCGAGGAGATAAGAACGACCACATACCTTGAAAGCCTGCCTAAATTCACTATGATAGGGCTTCTGGGCTTTACGGTCTTAGACACGGAATTCCGTGACCCGAGGGTTATGTTCCACATTCCGCCGTCGCTGTCGTATCTGCTTATAGATATATTGCAGGGCGGCCCCGGAAAGACGCTGCAGATGGACAGGCAGCACACCGACTTAGAGGTGGCTATACTCAAAAACCTTATAACACGCTTCTGCGATATGCTCAGCGCCGCATGGAGCTCGCTCGTGACTACCGAGATAAGCTACGAAAAGAGCGAGACTAATCCCAAGCTGATAGATGTAAGGAGCGAGAGCGACGTAAGGCTCGTCATGAGCTTTGACGTGTCGGTGAAAAACTCTGTCTCGACTATCAGTATCGCATATTCGGCGCAGTTCCTTGAAGACCTTATGGAAAAGCTGCACGGGCAGAAGGTCGATACACAGAACTTCGAGCCTATTGATGCAGAGCGTGACCAGAGACGGCGTGAGCAGATAATAGACACGCTCAGCGAATCGAGCATCGAGCTCAAGGCAGTGTTTGCTGAGCTGACGCTTGATATGCAGGAGGTCATGAGCCTCAGGGTCGGGGATATAATACCCCTTGATAAAAAGCTGACCGATGATATTACGATAGAGGTCGATCACGTCCCGTGGTTCAAGGCAAAGCTCGGGCAGACCAACATCAAAAAGGCCGTAAAGATCACGGAAAGTATATATGATACAAACAACGAGTGAGGAGATAATTTCAGATGAGTCTTGACAGATCTAAGTTCGATAAAATATCAGAGGTGCTTTCGGACGCAGTGGGTTCGGCGCTTGATGCGCTATCTCCCATTCTCGGTGCAGACCTTAATGCACAGCCGCAGCCTGCACAGATACACACTATAAAGGATACTGACTACTCGGGCGTTATGCCTGCGATGTATTTCAATATAGTCTTTGTGGGAGATATCAGCGGCAAGGCCGTGGCAGTGTTCCGTGAGATAGATCTTGCGGTCATACTCAGGCTGCTCATGAATTCCGACAGCGATGAGATCGAGTTTGACGAGATGGGTCTCGGAATGATAAAGGAGATAATGTCTCAGGTCTCAAATAAGCTCTCCTCAAAGCTCGGCGAGTTCTTCGGGGTGGAGGCTTCGGCATCTATCTCGGCGCTCATGCAGTTTGAAGGCAACAGCGTAGTTGCAAGTGCCTTCGGCGGCAAGGAAACGGGCGAGTGCGCCACAGTAAACGTCAAGTACGAGGTCGGCACCATACTCAAGGGCAAGGCCTGCGTAACATTTGACGATATGTCGGTGAACAATCTCTCGAAATACTACGATATGACAAACAACAGCACCACACAGCAGCAGCTCACAGCTGCTCAGAACGTTCAGAGCATAGGCGCTGTCAGCAAACAGAATATGAGGCAGGCTGCAAGGCAGCCGATACAGAATACAAACGCCCCGGCGCTCAATATCTCGCCCTCGTCGTTCCCGAGGTTCGATGTGGGGGCTGATGATGACGGCATAGGGATGCCAGGAAACATGGATCTTCTTATGGAAGTGCCTATGAACGTATGCGTTGAGATAGGAAAGACAAAGAAGAAGATGAAGGAGATAATGAATTTCTCGCAGGGAACTATTATTCCCATAGACAAGCAGGCAGGCGCTCCGGTGGATATAACCGTGAACGGCCAGCTCATAGCAAGGGGCGATGTTATCGTTATTGATGACAACTTCGGTGTCAGGATAACCGAGCTTGTGAATTCAAAGAATAATATTACTTCCTGATCGGAGGAGTCAGCTTGGACATAGTAAAGAGCGTATTTACGCTTATTTTCGGGCTTATCCTCTTTGCAGGGATACTTTATCTTGCGTATATCTCCACCAAGTTCATTGGCAAGCGGTATATGATAAGCGGCAAGGGCGGGCGCAACCTGAAGATACTTGAAACAGTGTCTGTCGGCCGTGATATGACCATTGCTATAGCAAGGGCAGGCGAGAGGATATTCCTTATAGGCATAACGCCCGACCGCATAAACCTTATAAGCGAGCTTAAGGAGGAGGAGCTGCTTACCCCCTACAGCGAGGAGCAGAGCAGCAGTATACAAAAGGGCAGCATCAGCTTTGCGGATGCGCTAAAGTATAACATCAACAAGAAGCTCGGCAAAAACGAGGATATAAACGACTACCTGAAAAAAGAGGACACATCAAAAACGGCGGAGGAAAGCGATAATGAATAAGGCCCGCATGATAAAAAAACACATTCTCCGTCTGATATTCGGCTCGCTCGGGGTGATGCTGAGCATATCTCTCATGACACTCAGGGCAAATGCAGCGACTGTTGATGTGACACTTGACACAGGCGAGTCGAGCGGCTCATCAAGTGCGCTTGATCTGCTTTTCCTGTTAGCGATACTCGCACTCATACCGTCGCTTCTGCTCGTGATGACCTCGTTTACGAGGATAATCATATCGCTGTCTTTTTTAAGATCTGCTATCGGCACGCAGTCCGCACCGCCTAACCAGGTGTTGATAGGGCTTGCGTTGTTTCTGACTATATTCATAATGTTCCCGACCTTTACGCAGATAAAGGAGAACGCTTATGACCGGTATGTCAGCGGCGAGATAGGCGAGCGTGATGCGATAACCGAGGCGGGCAAGCCGCTTAAGGAGTTCATGCTAAAGCAGGTATACAACGACGATCTTGATATGTTCGTATCGCTTGCTGAGGATAAAAATATAACCGAGATCGACCACGAGGTCGTATCGGAGGATCTGACAGAGCTTCCGCTCATAGTCGTGATACCTTCGTTCATCACCAGCGAGATAAAAAGAGCATTCCTGATAGGATTTTTGTTGTATATCCCGTTTCTGATAATAGACATAGTCGTATCATCGACGCTTATGTCAATGGGTATGGTAATGCTGCCGCCGGCGACGATAGCGCTGCCGTTCAAGCTGATGCTATTTGTACTTGTAGACGGCTGGAGCTTACTGATACAGAGCCTGATAGTGGGATTCCATTAGCGGTTCGACCCCTCCCGTTTCATGGGAGGCAGCAAATGATAGTGAAAGGTGTGTAGCGCTTGACAACGGGTGATCTGCTTTCAATATTCTCACAGGCGTTTATGGTAGTGCTCAAAATTGCCGGGCCGCTGCTCATCGCCTCGATAGTCATAGGTCTGATAGTCGCTATTTTCCAGGCGGCGACACAGATACACGAGCAGACGCTCACATTCGTTCCGAAGCTTATTATCATAGCGCTTATACTGCTTGTCGCCGGAACGTGGATGATGACGCTCATGGACGACTTCTTCAAGATGATATTCGACCGCATAGCAAATCTGTAGGGGCGGAAGATATATGGCAACTCTTGGGATAAACATAGAAGACCTTCACATATACATTTTTGTATTTGTAAGGCTTGCAGCGATAATACTTTTCAACCCTGTGTTCTTCCGGGCAAGGATACCCGGGGGCGCTAAAACGGGGCTTATAATGTGCCTGACTATAATAATCGCACCGCTCGTGCCTTCCTACAGCTACGACGGCTCGACGATACAGTTTTTAGTCAGCATAATGGGGGAGTTCTTCATAGGCTTCCTGCTCGGGTTCGTGTTCAATGTTTACTACTATATGCTGATGTTTGCAGCAGACGTAATGGACACGCAGCTGGGCTTTTCGATGGCGAAGACGATGGACCCTCTCACAAACATACAGACAGCAACGATGGGCAGCTTTTTCAACATAATGTTCATGCTCTATTTCTTTGCTACCAACTCGCATCTGCTGCTTATAAACATGGCAGTCAACACCTTCGATGCAGTCGGTGCAGGGGCGGCGTACATCAGCTACGAGGGCGGATGCAGGTTTGCGATAGAGCTGTTCACATCGGTGTTCTTACTGGCAGTAAGGCTTGCGCTGCCGTTTGTAGCGGCGGAGTTCGTGCTGGAGGTATCCCTCGGCCTGCTTATGAAGCTGATACCGCAGATACACGTTTTCGTAATACAGATGCAGGGCAAGATACTCGTCGGGCTGACGCTTTTGATAGCTATGCTCATACCGGTATCGAACTTTGTTTCCGACTACATGGAGAAAATGTTTGACTCTGCAAATGATGCGATAATGTCGCTGGTGACATAGCAATGCGCAATTGCGTTTTGCAGGCATAAGTGCAGGTGATCGGCTTTTGTCATAAAACTGTTTTTGGCAAAACGCCCAATACACATTTTCAAATAATGCGGCGCAGCCGCGCACATTCATTATGCATTAAAATCAAGATTGCCGGTGCTCACAACGGGTGAGCAGGGGAGTGATGAAGTTTGGCAGGCTCGGCAGGCGATAAGACCGAAGAGGCGACCCCGAAAAAGCGGGAGGACGAGCGAAAAGAAGGTAACATATTCCAGAGCAAGGAGATAGTTATTTTAGTGACTATGCTTGCGACCTTCTTTGGATTTAAACTATTGTATCCTACCATAATGTCGGCGGCGCAGAACTTCATGCAGAAGATGTTCGTGCTGACAGGCGAGCAGGAGACCTTTGAGATATATTCTTCAAGGGAGATATTCATAGCCGCCTGCCTGTGCATAATCATCTGCTGCGGGCCGCTGCTTGCGATATCAATGGGTGCGGCGATACTGGCGACCATAGCACAGACGAAGGGGTTATTCAACATGAAATCCCTCCGCCCCAAGTTCAGCAGGATGAACCCCTTAAACGGCATCAAGAACCTCTTTTCACTGAAGGGCATCATCGAGCTTTTAAAGTCAATAGTCAAGATAGTTATTCTTTTCTACGTTATATACTCTTTCATCAAGGATAACCTTATGGTGTTCCCGAAGATGATGTATATGTCGGTGCCCGAAGCGGCGGAAAAGACGGGGAGTATGCTGTTTACGCTGTTCTACACCGTGGCCATAGCGTTTGCGTTCCTTGCAGGATTTGACTTTTTCTACCAGCGCTGGGAATACAACCGCAACCTGCGAATGACCAAGCAGGAGGTCAAGGAAGAATACAAGAACATCGAAGGTGACCCCCAGATCAAGAGCCAGCGGCGAGCACGTCAGCAGGCGCTTGCAAGGCAGCGTATGATGCAGGCAGTGCCTACGGCAGACGTTGTTATCAGAAACCCTGAGCACGTTGCGGTGGCACTCAAATACGACAGAGAGAAAAACAAAGCACCTATGATAGTTGCCAAGGGTCTTGACCATGTCGCTCTGAGGATAGTAAGGATAGCCGAGGAAAACGGCATCAAGTGCATAGAGAACAAGCTGCTTGCGAGGGCTCTTTACGCACAGACCGAGCTGCTTGACGAGATACCGCCTGAATTCTACACGGCACTTGCTGAGATAATGGCGGCAATATACAAAGAAAAGGGTGTTACGCCCGACGGAAAGCCGATAAAGAGAGTCTGACGACCTTTTTTGACAGTTAACAGTTAACAGTTGAGGCGGCGGCTGCGCCGCAGCATAAATAGATACAGAACAAAAGCAAAGGCAAAAAGGAGCAGTTGAAGTTGGGAAGGCTAAAAAGTATATTTTCTAATACCGTAGCGGTATTCATAGTGCTGATAGTTTTTCTTATCATCATACCGCTGCCGACATTCATACTTGACTTTATGTTCGTGGTGCAGTTGGGGCTGTCGCTCGTTATACTGCTTACCACACTCTATATAAAGGAAACGCTCGAATTCTCGGTGTTCCCCACCATACTTCTTGTTACCACGCTTTTGCGGCTGGGTCTTAACATATCATCGACAAGGTCTATCCTTACCAATCAGGGCTACGCCGGCGAAATGGTAAAGGCGTTCGGTGACTTCGTTATCAAGGGGCAGGTAGTCGTAGGACTTATCATATTCCTGATAATCGTTTTGGTAAACTTCCTCGTAATCACGAAAGGTTCCGAGAGAGTTGCCGAGGTCTCAGCTCGTTTTACCCTCGACGCTATGCCCGGTAAACAGATGGCGATAGATGCTGACCTTTCCTCAGGCACTATAGATGAAAAAGAAGCAAGAAGACGACGTGAGAGCATTCAGCGTGAAGCCGACTTCTTCGGCTCTATGGACGGTGCCTCGAAGTTTGTAAAGGGCGACTCGATAATGTCGATAGTCGTTACATTCATAAACCTCATAGGCGGCATAATCATAGGCTTTATCACAGGCGTGGGCGATTTTTCGACCATTGCAGGCATCTACTCGACTGCTACCGTAGGTGACGGTCTTATGTCGCAGATACCGGCGCTGCTCGTATCTGTTGCATCAGGTATGATGGTTACGAGATCGGCTTCCGAGAACAACATAAACGCTGACATCTCAAAGCAGTTCCTCTCGCAGCCGAGAGTTCTTATGATAGCAGGCATCACGCTTGAATGCCTTATCATCATAGGCTTCCCGTTTGTGCAGACTACACTTATGGCGGCTATACTCTTCGGCGGCGGAATGCTCTTGCAGAGGCAGGAGAAGCAGACAGCGCAGATAATCGAAGCGCAGGAGGCCGAGGCTGCCGAGCAGAAAGAGGAGATACAGTCAGAGGCGAGCTTTTATCGCAATATCGACAATCTCTATGGGCTTCTTAACGTAGAGCAGGTAAAGATAGAATTCGGCTACTCGCTGATACCGCTTGTTGACGAAGCGAGCGGCGGCAGCTTCCTTGACCGAGTGGTAATGTTTAGAAAACAGTTCGCACTGGAAATGGGCTTTATCATACCGCCTGTGCAGCTTAAGGACAGCGGCATACTAAACCCCAACCAGTATGTTATATATACATCAAGGGCGAGCAGGTGTCGGGCGGCGATGTGCTGGTAGACCACTACTTAGGCCTTGCCCCGAGCGAGGAAGAAGACATAATCGACGGTATCGAGACTATAGAGCCGGCATTCGGCATAAAGGCAAAATGGATAAGCGAAGACAAGAAGGTCAAGGCAGAGCTTATGGGCTACACGCTCATTGACCCGACATCTGTGATAATAACGCATCTTTCAGAGATAATAAAGGCGCACGCACACGAGCTTTTAAACAGGCAGGAGGTTAACAATATGCTTGAAAACCTCGCCAAGACGAACGAAGCGCTCGTGCGTGAGATAGTGCCGGGCATAGTGCCTGTAAGTGATTTACAGAAGGTGCTTTGCAAGCTGCTTGAAGAAAAGGTGCCTATAAGAGACCTTGAAACGATACTTGAAACGCTCGCTGACTATGCGCCGAGGATAAAGGACATAGATATGCTCACAGAGTATGTAAGGCAGGCGCTCAAGAGGACGATATCGCACAAGTTCTCAGAGGCTGGGCAGATAAAGGTGATAACGCTCGATGCGAACATCGAGAACGCTATCATGGGCTCAGTCAAGAAGATGGATTCGGGCTCTTACCTTGCGCTTGATCAGGTGACGATACAGAAGATAATCGTCGCCACAACAGCAGAGCTTGACAAGATAAAGGACGTAGTAAGCGAGCTTGTTATAGTTACCTCGCCGGTCGTGCGAATATACTTCAAGAAGCTGATAGACCAGTTCTACCAGAACGTAAACGTCCTCTCCTTCAACGAGATAGACAACAACGTGCAGCTGCAGGCATTAGGCCATATAACTATGGAGCAATAACGGTTAATAATTATCAGTTAACAGTTAACAGTTATTGTATCGCCCTGCGGGCGATAGATGCCCATTCGGGCGGTGTATTGTCAGTTAAAGCTGACAAGTCACATTATCCGGCAATCGTCCGGTCTGCAATTTGCGGCAAAGCCGTTTTAAAATACGTCCTGCGAAGCAGGACACATCAACTGTTAACTGTTAACTATTAACTGTTAACTGACAAAGGTGGTGAGTATGTGAATTTTCATAAGAACAAGGATACCTACACGGACGAGCAGTTCTTGCAGAAGCTGCTGGAATACCGCAGGACAAAGAGCAATTCGGTGAGAAACGATATCGTTATGAATTTTGCATACATACCGCAGACAGCGGCTATACAGCTGCGAGGGCTCGCAAACGGCTATGCGCAGGTCGATGACATGGTGAACCAGGGCATAATAACCCTTATGGACTGCATCGACAGCTTTGACGAGAACAAGGGCATCAGCTTTGAATACTACGCATTCATGCGTGTAAGAGGCGCTATCATAGACCTTGTGAGAAAGCAGGACTGGGTGCCGAGGCGAGTAAGAGAGCAGGACAAGAAGATAAACAAGTCAAGGCAGGAGCTTTCACATATACTCATGCGTGAGCCGACGGACAACGAGCTTGCGGATTTCATGGGGCTGACCCCTGAGAAGCTGTCAAATATGCAGGCCGAGGTCAACGGTGCGGCTGTGCTCTCGTTTGAGGAGCTCATACAGAATATGTCGCAGATGGGAACATCTCTTGAAGCAGAGGGCGAGAGCCCTGAGAAGAAGGTGCTCTCACAGGAACTCAAAAAGGTGCTTGCCAGAGCTATAGACGAGCTCGGCGAGAGAGAGCGGCTCGTTATATCGCTTTACTACTACGAGAACCTGACATTTGCAGACATAGCGCAGGTGCTTGACGTATCGGTACAGCGTGCGTCGCAGATAAATGCAAAGGCAGTCAGCAAGCTGAAAGCGGCGCTGGAAGGATACGTTAACAGTTAAGGTGTGCGGCTGCACCGCACGGTATTTAAAATACATCGCCGGGGGCGAGACCTAAATCGTGCATCATGCACTGAAGAAAGGATAATACTTATGCTTAGAGGATATTACAGCGCAGCATCGGGTATGCTGGTCGGGCAGAGAAATCTTAATGTCATAGGTCAGAATATAGTCAATTCGCAGACGGCAGGCTACAGGGCACAGAGAGTCGTGCAGTCTACCTTCGATCAGGAGCTCGTGACAAGATACGAGGGCGGCGTATACACAAAAATAGGTGACGCATCGCAGACAAACCTTGTCGAGACAGTTGACACGATAGTCAATGAGGCATCAATCTACGAGACTGAGAACCCATACGACATGGCTATTCTCTCAGACGGATACTTCAACGTAAACGGTGCCGAGGGCAGAACGTTCATGACAAGAAACGGCAGCTTCTCGCTCGATGACGAGGGGTATTTACAGCTTGAGGGTGTAGGCAGAGTGCAGGGCGAGAACGGCGACATATACGTCGGCGGAAACAACTTCACTATGGATACTCTCGGCAACATATATGACGTAAACGGCCAGTTTTCCGGCAGGCTGCTCATAACAAGGCCGGCAGAGGATTCGCAGATACTCAAATTCCAGAACGGCCTGTTCATAACCGACAACGTTGAGCAGGTAGACAACGCCGAGGTCATAAACTACGGCTACGAGCGCTCGAATGTTGACATGAACGATGAATACACACGTCTTATGGAAGCTCAGGCGGCTTTCAAAGCGTGCAGCACGGCGCTTTCGACGATAAACCAGCTCAACATGAAGTCTGCATCGCAGATAGCGTCTATCAGCTAAGGGGGCGTTTGAATGAACATAGCATTTTACGTTGGGCGCAGCGGTATTATCGCCCACTCGAACAGCCTTAACATATCGGCGCAGAACGTTACCAACGTGAGCTCGATAGGCTACAAGGCTACCACTACTGATTTTCGTGAACTTATATACAATCAGATGGATCAGAACATAAACAAGCAGCTTGACAACGAGCACAAGATACTTAACGGGCATGGCGTCAAGGTGCAGTCTGACCCGTTGCAGTTCTCACAGGGGCAGTTCCAGATGACTGAGTATGACCTTGACTTTGCGCTTGCGAGCGACAACTGCCTTTTCGCAGTTGACAGGAGGGGGACTACACAGTACACCCGAAACGGTGCGTTCGATGCGAGCGTTGAGGGCGACAACATCTATCTTGTGACGACTGACGGCGCTTATGTGCTCGACAACAACAACCAGAAGATAACCATACCCAAGGACGAGACAGGCAGGCTCGACATCGAGGGGCTAAAGGACAGGATAGGCGTTTTCTACTTTGAGAACCCCTATGCGCTTTTCCGCTACGACGGGCAGAGCTTTGCACCGACAGCCGAGAGCGGCGAGCCGCAGGTGGCAACGCCCGGGCAGTATGACATCCTGCAGGGGGCTATCGAGCGCTCGAACACCAACCTTGCAAAGGAAATGAGCGACATAATAGTTACTCAGAAGGCATATGCTTTCTCAGCAAAGGTGGTACAGACGGCTGACGAGGTCGAGGACATAGTAAACAACCTGAGGCAGGGATGATAAATGGGAAACGGCCGGCTTGAACAGGAATACCGGATAGAATACAAGGGCGAATACGCAGGCACATACTCTTTCTATAACGGGAACGAGGCAACGCTCATACTCAGCTTAAGCGGCAATGAGGAGCTCAGAGAGGCTTTGGCAGCGCTCGGATACAGCAAGGAGCGCTATGAGCAGAAAAAGCCCAGGGGGTTCTTCTTTGAGATGATAAATGAAGAAAACCGTGACAAGAGCAGGAAACGCCCCATATACACAAGCGGTGATCTCAGGCTCGAGCGTATACCAAGACAAACAGAAGACAGCTTTTCCGTTTACCGCAGAATGGCAAGCGAGGGAGCGGCTGACTATTCGCCGCTTGCGCACGAAGCACCGCACTGCGTGGGAGGGAAGGCCGTCGAAGACATGACCGAGTGGGCTAACTGGTACAGCTTTGACAAGTTCGATGACGGCACATATCAGGCATCGCTTGACGAGGCGTGGTACGGCGGCTACGGCCACAATGAAGGCGGCACGATACACGTTGACATCCCCGAGGAGTGGTTTGAGCTCTCATATGATGAGTTTCTGGAGAGAGTGGTGACGCTCTCGTCGGCTGCTCATTACGGCTTTACTGCGGATATGCTAAAAGAGCGCAAGGGCTTGAAGGAGTTCTTCGGGTTTTAGTATATGCCCTTTTATTAACCTAAGGGTAACATGAAAACATTAAGGCAACACCGCACAACCACCGGCGGATACCTTTGCACGCCATCCACTTGCAAATTTTCCGTCATATTACCCAAATTTACCTTGAAATACGTTAGTATTCCTGCGGTAAATTTAGCCAATCTGACGAAAAATTTGACTGCGTGTCTGACGTACAATGGTTGTGCGGTGTTGCCTCAAAGGCAAATCACACCAAATTTTTAACAGGCAGATATGCAACAAATATACCAACTGAACAGTTCGGTCAGGGAAGACCGTCTGTGAGGGGAAACCTCCAAACAGCAAGGAAGTGAAGAAATGGCTGATGTGACCAGAGCGGCAGTGCCGATAAATAACCGGAATATTATATCGCCCTCCCGTGAGAGCCGTAACACCAACGAGATACCGTTCGACTTTCAGGACACGAGCAAGGTAAAGCAGGCGACCCCCAACAGCGATATGCAGTCGGAGGCCAACGTTCTGCGCCAGGACGGCTCGACCACCGGCTTCTATGAGATACTGCACGACCAGGACGTGACATCGGCGTTTCTGACAAACATCTTCTTGCTAAAAGAGATAGTCGATATCCTTCCGATGAACAACGAGACTCAGACCAAGGAGATGCAGCAGCTGCTCAACAACCTCACCCTTAAGCCAGAGGAGATAGCAGGCGAGATGATGAGGCAGGAGGATATGACTACCATGTTCAAGGGCGGCCTGTTCGATATGCTCAGGGGAATGATAGAGACAAACCAGCAGCAGAACGAGGGCGACCCTCATGCTGTAAGGGAGTTTCAGAACACTGTGAGCAATTTCCTGAAGGCGCTCAACAACTCGGCATCAAAGGGAAATGTATATGACTCGGTGATGAACAACATGAGCTACATAAGAGAGCTCGTTGACGCATCGCCCAAGCTCTCGACGGCTATGGACACGCTGCTTGAAAAATTCAGCCTGTTCAACGGGGAGACGAACAATCTACAGAACACGCAGGGCTTTGAGGAGCTTTTTATGCAGCTAAAAAGCGAGGCGTTAGAAACTTTTGCTTCACTTGAAAAGAGCATACTCTACAACGACGAGATAGCAAAGAGCGTGTCAATGGCGACATACAACCTTTCACGCATTGCCCTCTCGGACGACGGCATAAGCGAGAATTTCCAGAAGCTTTTGGGGCTTATGGACAACGAGGAGCAAAAGGAGAGCTTGACAAACCTGCTGCTCGGCTTCCTTGAACAGAACGACCATGTGAGCCAGTCAAAGACTATGAATGCGCTCACAGAGCTTATCAAGAAGCAGACGGAGAACCCGGAGCTCAAGATGCTCAATTCAGAGTCGATGAACAAGATAATACAGAGCCTTTTGTCATCGCCGTGCAATTTCACACCGCTTTTGCATTACGTCATACCTGTAGAGTATGAGGACATGAATGCATCGGCTGAGATGTGGATAAACCCTGACGGCGAGAACGATGTGCCGGGCGGCACTGACGGCAGGAAGATGACGCATATGCTCATAGTCTTTGAGATAGGCGATGTAGGCAAATTTGAGACTGAGCTGTGGGTGACTGACAATGACCTGACAGTGTCTATCCTCTGCCCGGAGGAATACACTGACTTTTACAAGGACAAGATAAGAGATCTGAGAAATGATCTCAGCTTTTCAAGCTATAAAATAAAAAGCATTGACGTTGACACGCTCAGTGAGCCAAGAAGCCTTATTGAGGTGTTCAAGTCGCTGCCTGAAAGGAGAACGGGGATAAATGTTTCAATCTAAACAGAAGGCCGTAGCGCTCAAATATGACACCGAGCGTGAGAATGCCCCCGTTGTCGTTGCTTCGGGGTGCGGCGAGGTGGCAAAGAGGATAATAGATGTTGCCGAGAAAAACGGCATACCGGTATACAGAGATGACAGTGCTGCATCGCTGATGTGTATGCTACAGGTCGGCAGCTCGATACCTCCTGAGCTTTACGAGGTAATCGCAGGGATATATGTTTCCCTGCTGCGCTCGTCAAAAGAACTGCGTGATAAAATGCTTAAAGGGGTAGATGTATGAATCCGATAGATGAAAGATACTTAGGCAACGTCTGCGAGATAAGGAGCTTTGCAAACGACCTGATAGGCATAGGCGTTATCCGTGAGGTCGGTGAGGACTTTATCACCATTGGTGCAAGGGACTCGGAACTCAGGCTTTTTAACACCTTTCAGAAGATAAAGCTGAATATTTTCAACACGAAGGTCGGCTTTACAGTTATTATCTGCGAGGTGCTGGCTTCGACAAGGAAGATGCTCAGAGTCGTTTCTCCTATAAAGATAGTTGACCACGAAAGGCGGCAGGGGTTCAGAGTTTCTGTTGACCTGCACGCAAGGATATCCATAAGCCGTGAGAAGCTCGAAAGCGGCGACTACGAAGACTTACAGGTAGTATGGATAAAGGATATGTCGATATGCGGCCTCAGGATACATTCTGACAAGAATTATATCCTCGGGCAGGTGGTGTGGCTGATGTTCGAGCTCGATGAGAGGACAAAGCTGACAGTCAAGGCGCAGTTTGTGCGTGATTCGGGCGTTGACGGGAATGAGAATATGCGTGAGTACGGCATAAAGCTGCTCTTTGATAAGGAGGAGGACAGCGACAAGCTGTGTTCATATCTTTTCAAGGCGCAGAGAGAGCAGAGCCAGAAGATAAGGTGACTTAAGGCAGACCTTGGAAAGATTGACAAATTCAAATATTTATAGTATAATATAAGGTGGACAAGACCATTTCTGAAAAGGAAAGAGGTGAGGCAGCAGGTGAAAAGAAGAATAATCATAAGCATATGTGCGGCGGTGTTCATGTTCGGTATAATAGGCATACTTAACCGCACACCCACAGTAACTATCGGCGTGGTGACACTGTCTGAGGGAACTGACGAGCGTGAGCTGAAGGGCTACGAGATAAGCACCCTGAGAAACGGCGAGACGACCCACACAGAGGAGGAGCCAGACATCAAGAGCCTTGCTGCTGAGCTCACATCGGTTGAGCAGGAGGTAATGAAGAACAGCTCGGCCAATGCAGTTCACGTCAACACTAACATGAGCGTGGCTTTCGCCGGAGGAAAGTATGTTGACGATGTTACCTACACTGTATTCTCGACAAGCGGCGAGATGATATCAAACCCTGCCGCCCAGCTCAATATCCCGACAAAGGACATCGACTCCTGCGTGGTAAGGATAGACGTAAAATGGGGCAGGACGAAGAATTACAAGGAATACTACTACTTCTTCAGGATAGACTATGACAAGCAGGCTTAAAAAGCACTTGCAGCGTGATGCGGCAGGTGCTTTTTTATGTGTGCAGGAGTATACATACGAAGGCTTTGGCACAAACAGGCATAGAAAAAAGGCTGTCGCAATATGCAACAGCCTTTGGATCTTTATATTATGCTTGGTAGCACTTGAACATTTCCTCTGTCAATGCCTTGTCCTCGTCGTTTTGCTTTGTGATAAGGCTTACTACCGGAACTACCACAAGGCCTAACAGCATGGTGAATGCACCTGCGTTAACGGGAGAAGCAAGGTTGAGCTCGCCGAGCTTTGTGGGAGCGTCGGAGATGATGCCGAATGTGTAGATGAGCATATGCACTACAGTTATGCCGACACCGCAGATGAAGCTCGCCATAACGGCTGCCTTTGTAACGCCCTTCCAGAAAAGGCCGTACATAAAGGGAGCAAGGAAAGCACCTGCCAGAGCGCCCCAGCTGATACCCATAAGGGAGGAGATGACCATTGTATCCTGCTTTGAACCTCTTAATGAATATACAGCTATAGATACCGAGATAAGGAGGAATACTGCGATGAATATCCTCATCGTGCGTACTTCTTCCTTATCACTCATGTTCTTCTTAAGGGGCTTGATAAGGTCGATAGTGAGTGTCGAGCTCGATGTGAGAACGAGCGATGAAAGTGTTGACATAGATGCTGAGAGAACGAGCACTATGATAAGTGCGAACAGTCCGCTTGAGAGCGAATCCATCATCGAGGGAACGATAGCATCAAAGCCCTCGACAGGTGCGCCTGCTTCGTTTGCGTCCATAAACAGTCTGCCAAAGCCGCCTAAGAAGTAGCAGCCGCCTGCAACGACTACAGCGAACACTGTAGAAACTACTGTACCTGTGACAACTGCCTTGTCGTCCTTGATAGCGTAGAACTTCTGCACCATCTGAGGAAGACCCCATGTGCCGAGCGATGTGAGGATTATAACGCCCACAAGGTTTACAGGGTCAGGACCCATGAGAGAGTTGTAAACTTCTGTGTTGCCATTTGCGTCGGGTATCACGCCCATAGCTTCGAGCGAGCCGGAGAAGCCGCCGTTGACATTGAGCACAGCCACAACGACTGCAACAATGCCTATGAGCATTATTATGCCCTGGATAAAGTCGTTAAGAGCCGTAGCCTTATAGCCGCCCATGATAACATACACAGCGGTGAATATAGCCATAGCCACGATGCACCACTCATAGTCGATATGGAAGCTCTTTTCAAAAAGCCTTGAAAGGCCGTTATAAACTGATGCTGTGTAGGGAATAAGGAATATAAAGATTATGAGCGCCGAAACTGTTTTGAGCGTCTTGGAATTAAAACGCTTCTCAAAGAATTCGGGCATCGTCTTTGCATCTATGTGCTTTGTCATAGCTCTTGTGCGCTTGCCGAGAATGAGCCACGCCAGGAGCGAGCCTATCACGGCATTGCCTATGCCTATCCATGTTGAAGCCACACCGTATGCCCAGCCGAACTTGCCGGCATAGCCTACGAAGATAACAGCCGAGAAATAGCTCGTGCCGTATGCAAAGGCCGTGAACCACGGGCCGAGTGCTCTGCCGCCGAGCACGAAATCAGAAACGCTTGCTGTTTTCCTCTTGTAGTAAACACCGATACCCACCATAAGTATCAGGTACACGCAGAGGACGATCCACCTTGTTACCATTTTTGATATCTACCTGCCTTTATTCCCCGTTAAGGGGTATTTGATGATTTGTTATTCTGCTTTAACGTTTTTATGCTTTCAATCGCTAAAGCACTTCTCTATTATACTACATCACAAGGCGGTTGTCAAGGGATTTTTGACAAAAAACAAGGTTTTCCACGCATATCTTCAAGCATATGAAAAGCCCCCCACGGGAAGCTGTCTCCTGTGAGGGGAATACTAAGGGCAACACCGCCGGGCCACCGGCGGATACCTTTGCACGCCATCCACTTGCAAATTTTCCGTCATATTACCCAAATTTACCTTGAAATACGTTAGTATTCCTGCGGTAAATTTAGCCAATCTGACGAAAAATTTGACTGCGTGTCTGACGTACAATGGCCCAGCGGTGTTGCCTAAGTATCTTAAAACGTTCTTCTCATCTGATACCACCTGACGCCGCCTATCACCGAGCCGTCGGATATGCCTTCGTTTACAAAACTGAATTTCTCGTAGTAGGGGATAAGCAGTTCCTTGCAGGTAAGCACGGCACCTCGTCTGCCATGGGCTCTTGCCTGCGAGAGAAAGCCCTTGATAAGCTGCCCGGCGTACCCTCTGCGCCTGTAGCCGGGGAGGGTGTTAAGGCCGAATATCATCTGCCATGCGCCGTTCTCATCGTGCAGGGCAGAGTCTGAATACATCTCGTCTGTCAGGTCTGGTGCATCGGTCACAAAGCCGTCTATGAACGAGACTATCTTGCCGCTGTCTTCACACAGCAGCAGGAAATGCTCGGGATATGCTTTGAGCCGCCCACGAAACTGCTCTTTTCCTGCCGCCTGCTCGGGCGGAAAGCAGCTGCTCTCTATCGCAGCTATCTCATCAAGGTCGTTTATATCAGCTTTACGCAATATCACGTTTACACCCCTTTTCCAAAGATAAATGTCCGCCGTCTATGCGGTAGACCGTGTCGGCATATTCGGCTGCCGCACGGTCGTGTGAAACGATGATGACCGCCGCACCGTTTGATGCCGTGTCACGGAGAAGTGTCAGCAGCAGGTGGGTGTTTTCATCATCGAGATCGTTTGTCGGCTCGTCGGCAAAGACTACTGCCGGCGAATTTATAAGCGCCCTTGCAGCAGACAGCCGCCGCAGCTCGCCGCCCGAGAGCTCATCGGGGTAGGCTTTTTCGAGCCCTGTAAGCCCTGTGAGAGCTATCAGCTCGTCTGCTTTCTGCCCGGCGTTCTCAGTCTTTGCAAGCGATGCCGGCAGGAGGATATTCTCTCTGACAGTGAGCGAAGACAAAGCGCCGTGCCCCTGGGGGATATAGCCTATATCTGAACTGCGAAAGCGTGACAGCTCGCTGTCGGAAAGCGTAAAGATATCACGCCCGTCATAGGTCACGCTGCCGCTGGTAGGTGTTATGAGCCCTGAGAGGATATTTACAAGCGTTGTCTTGCCGCTGCCCGAACGCCCTGTGATGAGCGTCACCCTGCCGCCTTCTATCCCGATATCGGCCGGGTGCAGGGCAGTCACATCACGCCTGCCTGTTTTGTAGCTTTTGCTTAAGTTTTCTGCTGTGATAGTCACCTAATCACCCTCCTTCAGTATCCTGCCGGTGTCATTGTGGCTGAGCTTGTATGCTGCGAATAAAGATGCGAGCGTGCCTGTGGCTATTACAGCAAGAGCCGCCGTAAGCGCATACACAGCCGCCTTGAAAACCCCCGGCGAGAGATATGGCAGGCCTGTTTTTTGCTCTATAAGGCTGCCGAATGGCAGCACGGCTGCACAGGCAAGCGCAAGCCCTGTGACAGCGCCCACAGCGCATACGGCAACGCTTTCCGAAAGGACGAGCGCTGCTAACTGTCTGCGTGAAAAGCCGCTTATGCGCAGGACTGCGAATTCTTTCTTCCTTGTGCTGACAAGTGATGTGAATGCCGCTGTGAGTATCACGGCTGCGAGCACCCACACTGCCGCAATGAGCACCCTGATGCCGTTTGATATGACAGAGAGCCTGTCGGCGGTCGAGGTTATCATTGAGCGTGTGCGCACAGCCTGCACGCCGTCTACCGAAAGATTTATATTCCCTGCGACCTCGCTTATATCATAGCCGTCCCTGACCTTGATGTAGACGGAGGATATAACGTCCTCGGGGCTTTGCTTTGCAAGCACGCCTATGCCTTTTTGCTGAGAGGCCTTTATAAGCGTTTTGACTGTCTCGGGGGTGGTGTATATAGCCGTGTCGAGGCCTGTGCCTGTTGCATCGAGCTTGCCTACGGCCTTGCATTCTACCCCGTAGAGCTTAAGGGTGTGCCCCACTCTTGTTGAGAGCGATGAGCCGACTATTATCTCATTCTCGCCGAGAGTGCCTGTATAGCTTTGGCGCAGCCAGGGCTTTATGGTAAAGTCGCTGTCCTCATCAAAGCCTATTATCTGAACCTGCACAGTGCAGCACTCGGCATTTGCAGAAACGAGGAAATACTGCGGCGAGACGAGCTCAACGCCGTCAATATTCGCAATCTTATCCTGCACCGACTTGTCCATATAGAAATACCCCGGCGTGCCCTGCAGGAGTATGTTTTCAAGGTCAATTTTTGCCTGTGCGTCCTCGGGGACGACTATTATATCAGCACCGAGCCGCTGCTCCAAGCTGGTAAGACCGTTTTGCAAGCTGGCCGCTGCGACCTGACCGCCGAAGATAGCCGCTGTCATGAACAGGGCTATGAGCACGAGCGCTGTTGTGCGCACCGGCTTGTGTATCAGGTTTTTGAGCGGCAGCTTTGTGATGCTCATTCTTCCTTGCCCGAGCGCAGCAGGCCTATCACCGCATCAATGCCAGAGATGACAGTGAGCACAGAGGCCGCCGCTATTACTTCGGGCTTGAATATCGTGTGGCAGCGCATGGTGTCCATCATGCACAGGTCGATCACTGTGCCGGGAATGAATATCACCGAGACTGAGACTGCGAATAAGCCAAAAGCTATGCCTGCCTTGACGCCCCTGCCGGGTATGAACACCCGGAGGAGTGACAGGAACACGAGCACTGCCGCCGAAAGTGTGACTGCATTCTGCGCCCAGTGGCAGACCATGTGTCTTTCCTCGCCGTCGCCGCACGCTTTGAAAAACGTCAGAGCCCCTATTAGCAGCACTGCTGCCGTGAGGGCTTCTGCTATGCCGAAAATGTTTCCTTTTATCTTCATTTTGTGTTGTCCTTTTATGTGTTTATATACTGCCGGCACAGACTGACAAGCTCTATACCATATCTGTCTTTGCTGTAACTCTGGTGCGGATAAAGGTGGGTCTGTGGTGATACGGTATAGCGCCTGTCGGCCTGCGCTGACAGCTTGTTTATCAGATGTTGTATTCAGGCTGCGGAAGTGCCTGTGCAAGCTCAAAGAATTCAAGTATGCTCTTTCTGAGTGCCAAAAACTCAGTTCCGCCTCTGTGTCTCGGCCTTGGCAGGTCAACGTCTATTATCTTGCTTATCTTGCCGGGGCGAGGGGTCATTATGACTATCCTGTCGCTCAGGTATATCGCCTCGTCGATGTCGTGTGTGACGAGTATCATAGTCGTGCCGTTTTCCTTCCAGAGCTCAAGCAGCTTGTCCTGTAGGTCGCTTCTTGTGAAGGAATCGAGCGCACCCATAGGCTCATCGAGCAGCAGTGCCTTAGGCTCGTTTATAAGCGCTCTTGCAATAGCCACACGCTGCGCCATGCCGCCGGATATCTGGTGGGGGTAGGATTTTTCAAAGCCGTCAAGCCCGACCATGCTGATGTATTTGCTTATCTTGTCTTTGTTTGACTTGAAGACCTTGCGTGCTTTAAGGCCGTATGAGATGTTGTTTTCCACTGTCAGCCAGGGGAACAGACCGCCCTGCTGGAATACATAGCCTCTCTCGGGAGATACGTCCTTTATCGGGTCGCCGTCTATCGTAAGACCGCCTGCCTGAGGCTTGTCAAGCCCTGCTATGAGCCGAAGCAGGGTAGTCTTGCCGCAGCCCGAAGGACCTATTATGGAGATGAATTCGCCTTTTCTGATATTTAAGGAAACGTCTCTGAGAGCCTCTACCTTGTTGCCGTCGGTATCACGGTAGATCCTTTGGACGTTTGTGATGCCTATAGTTGAGCTCATTTCTTTACCACTCCCTCCTGCCAGCGAAGCGTGCGCTTCTGGATAAGGCCTATAACATGGTTTATCAGCGAGAAAAGCACAGCCATGATGATGATAGCTGCGAGCACCTTGTAGTAAGCGCTCCATACCTTTGACTGATTGATGTAATAGCCAAGACCGCCCGGCTGGCCGAGCATCTCGCTCATTACAAGAGTTGTGAATGCCATAGCGTTTGCTGTGCATATGCCGGTGAAGATATCAGGCATAGCGTGGGGTATGGCCACATGGGTTATTAGCCCTATCTGGCCGCTGCCGAGAACACGGGCGGCCTCGTAGCTCTGCTTTGGCGTTGACTGTATGCCCTGCGCTGTAAGGAATGCTATCTGGAACCATGCGCATATAACTATAAGGAAAACTGCCGCTGTGAAGGAGTTTGGCAGAAGTGTGAGCGCAAAGGGCATCCATGCAACGGCAGGCACAACGCCTGTTATTTTGAGCACGGGGTATACCCAGTAGTAGACCTTTGGGAACCAGCCTATGAGTATGCCTGTTCCGACGCCGAGCAGTACGCCGCAGGAGAAGCCTGCCGCATAGAGTCTGAGCGAGTAGAGTGTATTCTGCACGATGTATTCGCTGTCGGCGAGGTATGCTTCTATCACCTGGGCAGGGCCGGGGAAGAAGGGCTGTGCAAAAAGCTGGAGCTTTGTGCCGCCGATATCCCATACAGCAAGTGCTATGCCGAGTGCGAAGCGGAACGCTGCCTTGCGGCTGTAGCTCTTTCTCTTGTCCTTGTTATGCAGGGAAAGTATGCCTGACCCTGCATAGAAAAGGGCAAGTGCCGACAAAACGAAAATGTATACATCGTTGATGGTGAGTGTGAATTGAAGCCCGAGGGCTGTGATAATGTATGTTTTGAATTCTACCGCCGCTTTCTGCGGAAATGCGATGTTGACTATTATCGCACCGACAAAGCCGGCGATAGTCAGCAGTATTTTCAGCGCATAGTAGCCGTTGTGTCTGTACCCCCACTGCACCTTATCTTTCTCTTTGTCTGTAGCTTTTCGTGGGGCACTGAGCCTTGCTGCTGCAGCTGTGTTCATAGTGTCTCTCCTCTCTTATGTACAGGCAGCACCGCAGACAGAGTGCGGTGCTGCCATAAAATGTTTTTACTTGTTTACGTCTACCTTCTGATAGATCTTGTCGGCAAATTCACCGGGGTCACTTTGCAGATAGCCGATGCTTGAAAGGCCGTCTACGAAATACTTGACATCGCTCTGAACGTGGCTGTCCCAGTTCTCGTCATGCTCTGCTGCCGAGGGGAAGCCGTAGCTCTTGATAAGCTCTACAGCAAGATCCTTATCCTCAATTGATGCGTAGTTTTTGTTGACGATGATGTCAACTGCTTCCTCAGGGTGCTCATAGAGCCATTCCTGAGCCTTGCGGTATGCACGAAGCAGTGCAGCTACCTCATCGGGGTTTTCTTCAAGCACCTTGTTTGATGCATAGAGGAAGCAGCAGAAGTGATCTGCGAAGTATGGGTCCTTGCCGAGGTCAAAGAGTATCTTTACATCTCCTGCCTTCTCGTGGATAGAGCCGAGCGGATCCCAGAGGGCTGCTACGTCTATCTCGCCGTTTGCCAGAGCCTCGAATTCAAGGTTGCCGTCTGAATAGGGGAGGAATGTCACATCTCCCTTGGAAGGGTCTGCCGAGATGCCGGCGTTTTCGAGCCAGAGTGAGGCCACCTGATGAGGAGTGCCGCCAATCTCGTCAACGCCTATCTTTTTGCCCTTGAGGTCATCTACCGAGTCGATGTCCGAATCAGGTCTTACTGCAAACTTGATGCAGCCCTCGTGCAGACCGTCTACTACCTTGACGTCAATACCGTTCTCTATCGACGGGAAGAACTGGAAGTCACCGTTCACTATCGGGATAGATCCGTTGTTAAGGCCTATCTTCCTTGTCTCAAAGTCAGCCGAGATAAGGTTCACGTCAAAGCCCTCCTCAGCGAAGTAGCCGTTTTCATAGGCTATGTATATAGGTGCGCCGCAAAGTGCGCCGTCCTTGCCGGGGATATCTATCTTGCCGTATTTGTAGTCGCCGCTTGCGTTGTTTGCGCTGCCGCCGGCGCTGCCTGATGCACTGCTGCCGGCCTCGCTTACCGAGCAGGAAGCGAGTGTGATAGCAGCTGCGAGTAATAATGGTAGTATCTTTTTCTTTTTCATGTTCTATTCTCCTGTCTTTTATGAAGTGAAAATGTAGTCAGTCGTTAGTGGTGATCATTTATAAAAGCCCTGCTGCCTTGAATGCCTGTTCAAGGTCAGCTATGAGGTCATCAGCATCTTCAAGGCCGGCAGATATGCGGATAAGGTTAGAGGGGATATCTGCGAGCTTGAATTCGTCCTCGTCGAGCTCGGAATGTGTGGTGTTGGGTGAGTCAACTATCAGTGAACGTGCATCGCCTAAGTTAACGTGATAGTGGAAGAGGTTTATGTTGTTGAGGAAAGCGGCTTCCTGCTCGGGGGTGCCCTTGATGCCGAAGCTGAGAACTCCGCCGCCGCCGTTTGTCAGGTGCTTGTCGGCAAGTGCCTTGAACTTGTAGCTTGCAAGGCTCGGGTGGCGTACCCACTCTACTGCCGGCGAGCTTTCGAGGTATGCTGCTATCTTTGCGGCGTTGCTGCTCTGCTTTGCAACTCTTTCAGAAAGCGTTTCAAGGCCGATGATGCCGAGATATGCGTCCTGCGGAGAGAGGGCAGCACCGAGGAGGTTGAGGTATACAAGAGTTGCTCTGAAGATGAAGAAGTTATCCGGGAAGATATCTGCCGGAGCCTTGCCTTTCAGCATTACTATCGGCTCGTAGAACTGGGGGTACTTCTCCTTGGTGTAGAGGCTCATGTCGCCGTTGTCGAGGATAAGGCCTGCGATGATGTTGCCGTGGCCTGTGAGAGCCTTTGTTGCTGAGTATACCACGATATCAGCGCCGTGCTCCAAAGGTCTGTAGAGGTAAGGTGTAGCAAGTGTGTTGTCTACAACTACCGGAACGCCGTGCTTGTGAGCCACCTCTGATATGCTGTCTATATCAAGCAGATAAGCGTTCGGGTTTGAGATGCTCTCTACATATATAGCCTTTACATCGTCTGTTATCTCTTTATCGAGCTTTTCGGGGTCGAGAACTGCATCTGTGAGCTTTATCTTTATGCCCAGCTCAGGGAAGAGCCTGTCAAATGCATCTATCGTGCCGCCGTAGAGGTAGGGGGAAGCAAGTATCGTGCCGCCCTTTGATGCGAGGTTTAAAAGTGTGTAGGAGATAGCCGCCATGCCCGAGCCGACTGCCACAGCATTCTTTGCACCGTCTAAAGCCTTTACTCTCTCTGCGAAGTAGGTCACTGTCGGGTTGCCTACTCTTGTGTAGAGATAGCCTGCTTCCTTATATGTGAAAAGGTTCTGTGCGTGCTCTGTGCTCTTGAAGTCGTAAGCTGCTGTCTGGTATATCGGGGGCGATATCGCCTGGTTGTTGTCGAGCGGGCTGTAGCCTGCCTTTATCTTTTTGGTGTCAAATCTTAGTTCTGCCATGTTGATTCCTTCCTTTCGTTTGGTCTCGTTTGGTCGGTTTGTTTTTTGGTGATTTCAGTTTAACGCAAAATGGGCAAAAGGTCAACAACAATGAGCGATAACGTTGTCATATGCGAACATGATGTGAACAGGATACCCTGCCCATAATAACAAAAGCCTGCCGTAAAAGCAGACTCGCTATGATCATATCAGACTGTTCGTGATAACGTTGTCTGTGCGCTGACAGGCGCTTTACGGGCGGTCAGCAGGCATTCCGGCAGGCAATATGTGATGAAATGCCGTGATAATAAGAATACGCTATCACAAAACGGCTTTGCTATAAACTTAGGCTATAACCTGTAATAGACAGGGTATATCAGCTTTACCTATTGACAAACGCTTGCTTATATGATATCATTATATCAATTCATAGCAAAGAGGTGTGCTTTATGACGCTGCAGCAGATAAACTATGCGCTGATGATAAGTGAATACGGCTCGATGAACAGGGCGGCTGAAAAGCTCGGTATTTCGCAGCCGACGCTGACGAGCGCTGTGAGAGAGCTTGAAAAGGAGATAGGCTGCGAAGTCTTCCTGCGCACCCACAAGGGCGCTGTTCCCACCGCCGAGGGGGAGGAGTTTTTGCAGAGCGTGGGGCAGCTTTACAGGCAGTATGAGCTTGTGTGCGAGAAATTCCTTGACAAGGACAAAAAGCGCAAGTTCGGCGTTTCGACACAGCACTACAGCTTTGCGGTGAGTGCATTTATCGAGACTGTAAGGCAGTTCGGCACGCTGGAATTCGAGTTCGCAGTCAGGGAGACAGAAACGCTCAACATCATAAAAGACGTCGGCACACTCAAAAGCGAGATAGGCGTGCTGTATATTAGTAACTACAACCGCAAGCCCATAACCAAGCTGCTTGAAGAAAATGAGCTTGCCTTTACCGGGCTTATAAAGTGCAGGGCGTATGTCTATATGTGGAAAGGGCACCCTCTTGCCGGCGAGAGCTCGATAGGCCTTGAACAGCTTGAGCCCTACCCTTGTCTTTCATTCGAGCAGAACGGCCAGAACGGTTATCTCTTTGCTGAGGAGATACTTAGCGAGAACATCTACCCCCGAATGATAAAGGCCACCGACCGTGCGGCTATGGGCGAGCTGATGAAGGAGCTAAACGGCTATACCCTATGCTCGGGCATACTCTGCGAGGAGATGAACGGCACCGACTATGTGGTAGTGCCTTTCCGTGAAGATGCTGATAACCACAACAGCATAATGGAGATAGGCTACATACACAAAAAACACGGAACACTCAGCGAGATAGGAAAGAGGTATATCGAGGAGCTCAGAAAAAGCCTTGCCAAAAACGCAAGCCCCGACCCGGAGCTTGATGATGCAGAATAGACAGATAAAGGCTGTGCAGAATACTCTCTGCGCAGCCTTTTTGCGTGTCATATCAAGTTGTTTCTCCGGGTCACTTTCTGAGCAGGTATGCCCTGCACGGCGCACCGTCGCAGCCGCCTAAGTTCAGGGGCGCTGCACTCAGAAAATAGCTGCCCTCTGTCACCTTGTCAAGCACTATGCCTTCAAGCAGCGTTATCCCACGCCCGAGCAGGATAAGATGAACCTCCTTGGGGGCGTTTTCAGGGCCTACCGTCTGGCTCTCGTTGCCGAGAAGAAGTATACCGGACTGTGCAAATACTCTCGCTGCCTCGGCGGTCACGGTGGCTTTGCCGGCTATGAGTATGCGCTTGTCAGCCTTTGCGGCACGGGCTTTTTTCATAATGCTTTTGGCATTTGCAGCTGTCACATCGCCCTCATGCCTTGCGACATAGCACATACCTACATATGGCACGAGCCCCATTTCATCGACAGTCTTCCCCTCGGTGAGAAAGTGGAAGGGTGCGTCGATATGTGTGCCGTTGTGGGCGCACATGGCAAGGTTTGTGAGGTTGCAGACATCACCGTCGGCAGTGCTCATAGCCCTTTCCATGACAGGCTGATCGTCCCCCGGGAAGACCTTGCAGGAAAACACCTCCTGCGAGATATCTATTATCTTCATATTAACTCCTTATGCATTCATTTCTTTTGCACGCTTTCTCAGCGCTTCAAAATCAAGCCCGAACTTCTTGAAAATCGTGTCAGCGTAGCTGTGATCTCCCGGCAGGCCTTTGACTATCTTGTAAAGCCGCTTGCCCGAGCTCTCATTGACAGACACGGTGATGCTCTCTATCCTGGTGTTGAGCCCTTCCTTGTCGTTCAGCTTAAGCGCCTTGGGTGCGATATCGACAAGGTGCGTTGCAAAAACGCCCCTGACACCGAGCATCGAGAATACCTCGACCAGCGACACGGCGATATCGACGCATTCCTTCGGGGTGGTGCTCTGGATAGATTCGTTCATAAGCAGCAGGCTGTGATTGGTGATAGTGTCTGATATCTCCTTGAACTGCTTTATCTCGCTCGTAAAGCGTGAAGCATCTATCCCCTTCTGCTCCTCCTTTGGGAAGTGGGTGTATATCATATCGCATGGGGATATCTCGCACTCGCTCGCCGGAACATAGAGCCCTGCCTGCGCCATGAGCTGGCAAAGCCCCACAGCACGCACAAAGGTCGTCTTGCCGCCGTTGTTTGCACCTGTGAGAATGTAGAAGCCTGCGTTCTCATCAAAGGTGATGTCATTGGTTATGACCTCACGCTGCTCCTTGTGGGATATGTTGTAGATAGCCGCCTCGCTGAAATAAATGGGGTCAAATATCCCCTTTATGACAGCACGGCGCTCGCTTTTTGCAAGTATCTTCGGGCGGCACATATCAAGCCCCTTGGAGCGTGCGCTTTTTATAAGAGCGATGATGCCCATGTAGAAATCGAGCTGATATTCTATCGAGTACACGTCCTTGAAGCCTATGGCCTTGTAGTCATCAAGCGCATCGTCAATGAGCTCGACATACTTTTTCGTTATAAAATCAAGCTCCTCGAAAAGCGCTTTTTCGTAGGTGTTTACTACCCTGTCCTTGCTGTTTTTGTCGTTGCCCTCGTAGGTGTAGCGCTGCTTCAGTGCGCCCATGACGTTCTTGTCGCTGAACTTTGCGCCGTGGTAGATTATGCGGTCAAGCACGGTGGGCTTCTGGATGTATTCCTTGTCGCAAACCTCGACTATGCCGGCCGACACAGGCTTCAGGTCTTCATCAAGGTTTATTGCGACGACTATGCTCTTTATCCTGTTTTTGATAGTTCTTCTTAGCTCTGCTACGTCCTCGCAGAGTGACTTGTAGTTCTTGTCATTATAGCAGCGCTCAAAGAAGCCGAGCATCTTTTTCACACCCTGCGAGCGTGCGCTGTTTCCCTTTCTCTCGTTGAACTCATGCATATACTCTATGCACTCGATATACGCCTCAAACGATGTGACTGCCGAATCAAGCGTAGTGAACGAGGTGGGGGAGGATATCTTGTAGATATTCTCCTTATCGTTGTCTATGAGTATGCGCACTATCTTTTTGAGCATATCAGCAAGCTCCGGCATACCGATAAGGTCATCTATAATGTCGAGCCTGTAATTTATCGTTTCCTCGTCATCGCACAGCTCGGTAAGTATCTGCTGCATCTTGTAAGCGTTTGAATTGCAGATCAGCTTTGCAAGCGTTTCGAGCATCATGTCATTTACAAGCTGCTCGGTCTGGCCGCTTGTTTTTGCGTAGCGCTTTCTTGCTAAGTCACGTTTTTCGTTTGAGGGGTAGAGAAGGTCGATAAGAGGTGCTTTTTCAAAAACTGTCTCGGGTCTCATGCTGTTTTCCTTTATCAGAGCTCAGCGTGTGCTGCTATCTTGTAGATGCTCTCGACATCGTTTCTGTCAAGCTCCATAAAGCCTGCACGCTTGCCGTCACCTATGCCGAGCTTGTCGATAAGTGTGGGGATATCCTCCTCCTTGGCACCGAGCTCGGTGAAGTTTATGGGCATACCTATGCTGTGCAAAAAGCTCCTGAATGCCTTTATGCCCTCAAGTGCAGTAGCCTCGGGGTCAGCGAAGTTCATATTGCAGCCGAACACACGGGTAGCCATCTGGCAGAAGCGCATAACATCGTGATTGTGAACATACTCCATCCATGCAGGCATGATAACAGCAAGGCCTGCACCGTGAGCCACGTCATAAAGACCGGAGAGCTCGTGTTCGAGCCCGTGTGAGTTCCAGTCCTGCGCACGGCCTACACCTACTATATTATTGTGTGCGACCATGCCTGCCCACATGATGTTTGCTCTTGCCTCGTAGTTGTCGGGGTCTTTGATAACACGGGGAGTTTCCTTTACCATAGTAAGCAGCACAGCCTCGCAGAGCCTGTCGGTTATCTCTACTTCCTTGGTGTTGGTGAAATATCTTTCAAAGACGTGTGCCATGATATCAGTAGCGCCGCAGGCTGTCTGATATGCAGGGAGCGTCTGTGTGAGTGCAGGGTCAAGCACTGAGAACTTAGGGCGTATAAGGTCTGAGCCTGTGCCACGCTTAAGCATACCGTCCTCTTTGGTGATGACAGAGTTGCCCGAGCCCTCGCTGCCTGCTGCTGCGATAGTGAGCACTGTGCCGACAGGCAGAGCCTTTTCGATGCCTGCCTTGCCGCTGTAGAAATCCCAGAAATCGCCGTCATATACCGAGCCGATAGCTATGGCCTTCGCTGAGTCGATTGTCGAGCCGCCGCCTACTGCGAGGATAAAGTCTATCCCCTCGCTCTTGACAAGCTCTATGCCCTTGTAAACGAGCGTGTCACGGGGGTTTGGCCTTACGCCGCCGAGCTCTGCAAAGCCTACGCCGCTTTTGGTGAGAGAAGCCTTTACCCTGTCGATAAGGCCGCTTTTTACAGCCGAGCCGCCGCCGTAGTGGATAAGCACCTTGCTGCCGCCGTACTTTCTGACAAGTTCTCCGCACTCGCTCTCTCTGCCTTTACCAAAGACAAACTCTGTCGGGCTGTAAAAATTGAAGTCTAACATAACTATCATTCCTTTCGGTTTTTTATGGTTTGATTTATTATAGCATTTTTAATTGTGTAAGTCAACTGAAAATCCTATCATAAATATGATTTTTTCAAAGGCCGGGGAATAAAAAAGCCCCCTTGAAAACCAAGGAGGCGTTTTGTCAGTCTTCATAATGCCCTTTGCAGGAGGCTATCCACAAGCTGCCGTCAACTATGTTGTAAACAAGCCTGTTTGCGTGGTCTATGTGCCTGCTCCAGCCCTTTCGGTATCTTAGCGGCTCTGGGTGACCTATACCCTTTGAAAGACCGTTTCGCTCGATATCCTTTATCAGTTCGTTTATCTTTCTGACTACCTTTTTGTCGGTCTGCTGCCAGTAAAGATATTCGTCCCACACAATATCGCTCCACAGCTTATTCATCGTCATCGGCCTCTATGAGCTCGTGCTGCCGCCCGCTTCCTGCTTCAAGCTGGTCAAAGGCTCTGTCTATCTTCGCAAGATACTCGGCGTTTCTCAGGGCTTTCATTATGCTGTTATACTGTTCAAGGCTCATGATGACAACATTTTTTTCATTCTTCCTTGTGACTATTACAGTCTCGTCCTCGTCAGTTGCACGGTCGCAATAGTCTTTCAGATTATTTCTGATAGTAGAATAATTAACTGCTAACATACTCATCATTCCTTTCTTGTTCAATATATTGTGCAATTTCTTGTTCAATATTATTATATCACATTTTTCTGAAAATGTCAATATCTATTATTGCAAACACAAAAGCCCGAAAGCACAACGCCTTCGGGCTGATAACTCAAATAATATAGAACCACTCTGCCTCCTCATCGATGCTGCACTGCTCGACGGGGTGTTTTGAGTCGTAGTTGTAGCGGAGCTCCTGGTTTTTGATGCTTACCTTTGCTCCGGCTGCTATGCTCTTGGTGATAAATGCGTTACCGCCTATGACAACGTCACGGCCTATCACCGTGTCGCCGCCTAAGATAGACGCACCTGAATAGATAGTCACGTTGTCCATGATAGTCGGGTGGCGCTTTTTGTTTCTTAAGCTCTGGCCGCCTCTTGTCGAGAGAGCGCCGAGTGTAACGCCCTGATATATCTTTACATTGTCGCCTATCTCGGTCGTTTCGCCTATAACTATGCCCGTGCCGTGGTCGATAAAGAAATACTTGCCGATAGATGCACCGGGGTGGATGTCTATACCGGTCAGGCTGTGTGCGTGCTCGGTCATTATCCTCGGTATCATAGGCACACCGAGCAGAAACAGCTCGTGAGCTATGCGGTTTACGAAAATAGCGTAAAGCCCGGGGTAGGAGTAGATTATCTCGTCCTTGTTGAATGCTGCCGGGTCGCCGTCAAAGCCTGCCTGAACGTCCGTCTCAATGAATTCCCTTATCTTGGGTATGCGCTCTAAGAATTCAAGGGCGAGCTCTGCTGCCTTGTCTGTTTTGCCGTCGCAGTCAAGGTCTGCGTATTTCTCGTCAAATCCAAGTACAGAGGCTATCTGCCTTTTGAGGTTGAACATCACGTCCTCCAGTAGCATAGAGAGCCCCGAGCGCCTTGTGTAGACCTTGTAGGTGTAGTTTTTGAAATGCCCCGGGAATACGATTATCTGCAGCTTGTTTATCATGTCGATTATGACCTTCTTGTCGGGCTGGTCGTATGGGCATGAAGCGTCTATCGTTCTTCCCTTTGAGTAATCATCGAGTATCGTCGATGTGAGTTCTGTTATCTTCTGCGATATCGTCTCATCGCACATGGGTATCACCGCCTGTTTGATTTAATGCACAATGCACAATGCATAATGCACAATGAATGTATCGGTGCTGCGCACCGATGAGATGCCCATTCGGGCAAGTTTTTATGATCCGTCCTGAGTAAGCAGGACACCTCACCTGTTACTTGTTACCTGAAAATTACTCGCTCGCTCTGACTATCGCTGCGATTATGCTTGCCGTAGTCTCGTAGCCGAGCTTGCCGCTGTCTATACACAGGTCATAGCTTGATTTGTCGCCCCAGACCTTGTTTGTGTTGCATTCGTAGTAGAAGGCACGCTTTTTGTCAAAGCGCTTTATCACCTGCTCGACCTCGTCCTGAGAGATGCCGTATTTGCGGATAGCGTTGTCCATTCTCTTTTCCATGTCCGAGTAGATGTAAACGTGCAGCGTGCGAACTCTGTTTCTGAGCACCGAGTCAGCGCATCTGCCGACAAATACTACGGTAGGCTCTTTTTCAGCTATCTCGCATATTATCTCACCCTCAGCGTGGAACACAGCTTCTGTCAGGTCACGGTGCTTGCTGCCGAAAAGCGAAGATATCGGCGAGTGCAGGGGGCTTATTACCTCCTCCTCGTACTTTTCAAATTCCTCACGGCTGATGCCGCTGCGCTCTATAGCCATGTCTACAAGCTCGTGGTCGTAGCATTTGGCCTGTAACTTCTTTGCTACCATAGCGCCTATCTCACTTCCGCCGGAAGCGTACTGTCTGCCTATACATACTGCTTTTATCCTTCCCATATTCTTTTCCCTTTCCTGCTATATGCAATGTACGATAAAGGTGCTGATCGCTGCTTTGTTATTTACCGCTCTCATTCTTTTCCTTTTTCTTCTTCATAACTATGATGACAACTATTATCACAACGATAACAACGATAATAGCTATCCATATGAATATGCAAAGCCCCAAAGGCTGCGGACAGAAGCCGCAAAGCGAGCACTTGTCGTCCTTTTCCTTTTCCTTTTCCTTGTCCTCGGTTTTTTTCTCCTTGACGGTCGTGGTGGTCTCTGCCACGCTCTCATCATCGGGGGCGGAGCTTTCGACCACGCTGTCGGGCTCTACCTGCATATCTACAGCGCCAAAGGTCAGCACCTCGGAGTATTCGGAGTAGAAATCCTCAAGCTCGGGCTGCGAGATGCGGTATCTTGCACGCAGCTCTATGGGGGTGTCCTTTTCTACCTTGCCTTCGGCGTTTGCAAGTGCCTGGAGTGCTGCGGTCATATCGCCCGCCTTGATTATCCAGTCACCCTGTAAGCTTATCCATTCCTCTGTTCCTGCGACCCTTGCCTCTACCTCGAGGGATATGCCGCCCTGTGTGCCGCTTACCTGTGCTGCCTGTGCGGCGAGCTTGTCATCAACATCGAGCTTGAACGCTATCACGGGGAAACCGTTGAAGTCCTCATCGGTGTATTTAAGGTCGCTTACCTTGGGTGCTGCAACGTCGCCTTCCTTTAAGGGCTCAGCCGATGCTGCATCCTTGCCTATGGCGGCTATGTCCGACCAGTCAGAGGTCGCCTTTATATCCTTAGCATCGTCGCCCAAGGTGCGCAAAGTCACAAGCCAGCGCACACGGGTGTATATGGTGTGGTTTTCAAGGTCAATCTTGGCGTTCGTTTCGTCTTCGTTTTTGACCTTTGTGTACTGGTCGGGCTTTAGCACATCGCCCCAGCCCTTGTAATCGTCGCTGCCCTCGTGGTGGCCGTACCAGCGTGTGTCCTCAGGGTCGTCTATGTTGCCCATATAGCGGAATATCCACTCACTCATCGTTGTCTCGGCGGAGTAGCTTTGAGCTGTATAAGCCCATTCGCCGAGGTGCTGATGAAAGTCCTTGTCATAGCCATCGGTTATCCAGTATTCATCGACCTTCCAATCGTCCTGTGAATCTATCGACCAGTCTATCTGCGCGGTTATCCACACATCGTCATAGCCGAGGCCGTTTATCTCTTTGAGCCAGTTGTCATAGTCCGACTCCTTGCGCGATGACCATTCGCTCATAGCGTTGCTCTGCGAGTAGTGTATCTCGATAGTGTTTTCCGAGTCGTTGCCGTTTAAGCAGATCATCGACACGTTCTCCGGGCGTGTCAGATCAAAGGGGATAGGGTTCTCCTTTTCGGCTGATGCTGTAAAAGGCACAGCCCCGAGAGCCAAAGCTGTTGCTGCTGCGAGAGATATTAGACGCTTCTTCATGATCGACACTCCTTTTTTATTCAGTGATCAGTTATTGTAAAGCCCTGCGGCCTGATTGACTATACTTATATTATAATCTATTTACCATACAAATGTCAATAACAAGTAGTTTACAAAATCACCATTTCACTCAAAAAGCATATAAGGTAAGCCTGAATGCCAAAAAACTCCCCCATGCATAGTGCATAGGGGAGATATGAGCTTGTTGTGCAGGAATTACTGCTGGCTGAATATTGCGAGCCTGCTTGTGTATTCCTCGCAGCCGTACTTGCCGATGAACTTTGTGATGTTCGAGTTTAAAGACATCTCGTGAACGAGAAGCTGCATCTCTGCGCCGTCGCCGTATACACGGTGAACGAAAGCGAACATATTCGAGAGCATCTGGCTGCCCTGATTGGTGTACATATTGACTCTGTTGATGATAGCATCGAACTCTGACTGGATAATAGCTATCTGCTCGTTCTTGTCTCTTGCCTCGTTTGTTGTTCTGTCCATGTATCTTGCAAGAGAAGCAAGTATCCAGTGCTGTATCCTCTTGTCCTTAACGGAGATGATACGAGCCTTTACAGCCTTGTCAACTTTCTTTCTCAGCTCCATGATATGCTCTGAGAGCACCTGTCTGTTGGAGAAGCCTGCGTTTATCTTGGAAACAACGTCCTGAAGCATAGGCATGATGATGTTTGACATCTTCTCTGTCATGAGGGAGTTGATTATCATTTCAGCTGTTGTGCTTGCGAGCTGGTTGATGAGTATGTGCTTTTCATACTCGCCTGCCATTCTTGCAGCTTCCATTATCTGAGTAGTGGTGTTGCCGCTGAGAATGTCGTTTACCTTGTACTTTTCCTTTATCTCGTTGTATCTGCAATAGTGCTCATAGAAGCTCTGGTTGATGTCGTGCTTCTGAACGTACTGCGAGATGAGGAACAGGTCAACAGGTGTGCCGTTCTTTTCATACAGCTGCATCATTTCCGACATATCTTCCCAGCCACGTCCGGTAACGAACTGTCTGTCGCTCTTGTCAGTAGGAACAACATAGAAGTACTCGGGGTAGAAGTCAAGATATGTAGTTATAGAGTTATGTATGCCTCTGGAGAATGCATACTCTTTCCATATCGGGTAATCAGGCTCTATCTCGACTTTCTTAAGACGGTCGAGAGTAGCGATATCGAACTCGGTAACGGCGTCATTGTACTCAGGCGGGTTACCTGCTGTGGTAACGACCCAGCCCTCGGGGATCTGATCCTTACCGAAGATCTTGTACTGCAGGAACTGGAGCATCATAGGTGCTATACCACGATCCACGCAGTTGATCTCATCGAGGAACAGGATACCTTCACGGATACCTGTTTCTTCCATTGTCTGATAGATGTTCGAGATGATCTCGGACATTGTCGTTTCGGAAACGGTAACGTCCTTACCTACGAAGTTACGCTCGAGGGTGATAGACTTACCGATAGCTGTTTCTCTTGTCTGGTGGGTCATAGCGTAGGAAACGAGATTTATCTGCATATCCTGTGCAACCTGCTCCATGATAGCTGTTTTACCAAGACCCGGAGCACCCAGAAGGAATACAGGGCGCTGCTTTTCAATGCTTATGAGATATTCGCCGTATTCGTCCTTCATAAGGTAGGACTTGATGGCATTTTCGATCTGATCCTTAGCCGCTTTTATGTTCATACAAAGGCTCCTTACTATACAGTTTTAGTGGAAATAAACTCCTAACATTTATTATACACTATTAATAATTTGTTGTCAACAACCGAAATACATTTTATCACCCTGCACAAATAGTTTGATGAATTATTTAGCAATTTAAACAGAAATAACGATACTATCTGTTATCAGGACAAAAAAAGTGCGGCACACGGCCGCACATGGTTGTTGTTTATCGAATTATCAGAGCTTTGCCCTGTCCTTTGCACGCTGGGTGTTGCTGAGAGTCTTTTTTCTGATGCGTATGTTCTTGGGAGTTACCTCCAGGAGCTCGTCATCAGCCAGGAACTCTAAGCTGTCCTCTAAGCTGAGCACTCTCGGCGGAATGAGCCTGAGCGCATCGTCACTGCCGCTTGCACGGGTGTTGGTAAGGTGCTTTTTCTTGCACACGTTTACTACCAGATCCTCCTGCTTGGGGGAAGCACCCACTACCATGCCCTCGTAAACAGGTGTGCCTGCCTTGATGAAAAGCTCGCCTCTTTCCTGTGCGTTGTAAAGGCCGTAGGTTACAGCCTCGCCTGTTTCAAATGCCACGAGCGAGCCGGTAGCACGCTTTGGGATATCGCCCTTGTAGGGCTGGTAGCTGTCAAACACGCTTGACATGATGCCCTCACCCTTGGTGTCGGTCAAAAACTCGCTCTTGTAGCCGAACAGGCCTCTTGCCGGGATAAGGAATTCAAGTCTCATTCTGCTGCCTACAGGAGCCATCTGTGTAAGCTCGCCCTTGCGTGCGCCGAGCTTTTCCATAACGGAGCCTACGCAGTCCTCAGGAACGTCTATAACAAGCCTCTCGATAGGCTCGTTTAATTTACCCTCTATCTCTCTGTAAAGCACACGGGGTGTGGAAACGCCGAGCTCGTAGCCCTCACGGCGCATATTCTCTATAAGGATAGACAGGTGCATCTCGCCTCTGCCTGCGACCCTGAAAGAGTCGGTAGAATCCGTCTCGGAAACACGCAGTGATACGTCCTTTAACAGCTCCTTGAAAAGCCTGTCACGCAGGTGGCGTGATGTTACGAACTTGCCCTCTCTGCCTGCGAAGGGAGAGTCGTTAACCGAGAAGGTCATCTCGACTGTCGGCTCGGATATCTTTACAAAAGGCACAGCCTCAAACTCGCCGAAGTTGCATATCGTGTCGCCTATGGTTATGTCCTCGATACCGCTTATGCAGACGATGTCGCCGGCTCTTGCACTGTCGCAGGGCACACGCTTAAGACCCTCTATCTGGTAGATAGTAACTATCTTTCCTCTGTACTGCTTCTTTGTTTCGTGATAGTCGCCTACGGTGACCTCCTGGTTTACCTTTATCTCGCCACGCTCTACTCTGCCGATAGCTATCCTGCCGACATATTCGTTGTAGTCGATGGAGGAAACGAGCATCTGCATAGAGCCCTCTGTGTCTACCTCAGGTGCGGGGATATAGGAAAGGATCTGGTCAAAGAGGGGCACCATGTCTGTTCCCGGCTCATTGGGTGACATGGAAGCTGTGCCGTCTCTGCCCGAGCAGTAGAGAATGGGGGATTCGAGCTGCTCCTCGCTTGCATCAAGGTCTAAAAGGAGCTCGAGCACCTCGTCGCCAACCTCGTCAAGTCTTGCATCGGGACGGTCTATCTTATTTACTACAACTATTATCTTGTGACCCATTTCAAGTGCTTTCTGGAGCACGAAGCGTGTCTGCGGCATAGGGCCTTCAGCTGCATCAACGAGCAGTATAACGCCGTTTACCATTTTGAGTACACGCTCTACCTCGCCGCCGAAGTCAGCATGGCCGGGGGTGTCTATCACATTTATCTTTACGTCCTTGTAGAATATCGAGGTGTTCTTTGCAAGAATGGTTATACCTCTCTCACGCTCGATGTCATTTGAGTCCATTACTCTGTCGTTTACTACCTGGTTCTCTCTGAATGTGCCGCTCTGCTTTAACATTTCATCAACGAGCGTTGTCTTGCCGTGGTCAACGTGAGCGATTATAGCTACGTTCCTTAAGTCTTCTCTTACCATTTACTTTCTCGTCCTTCCGTATAAAGGCAATACCGCACGATCACCGGCTATTGCCTTAGCCTCAAATTGTCCTATATACTATTAAAAACACCGAAAAATATTATAATGCTTTTTAACCAAAATGTCAAGGCGAGATTTATTTATTTTTCACAAAGTTCAAACTTTTTCAACAAATGCGCCGGGCGGCTGCTAACTGTCCAAAAAAATGCATTGACAAATCCGGAACTTATGGTATAATACACTTGAAGATAAAAAACAAAACAAACGTTCCTATACGAAAAGGAGATGTTATTTATGGGTATGAAGCATATAATGATAGACTGCCGTTCATCGCTCGCATATGATGAGAGCATACACGCATCGGACGAGGTGCGCCCTGCGATAAAGGTCACAACAAAGGCCGAGATACTGAAAAAGAAGCAGCAGCTTAGAGGTGAGAGGATATTCTCACTTAGCGCTGCAGGTGCGATAGTCGCCTGCGACGGCGTGATATTTGCGCTGATACTGAAAATAGGGCAGCTCATAGGCTTGCAGACGGGGTCGTTCGCGGCAGCAGGGTGCTATCTTTCGGCGATGAGCTTTCTGACGCTGATATTCCTTGAAAGCGCCGGCAGGCAGAAGCATTCAGGGCTTATTGACGGTATGGCGCATATCTGGCGTGTGATAACTCTCGTCTGTGCCGTGACCCTCGTGGCCTACAGCGCCCTGCGCTCGCCTGACTCGGGCGGCAGCATAATCGTGGTGTCTCTCATAGGCGTGGTGCTGCGCCGTTATCTTAAAAACTGACCTCTCGTGAAAAGTTTTATTCAGACTGACCGCTCTGACCGGGCTTGCTCCCGACAGGGCGGCTTGTCATATCACTGCACAGACGGGCATAGTATTTGTCAGGATATATTTTGGCGTTTGCCTTGACTAACCTGCTGCGTGTGTGCTACAATATAGCTTGTACGGGGGAGTAGCAGGCTGCATACCGCAGCAGCAAGGACCGACATACCGGCGTATCATTCGCCCGGCTTGCTTTGAATTGTAAGACCTGTACACAGCGTAAGCTCCGGTGTCAGAGGGCTTTTGTTTGCTGTGTGCAGCTTTTTTGTGTCACAGCATTGTGCTGTGATTTTTTATTTGGAGGAGTTTATTTTGGGAGTTGTATTTATTCTCAACAGCCTGCTGCTTGGCGTGGGACTTGCTATGGACGCTTTTTCGGTGTCGCTTGCAAACGGGCTCAGCGAGCCGAATATGCGGCGCTTCAAGGAGACGGCTATAGCAGGGGCGTTTGCTTTCTTTCAGGGGCTTATGCCTATGACCGGCTGGATATGCGTAAAGACGGTCGTGAGCTACTTTACAAAGCTGCAAAAGGCGGTGCCGTGGATAGCACTCGTGCTGCTGCTCTATATCGGCGGCAGCCTGCTTATAGAGGGCATCAAGGGCGGCAGCGAGGAGGACAAGGTGACACGCCTGACCCCGAAGGCGCTGCTTATCCAGTCGATAGCGACATCTATCGATGCGCTGTCGGTGGGCTTTACTATCGCAGGCTACAGCTTTGCATCGGCAATAGTGTGCGCTCTGCTGATAGCGGCAGTCACGTTTATCATATGCGCTGTCGGGCTTAAGATAGGCAAGCGTGTCGGCATGAAATTCTCCGGCAAGGCATCTATTCTCGGCGGAATTATCCTCATCGGCATTGGCATCGAGATATTCGTCACCGGCATTTTCTGATATGATTTTTTATGTCCCCGGGCGCTTTTGCGTCCGGGGACAATTGTTATCGAATTGTTAAAAAAGAAACGATATGAAGATTATTACATAAATGTAAAATATTATTATCAAACTGCGAAAAGCAATACAACTTTTTGCGTAAAGAAAAATTCTTTACAGTTCCTAAAATCACATAGATACGCTGCTTGCGAGCATTGCCACACCGGAAACCGCACTTTTTGAAAACGTTTGAAATTCAACACTTTACACTATAACAGTGCCAGTTGCATATACAAACTGCACAAATGGTCACTTGAAAAATCTATAAATATGATAGCATGAAATTTCATAAATGCCTTGAAAGACTTTTATAATTATGGTATAATATACTTGTAGTATTCTGAGTATTACCCCTATAGAATTATGCGCTTAACAAATACACAGAATGTTATAAGTCTAATTTTGGAAAGGAATGAGGTTATGAAAAAACCTCTCGGCAAGCGAATTACCGGCTTTCTGGCTGCGGCCGCTCTTGCAGTCACGACTATCGGTGCTTCGTTTGTTACGCCTCTGACGGCTAAGGCGGCAACATGGCGCAATGCACTTATCACTGTCTATGATGCCGAGGGCAAACAGAAGGCACTGGCAAATGATCCTGAGAGCAATTATTATGCTGTCGGGCTCGTTACCAATGGAGTCGGGTCAACACCTAAGAAGGACGCAAGCGGTGTCTGGACCAACGTTGTCGGCTGGTCCATGAAGCAGTTCCACCCTGAGGATCTTTATTCCGGTCAGCTGGGACAGAACGCATCGGACACAGTATGGGAATCATCGACTGACTGGGTAGAGTTCCCCTACAATTCGTTCTACGCTTTCGGCGAAGACGGCTCGACAAAGTATCCGTTCAGCTTCAATTCGGATACACAGACATTTACGCTCCGTGTATACCGCACGATTGACGCAAGCACAACACTTGATACCCTTGCTGATTGTATGGACACCAGCAAGGCGAGAGACTCTATCCCCGGATACAGGTTCGCATCTGATAACGACAAGTACCCCGGCTGGAAATCTAGCGACACTACAAAGCTCGCTATCATAGAGTATAACACGACCTATGACGTTGAGCTTGAAGCAGACGGCCAGACAGGCATCACTCAGAGCGACAATGTTTACCTCAGAGTAGAAGCAAAGCATGGGAGCGGCAACGCTCACTACTATGTTCAGAAGCTCGATGATGCTGCTATCGCATCCGGCAAGATCTCAGTTCAGACTGCAAGCGGTGCTACATGGTATGACATCAACGGCAATGAGGATACTCATGAGCGCATAAGCGGTAATGAGACATTGACTGCTTCGATCGTAAAGTGCACAAACGATAATCCCGTTATCTCAAATGTTACCAAGCTCGAGTCTTGTGCAACTTTTGCAGAGGGCGAGATCGTAAAAGGCAATAAGGTGAGCTACGCAAAGCAGATCAAGGAAGAAGACGATAAGAGTAATCTTACCGAGATCACTGACAAGATCACATTCAAGAAGGTCGATGCTCAGAACGATCACAACTTTGAATCAATTCTCGGCGGTGCTCTGAACTTCGGTATAACTGCTGACAGATTCCAGCAGAACAACCACCTTGAAACAAACTTCGCAGTAAACTACTACGATCCTTCGGGCGATGCAGTTGACCCTGATGAATCGGGCGACTTCTCCGGCAACTTCTACATCTCAAAGTTCGTAGATTTCCCCGCAGGCGAAACAACGATATCTGACAAGACCCCTGCACTTGATGATACAACTGATGCAGGCAAGATATTCGTTGGTACAAAATACTGCAAGAATCCTCCTATACTTCATCTTGACAGCTATAACAGGATAAAGGATGATAGAACGGATGTGGCTGTAGTCGTTGAGGATCCTGCTGCTATGTCAAACAGCGTTATGGAGCCCAACATAGCTTACATGAAGAATATGTCGGCTGAGCTTGCTGCACATACTCCGAATGTAACACCTCTGCTCGTGAGCGGTTCACTTGCTATCGTAGATACAACAAACTATGCTGATGATGCAACTATCTACATAGACGGCGACCTGCTCGCACCGTATGCAGCAAAGGCAGGCGGCCTTAAGCTCAGGTTCAAGGAAGACCAGACACTCGTATTCAACGTAAAGGATACTGATAAGATAACATTAGGCCAGTATAACTACACCGTTGTTACAAAGGACGGCGATGAGATAACAACAGATTCTGCATCGGAATCATTCGTAAATTCCAATACAGAGGGCAGCAAGAACTATCTTCACAATCTCTACGCTACAAGAAGCGTTGTCTGGAACCTCGCTTCTGCTACAGATATCAGATTTGAGAATACAACAGGTATATTCCTTATCCCCCAGGAAAACTCAGTTGCAGATATAGCTACAACATCTTCCGGCTGGATAGTTTCTGACGGCTTCGTCAAGAACACCGGCGGTGAGTGGCATTTCCTCTACAGCGGTCTTTCCGGTTCTGTAACAAACCTTAACGTATCCAAGACGGATATCACAGGTGAGCATGAGGTAGACGGCGCTACACTCAGGATACTTGATGAAAACGGCAACGTTGTTCACGAGTGGGTATCTGAGTCCAAGCTCGATAAGACTACAAACAAGCTCGACAATACTCAGAAGCTCGTTTTAGTTCCCGGCAAGTATTCACTTGTTGAGACAGGCGATGAGATAGAGTATAACGGCGAGACTTATAAGGTAGTATCATCAAAGGTGGACTTTGAGATAGTTGACAGCACTACTACAGCTTATACATACAATCCTGAGACAGGAAAGTATGAGGAGACGACCGTTAAGGGCGCTAAGGTAGTCATCGACGAGAACTCCAAGAACAACAAGGAAGCCTTCACCGAGGATACGGAGAACGGCTACTTTGAAAAGGTGAATGCAAACACCATTAAGGTCTGCGACGCTGAAAAGAGCGACGTTGAGGAGCTTTCGGTAAGTATCTCCAAGGTAGATATCGCAGACGGCAAGGAAGTTGCAGGCGCAACTATACAGATACTCGATGCAGACGGCGAGGTAGTCGAGAGCTGGACTTCCGGCACAAAGGCTCATAAGATAACAGGCCTTACAGCAGGTGCTAAGTACACTCTCCGTGAGACTGTAGCTCCTGACGGCTACACAGTAGCAACAGAGACAACTTTCTCGGTAAGCGAGACCGGCAAGGTAACAACTACCGGCACTGTAACAGATAAGGGCGTTATCCTTGTTGAGGACGCTAAGACATCTGTCAAGATATCCAAGGTAGATATCGCAGACGGCAAGGAAGTTGCAGGCGCAACCATACAGATACTCGATGCAGACGGCAGGGTAGTCGAGAGCTGGACTTCCGGCACAAAGGCTCATGAGATAACCGGTCTTAAGACAGGCGTTACATACACTCTCCGTGAGACAGTAGCTCCTGACGGCTATACCGTAGCTACAGACACGACATTCTCTATCAGCGAGACAGGTAAGGTAACATCTACCGGCTCTGTAACAGCAGACGGTGTTCTCCTTGTTGAGGACGCAAAGACATCTGTAAAGATATCCAAGGTGGATATAGCTGACGGCAATGAGCTCGAAGGCGCACATATCCAGATACTCGACGCAGAAGGCAATGTAGTTGAGGAATGGGATTCCACAACCGAGGCTCACGAGATAAAGGGCCTTAAGACCGGTGTTGAGTACACACTCCGTGAGACAGTAGCTCCCGAGGGCTATGCAATAGCTTCCGAGACAGTCTTCACACTTGATAAGAACGGCAAGGTAACATCTTCCGGTACAGTAACTGAAGACGGCGCTTTACTTATCGAAGATGCAAAGACATCTGTAACAGTATCCAAGGTGGATATAGCTGACGGCGCTGAGCTCGAAGGCGCACATATCCAGATACTCGACGCAGAAGGCAATGTAGTTGAGGAATGGGATTCCACAACTGAGGCTCACGAGATAAAGGGCCTTAAGACCGGTGTTGAGTACACACTCCGTGAGACAGTTGCTCCCGAGGGCTATGCAATAGCTTCCGAGACAGTCTTCACACTTGATAAGAACGGCAAGGTAACATCTACAGGCACAGTTACAGAGGGCGGCGTGCTTCTCGTTGAAGACGCAATGACATCTGTAAAGGTATCCAAGGTAGATATTGCAAGCGGCGATGAGGTAGAGGGCGCTCATATCCAGATACTCGAGGGCGAGAAAGTAGTTGAGGAATGGGATTCCACAACTGAGGCTCACGAGATAAAGGGTCTTAAGACAGGAGTTACATACACTCTCCGTGAGACAGTAGCTCCTAAGGGCTATAAGACAGCTTCCGATACGACCTTTGTTATCGACAGCAACGGCAAGGTAACATCTACAGCAACTATCAACAAGGACGGCATTATCCTCGTTGAAGATGCAGCAACAGATGAGACAGTTGTCACAGTTTCCAAGAAGGAAATAAACGGCAAGGACGAGCTTGAAGGCGCAGAGCTGACAATTACCGACAAGGAAACAGGCGACGTTGTAAAGACATGGACTTCCGGCAAGAGCGCTGTAAAGATAGCTCTTAAGGACGGTACTTATACTCTTGAGGAGACCGGCGGCGAATTCAAGATAGGCAACAAGACCTATAAGGTAACTGATTCCACAGTTGAGTTTACAGTAGAGGACGGCAAGGTAACATCTTCTAAGGTGACAGAGGGTACAATAGGCAAGATAACAGTTGACGGTACAAACATCACAGTAGAGGACGCATTCGAGGAATCACAGGATACAGAGCTTACAATTTCCAAGAAGGAAATAAACGGCAAGGACGAGCTTGCAGGTGCAGAGCTTACCATAAAGGATAAGAGCACAGGCAAGGTTGTTAAGACCTGGACTTCCGGCAAGACAGCTGAGAAGGTAACACTTTCTGACGGCACATACACCCTTGAAGAAACAGGCGGCGAGTTCACTGTCGGCAACAAGACCTACAAGGTAACAGATTCGACAGTTGAATTCACGGTTGAAAACGGCAAGGTAACATCTTCTAAGGTGACTGAGGGTACTATCGGCAAGATAACAGTTGACGGTACAAACATCACAGTAGAGGACGCATTCGAGGAATCACAGGATACTGAGCTTACAATTTCCAAGAAGGAAATAAACGGCAAGGACGAGCTTGCAGGTGCAGAGCTTACCATAAAGGATAAGAGCACGGGTAAGGTTGTAAAGACCTGGACTTCCGGCAAGACAGCTGAGAAGGTAACACTCTCCGACGGCACATACACTCTTGAAGAAACAGGCGGCGAGTTCACTGTCGGCAACAAGACCTATAAGGTTACAGACTCTACAGTTGAGTTTACAGTAGAGGACGGCAAGGTAACATCTTCTAAGGTGACAGAGGGTACTATCGGCAAGATAACAGTTGATGGTACAAACATCACAGTTGAAGACGCATTCGAGGAGTCACAGGATACCGAGCTTACAATTTCCAAGAAGGAAATAAACGGCAAGGACGAGCTTGCAGGTGCAGAGCTTACCATAAAGGATAAGAGCACAGGCAAGGTCGTTAAGACCTGGACATCCGGCAAGACAGCTGAGAAGGTAACACTTTCTGACGGCACATACACCCTTGAAGAAACAGGCGGCGAGTTCACTGTCGGCAACAAGACCTATAAGGTAACTGATTCGACAGTTGAATTCACGGTTGAAAACGGCAAGGTAACATCTTCTAAGGTGACAGAGGGTACAATAGGCAAGATAACTGTTGACGGTACAAACATCACAGTAGAGGACGCATTTGAGGAAAAGCAGGATACCGAGCTTACAATTTCCAAGAAGGAAATAAACGGCAAGGACGAGCTTGCAGGTGCAGAGCTTACCATAAAGGATAAGAGCACAGGAAAGGTTGTTAAGACCTGGACATCCGGCAAGACAGCCGAGAAGGTAACACTTTCTGACGGCACATACACCCTTGAAGAAACAGGCGGCGAGTTTACTGTCGGCAACAAGACCTATAAGGTAACTGATTCGACAGTTGAATTCACGGTTGAAAACGGCAAGGTAACATCTTCTAAGGTGACAGAGGGTACAATAGGCAAGATAACTGTTGACGGTACAAACATCACAGTAGAGGACGCATTCGAGGAGCAGAAGTCTGACGACGAGAAGAAGGACGAAGAGGACGAGAAGAAGGACGACGAGAAGTCCGATGATGAGAAGTCTGACGACGAGAAGAAGGACGAAGAACAGTCCGACGACGAGAAGAAGGACGAAGAACAGTCCGACGACGAGAAGAAGGACGACGAGCAGTCTGACGACGAGAAGAAGGACGACGAGCAGTCTGACGACGAGAAGAAGGACGACGAGCAGTCTGACGACGAGAAGAAGGACGACGAGCAGTCTGACGACGAGAAGAAGGACGACGAGCAGCAGTCTGAGGAAGACGAGCAGCAGGACGAAGAGCAGCAGTCTGAGGAAGACGAGCAGCAGGACGAAGAGCAGCAGTCTGAGGAAGACGAGCAGCAGGACGAGGAACAGCAGTCTGAAGAAGATGAAAAGCAGGACGAGGACGAGAAGTCTGAGGACGAAGAAAAGCAGACTGATGAAGACTCTGACAGCGATTCCGATTCTCAGGACGACAGCCAGTCCGGCAACGGCGGTGCTAAGACCAACGACAGCTCGACAAGTGACGGCAACGATAATGACAGCGACCAGACCGGCAACGGCGGTGCTTCCACCAACAACCCGACAACGGGTGCTGGTTCGGCATTACCGGCAGCTATGGCACTTGCCTGCGGCGCAGTTATAATCTTCAAAAAGAGGAAAGATGACTGATCCTGAATAGTTTAACGGATCCCCCTCACGGTGAGGGGGATCTTTTTTGGGCTTTTTCATGCCGGAGAATGCGCACAGCTGCCTGTATTTTCCGGGCGCTTTAGATGCAGGCAAATGTAATAATCTGAAACCATTTTCTTAACAAAAAGTACATTGACAACAGGCGTTTGGTATGTTATAATCACATTAGTAAATTTGCATATATGAGATTGATTTGAATTGTACATTTTGACGGAGAGGAAGATGAGCATGAAAAGATTATTCAAGACCCTGTTATGCACTGCCATGATCGCTGCAGCGGCCGTTACGACACACATCACAGCATTCGCTAAAGATGTAAAAATTGACGTCAGCGATGCCAAAAAAGCAGGCGCCAATGAACAGAGTGTCTCAATCGACAAGGATGAGTTCGATCTGAGAAGACTTTCCAAGAGAAGCGTGATAAAGGTCGCTTTTGAAACTGATGAATTTGACGAGGCATATCCTCCCATTCAGATGACGATCCAGAGCTGGGACAATGACACTTCGCCCAACGTTGATGAAAAAGGCGGTGTGTGGGCAAAAATTGCGCCCGCTGAGTTTGCGGAAACTACTGCTAAATTCACATATGATGATATAGTAAAGGCTTACGGTACGAGCGATCTTTCGCAGGTAAACAAGATAATGATAGGTACGCCTGAAGATACAGCTCCTGCGATCGTAAAGGCAGTGGAGATCACCGAATGTAAGGGTGAGCTGGGCTTTTCAGACTTGACTATCGACTGCTCAGAGGCAGTGGAGGCCTCGCAGGTCAATCCGAGCTTCATCTTGAACTATGAAGCCTTTGACACCACAAGAATGACCAAGGACAGCCGTATAATCGTGTCATACACCACAGATGGTGACGAGAGCAAGCTCACAAAGCCTCCTGTGTCGATAATAATGCAGGGCGTAGACTCAAATTCGCCCTACGCAGATGAAAACGGCGGCACATGGCTCACGGTTGACCCGGCAAGCTGCAATGACGGCCGTGCTATTTTCAAGTATCAGGATATGGTCGAGGTATATGGAACAGCTGAGTTCTCAAAGGTAGACAACCTGCGCTTTATCCCTAACGGCGAGGCTTCGCTTAAGGTCGAAACAGTAGAGATAACCGACTGTATGCCCGAGGAAAACGGCACACACGCTTCGGCAGCAGACGACAGCTCGACAGCAGAAGAATCAAAGCCCGACGACAGCTCCGAGGCAGCAGCTGCAACAGAGAGCAGCGACAACAGCGACAAGGAGAGCGGTTCAAGCGTTACGATGGTCGTTATAGGCGTTATCGCAGGTGTCGTGCTTGCTATAGTTGTAGTGTTCATAATACTCACAAAGCAGAGCAGCCAGGAATACGATATTGACAAGAGAAGAATGGTATCAAAGAAAAAGCCCAAGAACAAGGCAAAGTGGTAGATCATAAAGAGCAGTAAGGAAACTTACTGCTCTTTTTTTGCGGTGATATACTGCACAAAAAAGCCATAGCATCTTAACATTAGATGCTATGGCTTGAAGTTTTGTTTGTCTGATGTGCCGTATCAGGCATCAAAGCCGCCACGGTTGAAGAACAGCTCTCTTATTGCAAGGGCGCAGCCCGAAAGGAAGCGGTGCTTGTCCTCGATTATCGAAAGCTCTATCTTAGATGCAACGCTGTCGCCTGCCATTCTCTTTACAGTTGCGATAAGGTGTGCAAACTCTTCCTCAGAGATGTTGAACTTGTGAAGCACGAGCTTCTGGGGGTTGGTCGAGAAGAAGAGGTTGTTGAGCAGAACGGCAGTAAGCTCATTGACCGATTCATAGATAGCTAAAACGCCCTTGTCGCCCTTTGCCTTTGCGCTCATTATGTTGCTGAGAGTTACCTTGGCAGGATCGCCCTCGCAGATATCGTAGAGTATAGGTGTGTTCTCCTTTGAGAAAACCTTTCTTGCCTTGAAGATGATAGCGTGAGGAGTTATCTCATTCTCTGCACAGCCACGTCTGCCGCACTTGCATACTTCTTCAGACTGCGGGTCAATGATCATCTTGTCTACGAAGTCAGTTCTGTTATCGTAGGATATGATAGGGTCATTGAGGTTTGTGACTACGAAGTTGAGGTTCGAGCCGTACTGCAAGAAAGCGATATTGTGCCTGTCAGGATCTTTGGACTTCTGGAAGTCGATGTTGGCCATTGATGTGCCCTTTACCGAGTTATCGAAAACGAGCGGCAGGGTAGTATAGCCGTGAACGTACTCCTCAGCCTTTGCATAGTCAGGCTCACCGTTTATCACGTCGATGCCGAGCCTTGAATACATAGTCGGGAATATGCCAAAGCCTATGCCTAAGATATTCTCAGTCTTAAGGCAGTTGTCTGCCAGGACCTCCTGAACGGAAGTCTTGATGTATTCAAATATCGTTTCCTTCGGAGTCTTTGAGTCGATAGGAAGATTTCTCTTGTCGAGCACAGCGCCCGAAAGAGTCGAAAGGCCGACGCTTACAACGTCCTCCTCGATAGTTACGCCAAGAGCGAACTTATAGTGATGATTGATGTCTATAAGTATCTTCTTTCTGCCACGGGGCGCTTTTTCCGTTGTGTGCTTGTATTCGCCTATCTCGGCGATGATGCCCTGCTCTATCATCTCATTGGTGATGATAGTTACTGCTGCCCTTGTAAGCTCCAGAGTGCCTGCTATATCTATTCTTGATGTAGGGCCTCTTTGCTTTAAGATCTTCAGGACCTGCATTCTGTTTCTGCGCTTGAGATCAAGTTTACTGATTCCGTGCTGCTCCATTTGCTCTTAAACCTCCACATTGATTATTAGTTGTTTGTTACGGTCTTATCCAAAATAAAAGGCGTGCCCGAAAAGAACACGCCTTACAAAGCCTATGGTGCTTTTTACTAAAAAGACGTTGCCTTTCAAGTAAAAAGTATAACAATTAAATATTACGCCGTTATGAACAAACAACCAAAAATATATTTCTTTAATTAATGTTTACATTTGCTTAACAAACGGAGTCCGAAATCAAACAAAATTGCTCTCGTCGATGTCGTCTTCTATCTCCTCGCCGTTAAGTATAGCCTTGAGCTTTTCAACTTCCTCCTCGGTAAGTGTCACGCCCTTGCCCATTCTTGCGTGGTCGGGGCTCCATTCTCTGATGTCGAACTTGGGCTCACGGTCGTTCCAGCTGACCATGTTTATCTCCTTTGTCCAGCCCTTTGCATTCTCAGAGAGGATACCGAGCTCTTTTGTGATCTCATACTTTAATTCTGCCATTGTGATCTACTCCTTAAAAAAATGATTATAGCAATTCTCTATATGATTATTATAACCCATATCGGCACATAATGCAAGGGCTTTTTTTCAATTATTTATCGTTAGTTTAAAGTGACGGCAGAATGTGACACGGTGTGCCGTGTTCAGGCCTAAGATTTGGGAAAAAAGATTGAAAATCTGCACAGTTTATTTGCTATATGATAATTGAGATTGTAGGAAAAAACAAAATTATTCGTAAATCGTTGACATTCATATTTTTTTATGATAAACTCTTTTGTGATAAAGGTTGTTAAAAAAATAGCAGCCACGGCCGAGAACGCTGAACGTAGATCCTCAGCTCCCCGGTTGATTTGAAAGGAGTTAATATATTATGACTAAGAAAATTATTGCAGCAGTACTTGCAGCAGCAACAATGCTCACATTCGCTTCTTGTGGTGACAGCTCTTCGAGCAGCAGCAAGGCAGATTCTTCTTCTGCAGCAGCTTCCAGCAGCGCAGCAGAGTCTTCTTCCGCAGCAGACAGCGCAGCAGACAGCGCAGCAGACAGCGCAGCAGACAGCACAGAGGAGAGCACAGCAGACAGCACAGAGGAGAGCACAACAGAAGGCGGCGAGGCTACAGGTGATGCTTCCGCAGTAGTAGGTGCTTGGACGATCACTTCCGTTCAGGGCGCTGACGGCACAGAGGTTTCTATCGAGGATTTCGCAGCTGCTAACGGTATGGACGCTGCAGCAGTAAGCGGTACTGTTGTTTGCGCTGAGGACGGCACTTCTGTAACATACAAGGGTGACGGCAGCGTTGAGCAGGGCACATACACATTCGACGGTACAAACGGTACATCAACTGATGCAAACGGCACTACAGAGACATTCACTATCGAAGGCGACAAGATGTATGTTTCTTCTGAGGGCGTAGATGCTAAGATGGTTTGCGTAAAGAACGATGCTTTTGAGGCTCCTGCTGCTGAGGGCGGCGAGGAAGCTGCTGAAGGCGGCGAAGAGGCTGCTGAGAGCGCTGAGGAAGGCGCAGAGGAAGGCGCTGAGGAAGCTACAGAGGAAGCAGCTGAGTAATTTACAGCCTGACTTTTTAGTACGCTGAATAAATAATAAAGACGGTAACGGAAAATTCCGCTGCCGTCTTTTTCTATATCCGGGCATTATAATAACCCCGGCATGTGCGCAGGTAATGGCTTGGCGTTGCATTGCCGAAAATTATGCACGGGGGTCATTATCCTTATATTAGGGCAACACCGCACAAAGACCGCCTGAAGGCTTTGTGCGGTGTTGCCTTAGTCAAGTGCGGTATCACTGACCGATGCTGTCAGGCTTTCTTCTCAGCCTGCCGAGCACTGAGCCTGCTATCTTTGAGAGCATACCCTTTATCGCTTTGTAGTTTATCAGCAGCAGTATGCCGTAAAGCCCGAACAGTGCCATATATCTGTAGCCTGTGCGTGGCAGATAGTTTGCTGTTACCATGAGCACAAGTATTATATTGCTGCCGAAGAAGATGAACTTGTTGAACTTAAAGCCTACGAGCTTCTTTGCATCTATCGCCCTGACTATGAACACCGCACCGTAGCCGCATACGGTAGACACTGCCGTGGCGTAGAGCCCGAAGCGCTTAAGGAAGAGAATGTTTATGCCGATGTTTATAACACCTGCAAGAATGCTTGTGTACATCGTCTTTTTGGTCTTCTTTGTAGCCACATATACGCTGCCGAGGAATGTCGTGAAGCATATATATATCATAGAGTAGATAAGGATAGGCGAGTAGAGCCTTGCGTCCTGGAAGTCAGCACCTATCCACAGCCTTGTTATCAGCTGCACGAACACTAAACAGCCGCCTGCAAGGCAGTACATAAGCGTCTGGTTCGCATCAAAGACGTTCTGGTAGAATTCCGACCTGTCTTCCGAATCATTCTCGGTTATGGCTGACATATTCCAAGCCTGGCCGAACATGAGGTATATAGATGATACTATATTAGGTATCTTGTACGCTGCTGAAAGTATACCCGTCGAGCCCTTGCCGAGATAGCTTGCCGACATGAAGCTGTCGCAGGTGTTTGTGAGCAGCCACAGAACCTGTGCAGGTATCATCGGTATCGAGTAACGCAGTATAGCATTCAGAAGCTCTCTGTCGATGTGCCCAAAGTCGATATACCGCCACAGCTTTGCTGCAAAGGTGAGGAATAAGAATGAGCACAGGTCTGAAAGGATAATTGCGAGGATATAGCCCTTGACATCCATTCTGAAGCCGATTATCAGCACCGACGTCCATACAAGCGTCATAAAGGTGGCCAGCAGGCCGTCAAACGCAAAGAGCCTTACCATTTCGAGTGAACGCACGAATGAGGAGTAGACCCACCTCAGCGACGCCGTACATACATATATGCACAGCAGTATCGTGTATTCCCCGACATACTTGTCCATAATTCCTGTGAGCTTCACTATCGGCATTATCACGCACAGAGCGGCAAGCCCTGAGAATACTATCAGGTTGCCTATAGTGAAGACCTTCTTGTTGTCCACCGCCTTGTCAAGGCCGAAGCGTATCATGGCTTCGTACACGGTGAGCGAGAATATAGGTATCAGCCAGTTGGCTATCTGGATTATAAGGTCAGTCTGACCGAGCTGCTCGGTGGTCAGAAAGTTGGTGTAGATAGGCACTAAAAACAGCACCAGCACCTTAGAGCTGAACGAGCCGAGCGCAAATATTATGGTATTCGAGACGAGCTTTTTATAGCTGCCTGTTTTCTTGTTCTCTGACATATCCATACTCCATATCAGTTGATAGTTTACATTCGAGGTGTGCAGTCATGCACACGAGCCTATAAAAATCACAACCTTTATTATATCACAAAACAGAGCGGATTGCAACCGCTTTATACATTTGTTAACTCCCATTTTACAAAATGTGGGCTGACTGTGCAGCAGATGTGATGATACTTATATGAGCATAAGAAAAAATATGAGAATTTTTTCTGAAAGCTATTGAAAAAAATAAAAAAATAAGTTATACTATAATAAAAGAACAAAAATATCCGTCAGGAGGGGAATAATATGGGGAAAGCGTTAAAGGTCATTTTAGGTGTGGCTCTTTCGGCAGCATTTGCTTATGGGGTGTTCAAGGTAGTGTATCTTATCCTTTCCGAGAAGAAGGATTATTTTGAGGCGCCGCTGTAAGGCGGCAATAGAAAGATGATGGCGGCGCATAACAAACGCCGCCGTTGCTTTTAGAAAACAGAGAAAGCATACAGGGTGAGACAAAATGAAGATAAGACCATATATATACGGCGTGGATCATATCAGCGTGGCATCGTTCGGCACAGACGAGCGCACACACGCTTTGTGGAGCGCCAATATATTCAGATATCCGCTTACGCAGGAGGGCTTTGAGGGCAAGCTGAGAGAGCTTGAAGCAAATACAGGCGATATGCCCTTTATCGCAGAGAACGGGAAAGGCGAGGCTGTAGGCTTTTTTAGCATTGAACTGTATAATGAGGGCAGAGATGCCATGCTCAAATTCGTGATAGTGTCGCCTTCACACAGGGGCGAGGGCACAGGGCTGCAATTGGTAAAGGCGGCGGCGGAATACGCTTTTAACAACACGACTGCCGGTGCTGTGACGCTCAATGTCTTCTCTGTAAACGAGAAGGCAAGGCGCTGCTATGCCGCAGCAGGCTTTGAGGAAGTCTCGGTCGAGCCGAGTGCGTTTGCTTATAACGGCGAGATGTGGGGCAGGTGCAGCATGAGACTGGAGGCGGACAAATGGAGCAGGTGACTCTTAAGGCAACACCGCACAACCCACGGCTAACGCCTCTGCACGTCATCTGCTTGCCAGCTTTCCGTCATATTACCCAAATTCTCCTTGACGTTGCGTAAAGCGAAGTGAACTTCGCTTGCAAACCTGCGTCGAATTTAGGCAATCTGACGAAAATCTAGACGTCGCATCTGACGCACAGGGGTTGTGCGGTATTGCCTTAAAAAAGCATCGGCTGATGATGCGCAGCTGTTGCACAGATTAAAATATGAGGCGTTTCTTCCCTTATATAATGTATATAAGGACGATGAGACTAACCCTGTCAAAGAGAGTATGGACAACCTGCTGCCCAAGCTGACAGCAAAGGACAGCGACTACTATATAATAGAAGCAGGCAGCACCCCTGTCGGCGGTGTAAGAGCCGTGAGCAGCCGTGAGGGGGATATGAGCATCTGCCGCATAAGCCCTCTGTTTATTACCCCTGAGTATCAGAACAGGGGTATAGCACAGCAGGCGATGCGCACGCTTATGAGTATGTATGAGCCTGACCTCTGGACGCTCTCTACCATAAAGCAGGAGGCAGGCAACTGTCACCTCTACGAAAAGCTCGGCTTTCACCCGACAGGGCAGGAGCTTATCATAAATGAGAGAATGACTATTATATATTATGAGCTTGCAGCAGACAAGCCCAAAGATAATGCCGCCCGTAACTGAGGACGGCGTTTTTGCTACATACAGAACCTGTGACCGCCTATCACTGTGACGACAGGACGTGACCATATAAACTTATTAGATGTCTTTTTAGGGTTATAATAGTATATACAGCCGCCTGTGGGATCCCAGCCGTTGAGGGCGTCACGGGCAGCGCTGTAGGCTGAGTCGGAAACCGGCTGGTCGTACTGGCCGTCTGTCACGGCAGTGAAGGCTCCTTTCTGGAATATCACACCTGAGAGAGTGTCGGGGAACGAGGGGTGCTCTATCCTGTTGAGGACTACTGCGCCCACGGCGACCTGACCCTCGTATGGCTCGCCCCTGGCCTCGGCGGAGATTATCCTTGCGAGGAGCGAGATATTAGCCTCTGTAGCGGCCGGGAGAGAGCCTATTGATATACCAAGGGCTTTTAGTGTTGCAGGGCCTGCTATGCCCGTCTGAGATATGCCCTGCTGCTTCTGGAAGCGTTTGACGGCAGCTTCGGTGATCGGCCCGTAGTAGCCTGTGACATCAGAATGGAACAGCCCTCGCTCTTTGAGTGCCTGCTGAACGGCGGTGACTTCTTTGCCACGGGAACCGTACTGAGATATTGTCTGGGTGGTCTCGGGGGAAATATTTGCGAGCACGGCAGCCGAAGTCGAGCCGAGAATGACAAAAGATATCATAAATGATCTGAAAAAAACTTTTAAATGCTGTTTTGTAATCATTTTTATTTCCTTCCTTTTATGAGTATTCTGTGAAGATATTTTTGCCTTTTTAAGCGGAAATATGCGTCTTAAAGGCGGAAAAGAGCGACTTCTCTTGCATTATAGACATAAGCTTTTAAATGGCGATACAAGGTTTTGTGCAAAACGGAGAACAGGGTAAAAACCCCTTGACATTCTCCCGAAACTGTGCTAAAATAAACAAGTCGCCTGAGGAACGGGGGTCAACGAGAGGAAAAAGAAATAAAAAAATATTTCAAAAACCTCTTGACAAACGAAAAAAAGTGTGATATAATAGACAAGCACTTTTAAGAAAAGGCGCAACGGTATCTTGAAAATTGAACAATAACGAGAAACACAAAACCCTTGAAAATTGCTTTGAGGAAACGAGAAGTAAGGTCAAGCAAAGACTAAAAAATGAGCGAAACACGACAGTGAAGAAACTGAGATCATAAATCTCGAAAGAGAATTAGGATACAATCTATTTAAAGAGTTTGATCCTGGCTCAGGACGAACGCTGGCGGCACGCTTAACACATGCAAGTCGAACGGAGTTTTAGAGAGCTTGCTTTTTAAAACTTAGTGGCGGACGGGTGAGTAACACGTGAGCAATCTGCCTTTCAGAGGGGGATAGCAGTTGGAAACGACTGATAATACCGCATAATATAGTAGGATCGCATGGTTCAACTATCAAAGATTTATCGCTGAAAGATGAGCTCGCGTCTGATTAGATAGTTGGTGAGGTAACGGCTCACCAAGTCGACGATCAGTAGCCGGACTGAGAGGTTGAACGGCCACATTGGGACTGAGACACGGCCCAGACTCCTACGGGAGGCAGCAGTGGGGAATATTGCACAATGGGCGCAAGCCTGATGCAGCGATGCCGCGTGAGGGAAGAAGGTTTTAGGATTGTAAACCTCTGTCTTCAGGGACGATAATGACGGTACCTGAGGAGGAAGCTCCGGCTAACTACGTGCCAGCAGCCGCGGTAATACGTAGGGAGCGAGCGTTGTCCGGAATTACTGGGTGTAAAGGGAGTGCAGGCGGGACTGCAAGTCAGATGTGAAATGTAGGGGCTTAACCCCTGAACTGCATTTGAAACTGTAGTTCTTGAGTGAAGTAGAGGTAAGCGGAATTCCTAGTGTAGCGGTGAAATGCGTAGATATTAGGAGGAACATCAGTGGCGAAGGCGGCTTACTGGGCTTTTACTGACGCTGAGGCTCGAAAGCGTGGGGAGCAAACAGGATTAGATACCCTGGTAGTCCACGCTGTAAACGATGATTACTAGGTGTGGGGGGACTGACCCCTTCCGTGCCGCAGTTAACACAATAAGTAATCCACCTGGGGAGTACGGCCGCAAGGCTGAAACTCAAAGGAATTGACGGGGGCCCGCACAAGCAGTGGAGTATGTGGATTAATTCGAAGCAACGCGAAGAACCTTACCAGGTCTTGACATCGTACGCATAGCATAGAGAAATGTGAAATCCCTTCGGGGACGGACAGACAGGTGGTGCATGGTTGTCGTCAGCTCGTGTCGTGAGATGTTGGGTTAAGTCCCGCAACGAGCGCAACCCTTACTGTTAGTTGCTACGCAAGAGCACTCTAGCAGGACTGCCGTTGACAAAACGGAGGAAGGTGGGGATGACGTCAAATCATCATGCCCCTTATGACCTGGGCCTCACACGTACTACAATGGCTGTTAACAGAGAGAAGCGACATAGTGATATGAAGCAAAACCCTAAAAGCAGTCTCAGTTCGGATTGCAGGCTGAAACCCGCCTGCATGAAGTCGGAATTGCTAGTAATCGCGGATCAGCATGCCGCGGTGAATACGTTCCCGGGCCTTGTACACACCGCCCGTCACACCATGGGAGTCGGTAACACCCGAAGTCAGTAGCCTAACCGTAAGGAGGGCGCTGCCGAAGGTGGGATTGATGACTGGGGTGAAGTCGTAACAAGGTAGCCGTATCGGAAGGTGCGGCTGGATCACCTCCTTTCTATGGAGAAAGCGAAAGAGAGAACGCTCTTTCATAAGAATAAATTCTCCGGTCAGCAAGGATAAGAAACAGCAGTTATTGTTCAATTTTGAAGATACCGAAAGGTATCTTGAAAAGGAAAGCATAAGACGGAACCTAAACCCTGAAGAGAGGGAAGGAAAGATAAGCCTGCCTTCTTAGAACATGGGGGTGTAGCTCAGCTGGGAGAGCACCTGCCTTGCACGCAGGGGGTCAGGAGTTCGATCCTCCTCATCTCCACCAATGGGTAAGGAAGACGAACATACCGTAGAATGTAACCGGACATTGAAATTTGTAAAGCGAATTTAAGTGACGAAGTTGCGTTGGCAAGTTTACCGGTTTTGCGAAAGCAAAACGGCGAACGAAGCGAGCCGAGGGAAACTTAGCATTTTAATTTGCGAAGCAAATTAAAATGGGCGCATAGCTCAGCCGGTTAGAGCGCACGCCTGATAAGCGTGAGGTCGGTGGTTCGAGTCCACTTGTGCCCACCATGGAAGCAAAAAAATGCTTCTGAGATAGCAACTTGAAAATTGAATAAAGGAAAAGGTAAATGCAAATGAGGAAAATAAACGACAAAAAAGTCGGGTATTTTTACTACAATTAAGCTAAAGCAAAAATTCTTTGTAAAAGGCTTTTAAAAGCAATGAGAGCATAATTCAAAATGGTCAAGCTAATAAGAGCGCAGGGAGAATGCCTTGGCATCAGGAGCCGATGAAGGACGTGGTAAGCTGCGAAAAGCTGCGGGGAGTTGCAAGCAAACATTGATCCGCAGATATCCGAATGGAGCAATCCGCATGGACAATATCCATGCATCACATACTGAATAAAATAGGTATGTGAGGGGAACCGCCTGAACTGAAACATCTAAGTAGGGCGAGGAAAAGAAATCAACCGAGATTTTGTGAGTAGTGGCGAGCGAAAGCGAAAGAGGCCAAACCGAGAGTAGCAATACTTTCGGGGTTAGGACAGCATTTAGCATTGTCAAGTTCTAGATGAAATGTATGGGAAGACATACCGAAGAATGTGATAGTCATGTAATCGAAAGGACGAGACAGCGAGCTGTATCCAGAGTACCGCAGGACACGAGGAATCCTGTGGGAATATGGGGGGACCATCCTCCAAGCCTAAATACTAACTGATGACCGATAGCGAATAGTACTGTGAAGGAACGGTGAAAAGAACCCCGGGAGGGGAGTGAAAAAGAACCTGAAACCCTGTGCTTACAAGCACCGAGAGCACGTCAAAGTGTGATCGGGTACCTTTTGTAGAATGGTCCGGCGAGTTATTGTATGTGGCAAGGTTAAGTACTTAAGGTACGGAGCCGAAGCGAGAGCGAATCTTAATAGGGTGTTAAGTCGCATGCAATAGACCCGAAACCGAGTGACCTATCCATGTCCAGGCTGAAGTGGAGGTAAAACTCCATGGAGGGCCGAACCCACGTTCGTTGAAAAGACCGGGGATGAGGTGTGGATAGCGGAGAAATTCCAATCGAACTCGGATATAGCTGGTTCTCTCCGAAATAGCTTTAGGGCTAGCCTCATGACAGATTACCGGAGGTAAAGCACTGAATGAGCTAGGGGTCGAAAGATTACTGAACTCTATCAAACTAAGAATGCCGGATAATCGATTCATGGGAGTCAGACAGCGTGAGATAAGTTTCGTTGTCAAAAGGGAAACAGCCCAGACCCACAGCTAAGGTCCCAAAGTACATTTAAGTGGAAAAGGATGTGGGGTTGCATAAACAACCAGGATGTTGGCTTAGAAGCAGCCATACATTAAAAGAGTGCGTAATAGCTCACTGGTCGAGTGACCCTGCGCCGAAAATTCAACGGGGCTAAAATGTACACCGAAGCTTGGGATTCATTCTTTTGAACAAAGCAGATTAGTACCGAACAACGCCGAAGGCGTTCAAATTCAACGATAAGGTTAGAAAGGTATTAGTAGGTTTTGTTCAAAAGAATGAGTGGTAGGAGAGCGTCGAATAAGGGGTGAAGTCATAGCGGAAGCGATGGTGGACTTTATTCGAGTGAGAATGCCGGAATGAGTAGCGAGAATTATGTGAGAATCATAATGGCCGAAAATCCAAGGTTTCCTGAGGAAGGTTCGTCCGCTCAGGGTAAGCCGGGAGCTAAGGTGAGGCCGAAAGGCGTAGCCGATGCACATACGGTTGAAATTCCGTAGCCGCCGAAAGAGTTAAGCACAGGGACACTTTAGAAGTGATGAAGCCGGGCGATGGTTGACCCGGTCGTAAGGGATCGAAAATAAGTAGAGAAGTCATCATAGATAGAGGCAAGAAAAGCTGTGTGTATTTCTAAGGCGCCCGTACCGCAAACCGACACAGGTAGATAGGAAGAAGATTCTAAGGCCAACGGGAGAAGGGTTGTTAAGGAACTCGGCAAGTTGACCCCGTAACTTAGGGATAAGGGGTGCTTGAGTGATCAAGCCGCAGAGAATAGGCCCAGGCGACTGTTTAGCAAAAACACAGGTCTCTGCTAAATCGAAAGATGACGTATAGGGGCTGACACCTGCCCGGTGCCGGAAGGTTAAGAGGAGGAGTGAGAGCTCTGAATTGAAGCCCCGGTAAACGGCGGCCGTAACTATAACGGTCCTAAGGTAGCGAAATTCCTTGTCAGGTAAGTTCTGACCCGCACGAATGGTGTAACGATCTGGGCACTGTCTCAACAACCTGCCCGGCGAAATTGTAGTACCGGTGAAGATGCCGGTTACCCGCGACTAGACGGAAAGACCCCATGGAGCTTTACTGTAGCCTAATATTGGACTTCGGTATTTCATGTACAGGATAGGTGGGAGACTGGGAAGCATGGCCGTCAGGTCGTGTGGAGTCGACCTTGGGATACCACTCTTGGAGTGCTGGAGTTCTAACCTGCGGCTTTGAATCAAGTCGGGGGACATTGTTAGGTGGGCAGTTTGACTGGGGCGGTCGCCTCCTAAAGAGTAACGGAGGCGCTCAAAGGTTCGCTCAGCATGGATGGAAACCATGCTCTTGAGTGTAAACGCAAAAGCGAGCCTAACTGCGAGAATGACGGTTCGAGCAGTAACGAAAGTTGGAGTTAGTGATCCGGCGGTATGTGAATGGAAATGCCGTCGCTCAACGGATAAAAGCTACCCTGGGGATAACAGGCTGATCTCCCCCAAGAGTCCACATCGACGGGGAGGTTTGGCACCTCGATGTCGGCTCATCGCATCCTGGGGCTGAATTCGGTCCCAAGGGTTTGGCTGTTCGCCAATTAAAGCGGTACGCGAGCTGGGTTCAGAACGTCGTGAGACAGTTCGGTCCCTATCTGTCGTGGGCGTAGGATATTTGCAAGGAGCTGTCCCTAGTACGAGAGGACCGGGATGGACGCACCTCTGGTGTACCAGTTGTCACGCCGGTGGCACGGCTGGGCAGCTATGTGCGGAACGGATAAACGCTGAAGGCATCTAAGCGTGAAGCCGCCCTTAAGATAAGATATCCCATCTGTTTACAGAGTAAGACCCCTGAAAGACTATCAGGTTGATAGGCTCAAGGTGTAAGTGTGGTGACATATTTAGCCAGCGAGTACTAATCGGTCGAGGGCTTGACCTTGATTAATTAAACTCTCAGATCCTTCCCTTTATTCAATTTTGAGGTTGTTATCAACCTACTTTCGGTGACTATAGCGATGAGGTCCCACCTGTTCCCATGCCGAACACAGAAGTTAAGCTCATCTACGCCGACGATACTTGGCTGGCAACGGCCTGGTAAAATAGGTAGTCGCCGGAATATGCACCATTAGCTCAGATGGTAGAGCAACTGACTCTTAATCAGTGGGTCCTGGGTTCGAGTCCCCGATGGTGCACCATTTTGGCCCGTTGGTCAAGCGGCTAAGACACCGGCCTCTCACGCCGGTAACGCGAGTTCGATTCTCGCACGGGTCACCAAATGATCACGCTTCTTGATCGGGGCGTGATTATTCATATGTGCGTGGACCATTAGCTCAGTTGGTTAGAGCAACCGGCTCATAACCGGTTGGTCCGGGGTTCGAGTCCCTGATGGTCCACCATTAATTTAGGGGTATAGCTCAGCCGGTAGAGCAGCGGTCTCCAAAACCGCGTGCCGAGGGTTCGATCCCTTCTGCCCCTGCCAAAGAAAAGTCCGTAAACACGCCGTTTGCGGACTTTTTGCTTTCTTTGACAACGCCCCGAAATCGGGTTTTGACAACTATTTGACAACTAAAGTTATACCAATTTATTTTTGGTTATGAAAAGATATAAAAGAAATGCCAAATTGTGTGTTTCATAATTTGTCATATCTTTTTTTGATGATTCTCTTTGACAACCTCTCGGCACGCGGTTTTGAGGATTTATCATTGACGCACTTTATCCAAAATATAAAAATATGAATGTGATAATATTAATGTCGCTTTTTATTTGTAATCATATTTTGTGTAATTGCTTTGTTCTTGAAAATCTGTTTCTTTTGTGCAATAATAGTGTTATATACTAAATAGAAAAAAGGGCTTGTTTCATTTCGGAGCAAGCCCTTTTGTAGTCATATATTTGTTTTAATCCTCTTGATTGGGAACATCATTCTCATAGGCATTTATGTATCTCTCTGTATCATAATCAGAAGCGATATCACCTTCATCAATCAAGCCTATGACCTTTCCCATAAATACCGCACCGTATTCGTCAAGACCCTTGATGGTGGAATACTTTTTGTTATAAGAATGAAGACCGTCTTTCTGATATTCCTTTATAAATGTCTCTTTGTGTATCATAAAAGCTCCGACTTCACCCGGTCGAATATCTCCGCATTCGGGAGCTTTTCTTACAAGTACCATATCCCCGTTGTGATATTCCGGTTCCATGCTTTCTCCACCGACAGTAAATACATAATCGGCTCTGTCGATAAGCTCTGTGGAATATAAATACATAGGTTCTCCTGCATCATATATATCGGTAGGATCGCCAACTCCTGCTGCAAGGTGCTTGTGGAAATATGTAAGTTTGGTTATCTTAGGCATAACAGCACTTGCTTCTGCTTGTCAGAGGTTATAAATAAGATTATCAACAGCTATCTTATGGTCATCGGAGAGCTCGCTGTAGTTTGACATCATTTTTTGCTCTCTTGTAACACACTTTTTAGTCTTTGCTTGTATGAACTTAAGTGTATTTATTGCAGAGCCTACACAAACACCTTACAAACGATAAAAAAGTGCAATAAACAGACGATTTTGCTATGATCAGAAAGAGTATCAGCTTTCAGATACTCTTTCTTTTTTAGTGCATAGATCGACATATAACATCAGAAATGGTATAATTGAAACACAGATATTATGTTGTATAGCTCACAGCCTGACCGGGAGCTTTGTCATAATGAAACACAGCTAACAAAGAATCGACACCAGCCGATACAAAGTCAAGTGAAACAACAACTGTTAATGAGGCTTCTTCTAACGCGGCAGAGACAGAAACTGATACCGCTGCTACAATGTCATGACATGCTGTATCGTAAGCAAGTAAGGCATACCCGTGACCATTTTTAATTGATCATTTTGTAATAAAAGTGCACTCTATCTGTTACAGTTTTCACTCGATACGCACCCCCAAAAAATGTGAAAGGTGCACAAAATGTTGCGGAGGTCAGATTCTTCTGCACCCAAATGTGCCTTTGTAAAGTGTTACTTATGAGACCGCCAAAAACACATATCATGATCGGAGGAAGCACATATGCCAGACACAAAGATTTTTAAGAATTTTGAAAAGAATAATGACTACAACGGGATGATAGATCATATGATCACCCAGAGCGTCAAATTTGGTATCATAGAGTCAGACCCAACTCATACCAGCCTTGACGCTGACAAGGTCAAAGATGAGCTCCTTGCTTTTCAGGAATATATCCGTGAGCTTTCCACTATGCCGGTGTCTGATGAGCACAAGCAGGTGCTCGATCGGATCTGCAGCGCCTATGTGGAGCGTAACACCCGGACTGTTGTAGCAGTCGAGAAGAAGAGCAGAGAGGTGACTGAGAAGATCCTGAACGGTGAGATCCCTGAGCTGTCCCACCTGAGGGGAAATAAGAAGGAGAGCGTGAAGTATGCCAGGCATCTTGTTGCTGAGCAGGAGACCGCCGGTATAGAGCTTAGCGCTCTGGATGTTATCTCTGAGAATATCTTCACCGCGGTCACAAGTCACGGATGTGATTCCAGCTATCTCAATAGGATAAGAACGGACAGGGATAATAGCGTTCACCAGGCCTTCCAGACCGAGTTTCCCGACATTGCTCTGGAAAAGCGCAATGACAAGGAGTACTGGGCAGATCTGTCAAGAGGCAGCGGCAGACCGGAAGGCGAGATCAAGGTCTCATCCATCGTTGTATTCGACAGCAGGAAGCTGATGGCACAAACGGATCCCTTCTGCACCCAGATACACAACTGCTCTGATGAGGAGCTGGATGCAGTCGCCAGGGCGACTGAGCAGAAGAAGAGCCTTCTGAACGAGGGCAAGGAGAAGCTCCTTACTCTCAGGGATGATTCAAAGCAGCTTAAAGAGGCGCTGCTGAGTATTGAGGGCATCGACCTCGAAAACGAGTCGGTCAAGGAAGTTACAGATGAGCTGGATAACCTGCAAAAGTTCGGCACGCCCACCTTTATGCTTGCCGGCCCTAATGGAAAACGCCAGCCTGTTGAAAAATTCAATGCCGTGGCCTATCATTATGCCATTAGGGGCCTTGAAAAGTGTGCAGATACGCTGGATAAGGCGTACGGCGACGGCGCAGGAGCCAAGGCCGGTAAGCAGGCCGTTGGCATGATCAGGGACTTTATCAAGGCCAAAAAGGGATTTCTCGCAGAAGTCAAGAAGGATCATTTCAAATACGACGAAAAGGATGTCGACAGGGAGATCAGTCTCATCGGGAACGAAAGGCTTCTGCGTGCCGAAAGCAACGACAAGACACGCCAGCTTGAGTCTGAGATCGGCCAGCGTGACCAGGAAGTACGGTATATGGCTAATTTTGCCGAGAGCGCCCAGCGCGGCATCAACGCGCTCAAAGGCATATCCGCCTTCCTGAATAATGATAAAGAAGGACGCACCAAGACCTCAGATAGCTATGACAATCTCGCAAGGGAGCTCGATAAGCTCACAAAGATGCGTGCAGAGAATGTCACTCCCGCTCAGCTCATTGGCCAGATGGAGTTCACGCTGGGCGCTGCCATGACCTATTCCAAAGCCCATACAGGCTGGAGACACCCTTTCTCTGCCCAGAAGGATGCCGGCATTGCAAGACTGGAGAGCGCACAGCTTGTCGAGAAGGTCATTGAGGATAAGCTCGCAGAGCTTCGCCCCCTCTTCAAAAGCCTTAAGGGAAAAAGAATAAACGGCATGGTCGCACAGGAAACCAAACCGTCAGATTGCCGAAGGATGAACGAGGAGAAGAATGCTGCTGCCAGAACAAAGCTGGCCCAGGAGCGTATTGCCCATACCACTTTTGAAAAGAAAAAGGAAGACTTCAAAGACCTTGCGGCTGAGGCTTGCCTGAAGGCAAAGTATGATGCCTCTCTCGAGGAGCATTTTTCACAGCACCCCGAATATACCGAAGAGCAGCGCGAGAAGGTAAGAAGGTCCACGATCAGCTTAGAGGATTATGTCAGGAACGAAAAGCCTGCCCTTATGCGGAACAGCTACTTCAATCAGTTCATTTCTGACATAAAGGACGCAGAGACACTGGAACAGATGAGGACTATGGCAAGCACCGACCCTTCAGGCTTTTATAGCAGGGTCAACGCTGCAGCTGGAATGAGCAGACAGGATGCCCGGCAGCAGGCAATGAAGGCCGAGGCAGAGGAAAAGCGTTCTGCATATGACGATAAGATTAGGGAGATACAGAAAAAGCTCAAGGACAGCTTTGAAAAAAAAGGGAGGCACCCCGACAAGTCAGGCGCAAAGCTGGACTACGCAACTATCGTGGCAGCGACCATTCTGAAGGTCGGTCAGAAAAAACAGGATGGCTCCGGTGCGGTCGGGGTCGATGATAAGGCTCTTCATGATCTTTCCGTGGAGATCGCCGGCAGCAAGGCCTTTGATGCAGTTGTCAAAAAGTTCAACGACAAGCAGATGTATGAAAAGGCCTACACTGATAAGGGTACAGGTCTTTTTACAACATATCAGAGAGCTGATGCTCAGTTCCAAAAATATGAGCAGATCAAGAAGGATGAGCAGAGCAAGAAGCTAAAGACTACTCCGATCCAGTCGCTTGACAGGACGTCCAAGCTCAATTGAGCTCCATAAGGCTCAAATGCAAACGGCGGCAAAGCTCCGGTAACGACAGCAGAAGCGCTCGCAGCGAAAGGGTGCGCTAATATAGAAGTTTTCAAAAACTACTATACGCAAAGACTTTTACTGCAGGCTATGATACCGAACAGGCAGATACTTCGTAACGAGGTATCTGCCTGTTTTATAGCGTTGTAGTTCTTCATTTTCAAACATATAGGCAACACCGCACAACCAACGGCTTACGCCTTTGTATGCCATATGCTTGATAATTTTCCGTCATATCGCCCAAATCCACCTTGTCTTACGCCAGTAAAACTGCGGTGGATATAGGCAATCTGACGAAAAATTTGTCAGCGCATCTGACATACAATGGTCGTGCGGTATTGCCTATATTGTAGCTGTTCAGTCCTCCTGAGGTATCCAAAAAGTTGAGATCAAACAGTTCATACTATTTCCGTAACTATTCAGTCCCACAATGCCCTCTCGGTGAAAAATCCCGATATAAAGGTGAAAAATGACCGTGTGGCGCTTGTCGCACCGCTGTATTTTGTGGCTTCCACAAAGACGGTGCTGAACCTGCTATACGGCACGCACAGGCTGTATATCCTGCCCTATTCGACAGCGAAAAACCCCGTGAAGCTGAAAAAATACTACCGTGACAACAGGATAACAGGAACGTTTTTCTCCCCCTCGATGATAAGGGCGTTGGGCGGTGACATAAGCCCCTATCTGAATGTAATTCACACAGGCAGTGAGCCTGCAAACGGCATATCCGTCCCGGGCGTTTAACGATGTGCTGAGAGCGCACCCTGTCTATGCAACGGTTTTCGAGATAGATGACAATGAGGGCATGATAGAAAGATATGTCCCCGAAAAGCTCCCTGTTATCGGTATAACGGATATGTCCGAAACGGAGTTTAATGCTGAAAAGGACGGGCTTGTGACCTATTTCAAGATACTTGGGTCACCGCTTGTAAGGGGCGGCATCTATCAGACAGAATCGGCTGTGCATTTGTTTGTGGATATGCACCATGCGATAACTGATGGCTCATCATTGCAGATGTTCTTCGGCGAGATCGTGAAGGCATATAACGGCGAACAGCTCCCCCTCGACACCTATTATACCTATCTTGCACGGGACGAGCGTATCCGAAGCTCGGAAAAATATACCGAAGCAAAGAAATACTATCACGATACCTACGGCTCGGAAAAGTTGTGCAGCAATTTCAGCTCCGATACAGGCGCAAAGGCTGACAAATACACTCCCGTCATGCTCTCGGCGATCGTTACGCAGGAGCAGATGACGGACTTTGAAAAGAGGACGGGCATTTCAAGAAACAATTTCTTTGCGGCAGTATGCCTGATGACCATTGCAAAGGTCGAGGGGCAGGAGAATGTCATGCTCAACTGGGTGTTCCATGACCGCACCGATAAGGTAAAGCAGGGCGCTCACGGCTGCCTGTTCCGCAATATCCCCATAGGGGTAAAGATAAGGGAAAACGAAAGCACGAAAGAACTTATGGACGAGATCGTGACACGTTCCAATGAGAGCATAGCTAACAGCTGCTATGAGTGGAGCATACTTAGCGACAGAGTTTTCAAGAACGATATGCTGCTGATGATCTATGAGACTGCCGACATTATGAGCAGCGGAAAGCTGACCGCTCTCGGTGCAGTAAATGAACAGGTGAACGACCACAGAGATGCTCCTATGCGAAGCGTAGCGGTACAGATACTCGACCTGCCGCAGGGCATCATGGTGAATTTGGAATTAGCTTCAAGCCTGTTCTCGGCGGAGAAAGCCAAACATATCAAGCAGACAATGGAAGGCATCATACAGAATATGATTGATACAGACCTTACATCATAATCAAACATTTTTATTTGTTCCTATTGAAATAATTGCTCTGATATGATATAATTGAGTCAATGCCGCACGGTCATTGTGCGGTGTTGCCTTAATAAATATGCGCAGGACATTCCGGAGGTTACACACAGTTCACTGCAAGAGGAGGCTGGACAAATGATGACGGCACATTGGGTCATGAAAATACACTTGTCTATATGATCTACGATATTTCTGAATCTGATCTCCAGGCAATGCTCGATGAGTTTCTCAAGGAGTTCAACCAAAGCTCCGTACTGGTCGAAAAGAACGAATCGTCGCATATTTATATTCGGGAAAGTAACCTTCGGAGTAAAAACAGGAGAGAATATGGCTGAATTTTATGTACTGATAGCAGGGATGTTGGTAGCTTTTGCTGCCTGCGCAATAGTGATGCGCTGCCGTATTTCTGAAACACAGAAATGGTTCATGGGCTCTGTCATCGGAGCGCTCGGATATATGGTCTCTGAAATATTCATGTGTCATGCCGATACCGCAAGGATATATATGTAAACGAAGGAATTCAAATACGTTTCCCTTATGTGGATGAATATCTCACTGCTGTTGGGTCTGTATGGGATATACGGTGTAATGATAGGCAATAAAATGCGCAATGTGATATACGCGCTTGGGCATATTTACTGTCTTGCCTGTCTGACTATCAGCTCGCATGATTGGTTTTATTCCTCCGTTGAGGTCATACCAATAAATGTGAAAAAAGGGCTGTACTCCCATGAAACAGAAAAAGGGTGGATGTACTATGCTCTTAGCGTATATCAAACATTGCTGATCGCGCTTATCATTCTTCACCTGCTTTTTAAGATCGTGCATAAAAAGGGTCGGAAAATAGAGATAATACGACTGATAATCTTTATCCCTGCAATACATCTGACTACGCAGATACTGCATATACTTGACCTGTTCGACGGTTCGATACTCAATCATTCGGCATACATATTACAGTGCATACTCGTCATTGTGCTTATGATACGATACGATGTGACTGTAACAACACCGCAGATCAAGGAGCAGGCAGTGGAATACGCTGAAAACGGGATCATCATTCTTGACAGAGGCTATCACTTCACTTATGCAAATGACAGTGCCAAGAAGCTGCTGCCGGAGCTTTGCGATGATAATCCTGATAATGTCACAGAGTATGTAAAGAATAACCTTTTTGAGTCCGGTGAGGGGTATATGACTATCGGAGAAGAAAGGTATGCAGTACATATCGAAGAAGAAAAGGACAGATCGGGTCACAGGAGAGGCTATCTGATAACTCTCGGCAATATTACCCTTATTGCAAAGGCAAAGGAACGCATTGATTCGGAGCTGGAGCTTGCACGCAGGATACAAGCCGATTCTCTGCCTGCGATCTTCCCACCCTTCCCCGACAGGACTGAATTTGAGATATATGCCACTATGGAGCCTGCAAAGAAGGTCGGCGGAGATTTCTATGATTTCTTCTTGATCGACAACGATCATTTAGGTATTGTCATGGCGGATGTCAGCGGCAAGGGTGTGCCTGCGGCATTGTTTATGATGATGTCTAAAAATCTGATAAATAACTACGCCATGCAGGGCGGCTCACCCGCATGGGTACTGGAGCAGGCAAACGAAGCTATTTGCCGGCATAACGAGGTCGAGATGTTCGTAACTGTGTGGTTAGGGGTGCTGGAGATTTCTACAGGAAGGATCACAGCCGCCAACGCAGGGCATGAATACCCGGTCATCAAAAAGGCAAACGGAGAGTTTGAACTGTTAAAGGGCAAGCACGGCTTTGTGATAGGAGGCATGGAGGGCATGAAGTATAAGGATCACGAGTTTTACCTTGAAAAAGGCGGAGCGATCTTCCTCTACACCGACGGTATTCCCGAAGCGACAAATCCGGACAATGTGCTTTTTGGTACAGACAGGCTTCTATCTGAACTGAACAAAGACAAAAATGCCGAACCGAAAGCTATGCTTCAAAATGTCAAAGGTGCTGACGATAAGTTTGTGGGCAATGCGGAGCAATTCGATGATATGACTATGCTCGGACTGCTCTACAAGGGCTGACCCCCCATTGCTGCTGCATAATAGAAAGAAAAAGGAAAGAGATCTGTTATGGAAGAAAAAAGTGCATTAAGGAGATTTACGGATAAACTGTACGGCGGCATTGACCTTACATGGTTAAAGGTCATCCTGTTTGCAGTGGGAACTGCGGTCATAACTGCCGTTTTCCTAATTGTCCCGATCTTTAAGGACACATCGTTCATGAGGATCGGTGAGACCTTAGAGGCTTGGGTGCTTTTTGCTGTCATTATTATCGCAAACTGCAAGAAGCCCCTTGAATCGGCACTAAAGACCTTTGTGTTCTTTTTGATAAGCCAACCGATGATCTATCTGCTGCAAGTGCCGTTTTCATGGCAGGGCTGGGGACTGTTTCAATACTACAAGTATTGGTTTATCCTGACTCTATGCACGTTCCCCGCCGCATTTATAGGCTGGTACATAAAGAAAAAGAACTGGTTAAGTCTGCTCATACTGTCACCGATGCTTGTTCTGCTGGCGCTGATATGTGAGGACGCGTCAAGGCATCTGATACATGAATTCCCGCATCTGCTGATAACGGTCATCTTCTGTATAGCACAGGTGCTTATATACCTTTATACATTTACGGATAAGCTGTCACAGAAGCTGATCGGAGTCCTTGTGCCGGTCATAACTGCTGCTGTTGTGCTGCTGTTCCCAAAGACCGTAGATTTTACGGTCAGCGAGTTCCTTCCCGACGAGGCAGTATTGACAGAAAATGCAGTTGTTTCGGTAGAGGATACCGATATAGCCGAGATAACCATATCAAACACAGGAGAGGACAGCTCGGTACTGATACACGCTCATGCATACGGCACTACCTCATTCACCATAAAAGACGGTGATGATGAATTCAAGTACAGTATCCATATTTACGAGGACGATTTGGGGAGCAGCAAGGTGGATATTACTGCCGGGTAGCTGCTCTGAATAAAACGAGGAGAATGTAAAATGATCTCATTTATATCGGCGCTTGCCGTGCTGGTGCTGGGGTATACTCTTTACGGCAGACTGGCGGAAAAGGTATTTGCCCCCGATGACCGTCAGACCCCTGCGATCACAGATAACGACGGCGTGGACTTTATGCCGGTGAAAACACACAAAGCTGTCTTGATACAGCTTCTGAACATTGCAGGAACAGGACCTATCTTCGGTGCGCTTATGGGCGCCTGCTTCGGACCTGTGGTATTTCTGTGGATCGTGTTCGGCTCGATACTCGGCGGTGCGGTACACGATTATATGAGCGGTATGATCTCGGAAAGAAACAAGGGCGCATCTATAGCGGAGCTTTCGGGCAAATATCTCGGCAAGCCCGCACTGTATATCATGCGCATCTTTTCGGTATTGCTTCTGCTGCTGACAGGCACGGTATTTGTTACAAGTCCTGCGGAGCTTATCGCCGGTCTTACACCCGATGTGCTTTCAAAGGGCTTCTGGATAATCGTTATACTGATCTACTATCTGCTTGCCACACTTATGCCGATAGATAAGATAATCGGCAGACTCTACCCGGTGTTTGGCATTGTGCTGATCGTAATGGCGGTCAGCATTGCAGGCGGGCTGTTCTTCCTGCCCGATTACACGATACCCGAGATAACCTTTGCCGACCTGCACCCCGATGATCTCCCGATATGGCCTTTTATGTTTGTGACTGTTGCCTGCGGAGCTATTTCGGGCTTTCACGCAACACAGTCTCCCATGATGGCAAAATGCATCACATCGGAAAAGGAAGGCAGAAAGGTCTTTTACGGCGCTATGATAATCGAATCTGTCATAGCTCTGGTATGGGCAGCGGCAGGCGTTGCTTTCTACGGCGGCACTGAGCTTCTGAACGAGGCTCTGAGTACCAACGGTCAGTCATCTACAGTCTATGAGATATGCAAGACCATGCTGGGCAGTGTCGGCGGCATACTTGCCATCATCGGCGTGGTGATCTGCCCGATCACATCAGGCGACACCGCATTCAGAAGCGCAAGGCTGATATTAGCCGAATGGACAGGCTTGGAGCAGAAGAAATTCAAAGGCAGACTGCTGCTTACTATTCCCCTGCTCGGTGCGGGAGCTATCCTCACACAGCTTGATTTCAATGTTCTGTGGAGATATTTCTCGTGGAGCAATCAGACCCTTGCAATGATCTCCCTTTGGGTAGCGACCTCATATCTCCTTAAACACGCAAAGAAGAATTATTACTCCCTGATAACTGCACTGCCTGCCACATTTATGTCTGCGGTCAGCCTGACATATATACTTATGGCAAAGGAAGGCTTTTCCCTTCCGGCAAGCGTCTCCTACGTTGCCGGGGCTTTATTTGCTGGTCTGCTATTCTGTTTGTATATCTATTTTGAAATCAGGAACACGAAATCGAAAGGCGAGCAGTAATGATAGATTCTTTAAGAGAACACCAGCTTGATCTTATGCTTGTGCTTGCAGGAATCTGCTTTGCAGTCACTATCTGCGGACTTGTATCGAAAACAACGAGGATCAAAAAAGTGTCGCTGCTTATTATGGGCATATTTGCTACTCTGCTAATGATAGCAGAACCGATATGCCTACATATACAGGGGCGATGAAAGCGACCTCGGATATCATATGGTCAGGATATGCAATTTTGTGACCTTCCTCTGTCCGCTGATGATAATCCTCTCGTTCAACTGGTATCTTACCGACTTTGTCAAAACCAAGACAGACAGCGAGTGCCGTGACATTTACCTTGCAGGGCTTCTGCACGATGTCGGCAAAATAGGCATTCCGGACAATATAATAAATAAGGACGGCGGGCTAACCGATGAGGAGTTTGCGGTAATAAAAACTCACCCTGCTATCGGTGCGGGTATACTTAAAAAGATAAATATTGCACCTTTTATAGAGGTATCGTCGATATAGGGTGGAAGATTTTGTTTTCAAAACCTCGAAGGATAATAAAGAATAATTTATAGCTTTCTTTTTTTCTTCGTATCCTTCTCCCTCCGCCGCTTTTCTTCTTCCACCAAATTAGAGATATAGTCACCTCTGGATATCTCCCCATAAGTCTTAAAAATATCCGAGTAAACATCATACCTTTTCCTACAGCCTTCAAGGTTTTCCTTGAGGGCTGATATTTTTATGCCCAAATGCCGAGCCTTTTCACGCATACTGTCCACATCAGCAGGGGAGTGAATATCATTCTGATTCAAAGTCTGCCTGCAAACTGTGTGCTGTAGCTGCTCAGCGTCCGATAGCTTGCCCTTAGCTGATAAATCCTTAAAAAGCTGTGCCTGTTCAAGCAGGCTCACCATTCGGTTGTATTCCTCAATATGCTCATTTATGTCCTGTCGCTGCTTTTCGTATTCGATTCGCAACTTTGTGATCCTGCCCTCCAAGTCACCGATAGAACGGATATTATCTTTGTTGATAACAGATAGCTGTGCAGACAGCCTGTAAACATCAAGATCATTTTCGACGGAGTATTCCGCTGTGATAATTTGCTTGCGAGGCACTTTCTTCTGCTGGACGGCAAGTATTCGGACATCAGAGAGTATCGCAGCATAGTCAGCCCTTAGCTGTGATTTGTTGTCAATCTCGGGCGTAGTTCCGGCACCCACTTCCCGATAGATAATACGAGTTTTAAGACTATCCTCGGTGTATTCCTCACCGAGAGTTTTAGTTCTGACAAATCTCTGTTGTCCAGGGGCTTTCACGGATATGTACTTCCCACGCTTGACCTCATATCCACGTTCTTCAAGCACCTGCAATAACTCATCAAGCGAGTTGACCGAGGGTATCAGCTTGTCGATCTCCTGCCTAATTTGTTCTTTCCACGAAGTGCCTTTCTTGTTCTGATTCCATTCATAGTAGCTGACCGAGCGCCCTTTATTTTCAAAATTGAGTGCGGGAGTAACTCCAAAAGCTCGGCATACTCCGTTGGTGGTTTCCCTCGCTTGGCGTAAAGAGCTGCGGTTGGCATAATACTTTTGTCCCGAAAGCGAGTAAGAATTTATTATCATATGATTATGGACGTGCGAAGCGTCAACGTGCGTAGCTATGACCGCTTGAACTTCATCACCAAAGTTTTTTCTCACAAAAGCTTTTGCTATCTTATGAGAGAGATCGATCTTCCGATAAAAAATATCGCCACATTTTTTTCGGTACGCCATTAAGATCACTCTGTCAAATCAAATTATAGTCAGGAGGCTGATATGACATCAAATATTTTTCAGGACATTAAGGATAGGGTGAATCTAAAAGAGCTTGTAAGGTATTATGGCTTGGAGATGGATAGGGGCGGTTTCGCCTGCTGCCCGTTCCACAATGAGAGGCACCCTTCTTTCAAAGTCTATGAAGATCATTACCACTGCTTCGGCTGTGGTGAGCACGGAGATCACGTTGACTTCGTTCAGAAGCTTTACGGGCTTTCAAACATTGAAGCTGCCAAGCAGATAAACAAGGATTTCGGACTTGGACTTGAAACAGGGGAAATCGCCAAACCCGTTATGCCAAGACCAAGAAAGAATGATGAGTTCAAGCAGTGGATTAATGAATCAGTGCATACGCTTATTGAATACAAAAAGCTTTTAGCGTATTGGGAGAGAATATACGATCCACGCAGCCCGATAGATAAGGTCAATGACCGCTATCTTGAAAGCATACACAATAAGGCATATGTCGAGCATTGTGTTGAAACTTTGCTCTTTGGCTCTGAACAAGATAAACGGAATTTCTATGAAACAGACAGGGAGTATCCCAAAAGAATAAAAAAGAGGCTGGACGAGCTTGATGCCGTCAGCCGGAAAGCACCTAAACGTGCTGTATAATAATGGAGGACTAATAAAAATGATAAAGTTTATGATTGGAATAATGGTCGGTGGGACAATCGGTTTCTTTACCGCAGCGATACTTGCTGTCGGCAAGTGGGGTGACGAGTATGAGGTTTGAGAACAGAGATACTGAGGTTTTTATGTATCTGCTCAAGGACTTTGTTGCTGACAAGAATACCTATCTGCTGCCGGTAGGTGAGTTCTACAAGAATGATCCGACAAAAACGCTGCTCGGCTATTATGATGATAATTACATCTACATCATACCGTCGGTGATAGTCGGTTTGTTTGATGACTTCCTCACAAGGCTCGAAAAGCCCCGCATCAATATCCGTACTGTGCTGAATACTCTGTTCAGAGCTAACCTCATCAAGGTCGGCTGGGTAATGAGAAAGGATGTTAGATACCGTCCCGAGAAACGGATAGGCGGTAAGCGGAGAAGATACATAACCTTCATCAGAAGGGAACTGACAAGGGAAAGGGGAGAATGATAATGGATACAAAAGAATTTACAAGAGAACTGGCAGAACGCAAGGGTATCTCCGAGCAGACAGCTTATCGCTACATAAATACGGTTATGGACACCATAAGGCAGCTCCTTGCCGAAGGCGTAGAAGTAAAGATAGGTAGCTTCGGGAAGTTTACGGTCGTCACCGATCTGGAGGGCAACAAGACTGCTATGCTTTGCTCCGCCAAGTCGCTGAAGCAGGCTATAACTGCGGGGGAGGGGATAGTCTGAGTATAATGATGAAGGGAGAACACTTAATGGCAGACAGAAGAAAAAGAGAAATAGTTGATGCTATTACAGAACTGCTCAAGGAGCTTATTGAGCAGGACGAGAATACAGCAGGGGCTGCGGAAGAAAAGAAAGAAACCGAGCCCCTTGAAATGCTGACCGTCAAGGAATGTGCCGAGCAGATCAAGGGGCTGACCGAGAACACCGTTAGACAGCTTGTTAAACAGGATAAGCTACCGCACATAAGAAGCGGCAGGGGAGAACGAGGCAAGATTCTTATCAAAAAGTCCGATCTCTATGAGTGTATCAATAAAATGACTGAGTAAAAAGTCACCAATTATCAAACCGCACCTTTGTTCGATTCGTAGAAATTGAGTGACTTTCAAAAAGACCTCTTGACTTGCGGTCCGATATAATATATAATGAATATAGTGAATTTAGCACGTTAAATCGTGAAAGTAAATTTGCTAAAATAAAGCTGCTCCGAGTGCAGAGTGCTGCGAACACTCTGAACACCCGGAGCAGATAGCCCGAACCTTTCCCGAATGGAGAAAGTGATACGAACTGTAGCAAGATAATTGTATCATATTTCTTCATTCGGGTCAAGAGGTATTTGACAATTTCATTAGAATGGAGGAATTTTGATGGCTAACGTCAGAAAAAGAGGCAACAGTTATCAGATAACTGTCAGCAGCGGTTATGACGCAAACGGTAAGAAAATTGCACATACTATGACTTGGAAGCCCGACCCCGATATGGGAGTAAGAGCGATAAACAAGGAACTGAGCATAGTCGCTGCGGATTTTGAAAAGAAATTCAAGAACGGGCAGAGCCTTGACAGCAAGATGAGGCTTTCCGAATACGTTGAGAACTATTGGTTAAAGCGTAAGGAGAAGGAGGTCGAGCCTACCACATACACACGGTATAAGGGTATGCTAAAAAGGATACTGCCTGCTCTTGGACACTACCGGCTGGAGAATATTCAGCCCGGTGCTATCTATGCTTTCTATGATGATCTCTATGAGGAAAAGAGGGAGGATATAAAGTATAAGCCAACTGAACTGTGCAGAGAGATTTGCAGAAAAGACTATACCCGACCGGAATTTGCAGAGAAATGCGGCATAGGAGTGACAGCTACGGATTCGATCAGAGCAGGCAGAAATCTCAATGAGAAAAACGCTAAGGCTGTTTCAAAGGCACTAAGGTTTCCTTTGGAAGATCTGTTCATACCGCTTGAAAAGCAGCTTTCGGCAAGGACAATACTTCATCATCATAGAGTGCTTTCGGATATATTACATAACGCAGTCTATGACGGGCTGATAATAGTAAACCCTTGTTCAAGGGTGAGAGCACCGAGAGTTCAGCAGAAGGAAGCAAGATACCTTGATGAAGAACAGGCTATGCAGCTTCTTGTCAAGGTCAACCAAAAGGCAGACAAGCCCTTTGATGTGCTTATACCTTTATTATTGCTGACCGGTATGCGCCGTGGAGAGGCTTGCGGTCTTGAATGGCAGGACATAGATTTTGACAAGAACCTGATACACATTATGCGGAGCAGCCTTTATCTTCCCGAAAAGGGAGTGTTCGAGAGCACACCCAAGACAATATCATCAAAGCGAGTTATTCACATTGACAGCGACTTGGCTATGCTGCTTCAGTACCATAAGCGGTGGCAGGAGGAAAAGGCGGCAGAGCTGGGCTCACAGTGGCATAACAGCGGCAGAGTGATAACAACAGACTGCGGCAAGCCGATCAATCCGGGGACTGTTACCAAGTGGTTTTATAAGTTTGTGGCGGAGAACGATCTGCCGGACATTTGCCTGCATTCCCTGCGTCACACCTGTGCGACACTTTTGCTTGCGGCACATACACCGATCTCGGCGGTCGCACAGCGGTTAGGACATTCAACGTCGGCAACAACGAGCAGGATATACATTCATGCGATACAAAGTGCCGAGGCTCAGGCTGCGGAAACTTTGCACAATATTCTGCCCCTGCCGAGTGCGGACAGCTTGAAAAAGGAAGCATAAAAATAACAGCCTGCAAGCAAAGGAGAAATGCTTGCAGGCTGTTCATTATCAGTTGAAAAACTTTGAGGAGTGTGGTATAATATATGCGTAAATAATACGAAATGATTAGAACAGGAGATCACTTATGGCAGCAGAAAAAGGCTTTGAACTATCCAGAAATCTCTACAAAGAGTTCAAGAATATGAATCGTGAGAAAATGCAGACTGTTCTCACCAATATATACAAGCAAGGTGCTGAGAGTGTAGAAACTGCAAGTGTTGACCTTGATGAACTGCGTAAGGCTATCGGTAGTATAAATGGTATAGGTGAGAAGCGGCTTGATGAGATAATGCAGGTCATAGAAAGATTCGTGAACAATGCAGAATAAGAAAGACTTAATCAGAGGCTATGCTCTGTTTCTGATAGGGTTGTTCATAGCTTCTATGGGCGTTGCGTTTTCAACAAAAGCAGGGCTTGGTACATCACCTGTTGCATCAGTACCGTATTCGGTCTCGCTGGTTAGCAAGCTGCTGACCTTCGGGGGCTGGCTCAACCTGTTAAGCGTTATACAGATAATAACACAAGTCGCTGTGCTCAAAGGCAAGTGCAATTATGCGGAGATCGCTGTGCAAACAGTTCTTGCGTTTGTGTATGGTTATCTGACAAACCTTTCCGTCTGGCTGATAAGAGGAATAACTGTCAGCGGCTATCCTATGCAGTTTGTTTTTATGCTGCTGGGCTGTGTGATACTTGCCCTCGGTATATGGGTACAGTTCAAAGGCGGTGTGGCTATGCTGCCGGGCGAGGCTATGAACAGAGCGATAAGCAAGGTGACAGGCAGGCGGTATGAGAATATAAAGATACTTTTTGACATTTTGTATATTGCTCTTTCTGCTGTCATTTGCCTTGTATTTCTCGGAAAGCTGCAAGGCGTTCGTGAGGGCAGTATTATTGCAGCTTTTGCAGTGGGGAGCATTATAAAGGTATATAACAAGCTGTTTGACAAGTTGACTGAGAGAAAAGGTGAGCGTTAAATGGATTGGATAAAAATAAACGATACAACATACAGATACGAGGACAAGGGCGTGCGGTTCTTCCTGCTGATCGGGGCGGACTACGCACTCATGCTTGACAGCGGTATGCAGGTACGAAATGCAAAGGAACTTGCAGCACAGGTGACAACGCTGCCCGTAAAGCTTTTTAACACCCACACCGACCCTGACCATATCGGCAGCAATGAGGAATTCATTGAAGTGATGATGAACCCCGCCGAGCTTGTCAACTACCGTAAGTCCCATACCTCGCAAAGCATTATCCCGGTGTACGACGGTGACATTATCGACATAGGCGGCAGACCTCTCAAAGCGATACATCTGCCCGGTCATACTCCCGGTAGTACTGCTCTGCTTGATATGAACAGCGGTATGCTTTTCAGCGGTGATCCCGTGCAGGACGGAAAAATCTTTATGTTCGGACCTATGCGTGAGCTTTCGGCATATATTCTCAGTCTGAAACGGCTGATGACGTTCAATAATGAGATCACCGAGATATACCCATGTCACGGCACCTGCCCCGTCAGCAAAGAAATAATCCCCAAGCTGATAGAGGGTGCCGAGCGTGTCGAGAGGGGAGAGGTGACAGCGGAACCTCTTGAGATGTTCGGTCACAAAGTGGCAGCTTACAATATCGGTGAAGCGGTGCTGTTGTGCGATGAATAGAATATGCAAAAATATGAATTTGCGTTTTGACAACCGGACAACTGCTTGATCTAATAATTGTAGAGGTAAATCATCTTTGGACTGTATATGAGGACCGGTTTAAGATTTTATATACTATAAGTTGTTATAACTTGGGCTGCGGTTGGATTTTTGACAACTATTTGACAACCAAAATCGCAAAAAGAGACAAAAACATACATCAAGCTATAACAAGTTGGTTCGCAAAACCCCCGTAAAATCGGCATTTTCAAGAGGCTAAGAAAAGATAATCGAACAGATGTTCTCAACACCAAAACCGCGTGCCGAGGGTTCGATCCCTTCTGCCCCTGCCAGATCATGATCTCGCAAATCACGTAAATACGTGGTTTGCGAGATTTTGCTTTTACGCATTTTCTGTGTTGTCCTTTACTTGTCCTTTATTTGTTGTGACTTTGATCTGAAAACGTTGTTTTACGCAGTTTGCGTCGCTCTGTTCTGACTGAATATTTGTCGGATTGATTTTCCCGTAGATGCTGTTCGCAACACTGTCCATAGCATGAGCCTGAGCTTCCTGGAATGAATGAGCATATATAGAAAGCGTTGTGTTCGCATCATTGTGGCCCAAACACGTTTGCACGGTCTTGACATCTATGCCGTTTAGGATCATAGCCGTAGCATTGAAATGCCGGAAAGAATGAATGTTAACGAACCGCATCCCTGTGCGCTTGCAGAACTTTTCATAGTATTTGTATGGCGAGCGCATACCCATAGGCTCACCATTCCACTTGGTGAATAGTCTGTCATTTTCTACCCACTTATTCCCTATGCTTGCTTTGTAGTTGTCCTGCCATTGCTTGTATTCTTTCAGCTTTGTACAGAGATCAGACGGCAGTTTCAGGACTCTTCGACTTGATTTTGTTTTAGGGGTATCTGTATAAATGCCCTTTTCCTTTGTCCATTCCGATGTCCTGACTACTTTCATAAGGCGGGTGTCCCAGTCAAAATCTTTCCATTCAAGTCCGAGAAGCTCGCCTCGCCTGAGTCCGGTGAATGCTGCAAGAGTAAAGAATATAGTGTATTTATAATTCGCCTCGCTCTCCTTTTCAAAAAGGGAGAGCATTTTTTGCACCTCTTCGAGAGTATAAATGTCACGTTCTTTGTCCTCCTGCGTCGGGAGCGTTATGTTCCGGCAGGGGTTGTCTTTTACAAGCTGCATTCTGACGGCATAATCGAAAACGCTTGAAACGAAGTAAATATAATGCTTGACTGTTTTGGGTGACAGCGTTCCGGTTTCTTCTCCTTTGGAATTGTATTTCTTGGTTCTGCAAAGGTCGCTGACAAACTTCTGTATCGTCCGGGGCGTGATCTTGTCCATGCGCAGGTGGCCTATTGCCTCATAAGTACGCTTTTCAAGATTATGATAATTGCGCAGCGTCTGAGTTTTCAGTTTGATCTCCGCATACTCCTTGAACCATTCCTCGGCAAAGGTCTGAAACTTTTTGGTCATGGTCACCTGTCCGCCCATGACATCTTCCTCAAACATCACCGCTTGACGGTTCAGTTCTTTTTCGATCTGCTTTTTTGACATCCCCTCATCGGGCTTCCATGTCATAGTCTCAATGACCTGATCTCCGTTAACATCATAGCCGCAGGAAACGCGGATCTGGTATGTATTACCCCTTTTTCTTATGGTAGCCATTTTATCTCCTCCTTTGAGATGTGTATTTGGCATACCCTTGTACACTTAAATCATAACAGATAGCACACTTTAAAGCAAGCGAAAGTTGCGTTAAATCTGTTAGGATTTTATGTACAAGGGTTGCCGACACAAATTGTTCTACGATTTATCTTTTTAGTTTCTTCTTTGTCTGTTCTCTGCGCTTGCATTCTTCCTCCACAAGGTTGCTAAGGTAATCACCCTTTGAGATTTTATAATATGTATCTCTTATGTCGGAGTACACCTCATACTGTTGACGACATTTTCCAAGACTCTCCTTCATACCGCTTATTCTCTTGGATAAACTGTTCAAGTTCCTGCGCAGGGTGTCAACATCTGCTGAGTTCAGAATATCATTTCTTTCCATTGCCTGTTTGCAAACAGCCTTTCGCAGCTTATCGGTATCGGACAACTCATCCTTCTTTGACAGCTCATAAAACTCCTGAACCTGTTCCCATAGGGACACAAGGCGGTTGTGTTCTTCGATAAGGTCGTTTATTTCGCCCCTTTGCTTATCATAGAAATCTTTACGGCGAGAGACTTGTCCCTCCAGCTCACCGATAGAACTGATATTGTTTTTGTTGATAACTGATAGCTGCGCCGAGAGCTTATACACATCAAGATCATTATCGGCGGAGTATTCCGCAGTAATGATCCGCTTGCGAGGCACCTTTTTTCGCTGCTCTGCAAGTATGCGAATATCACCGATAACAGCAACATAAGCAGCCCTTAACTGCGACGGCTCGTCCTGCATAGGTGTTGACCCAGCCCCTATATCTTTATATAATATGCGAGTATTAAGGCTTTCTTCGGTGTACTCCTCTCCGAGCGTTTTAGTGCGGACGAACCGTTCCTGTCCCGGTGCTTTTATCGAGATGTACTTCCCACGCTTGACTTCATAGTCACGTTCTTCAAGAGCCTGCAATAGTTCATCAAGTGAATTCACTGACCCTATCAGCTCCTTGATTATCTGCCTAATCTGCTCTTTCCACGAGGTGCCTTTCTTGCGCTGTTCCCATTCATAATGATCAACAGACCTCCCCTTGCCTTCGAGGTTCGGGTGAATTTCAATACCAAACGCCTTGCACACTCCGTCCGAGTTTTGTCGGAACTGTCGCAGGGATTCCTTATTAGCATAATATTTCTGACCTGACAGCGAATAGGAACAGATTATAATATGCGAATGCAAGTGATCTTTATCAACGTGAGTTGCGATGACCGCCTGAGCATCATCACCAAAGTTTTTGCGGACCATCGTCATTGCGATCTTATGGGCAAGCTCCGGCGTGACGTTGTCATCCGGCGAAAATGACTGTATGTAATGTATCGCCTTCACCGAGCCCTTACCCTCCAAAGGCGGAGGGCTATCGAAGTGGTCACGAGCGGATTGGTTGTAAACGAGCCCCATCTGATCGCAGGCCGATTCAGCATCCGTTATACAGTTTATGGAGGTCGTGTAGAGCAGCGATTCGGTTTTGTCGGGGTCAAGTATGTACCTCAGACTTTTCTCGACAGTAGTGTGGATAGCGATACATTTACAGTACGGGATAGCTCGCTCACCTCCTTTCGTAAGATCTCAACATCCTCTGCGTAGATGTTATTCGTTTCATTCGCTTTCTTTGCAAGCTGATTGATATTACGGGAGATAATGCGCATTCCGTTTATAAGAGGTGCGATCTCTTTCATATCGTAAAAGACTGGCTGCTTTTCCAATATCATCGTGCGGAGATACTTCGTCGTATCGGTATGGCACGCCTCAGCCCTGAGTTCGATTTTCTTCCAATCCGGCAGGTCGAATGTCAGCTCCTTGCGCTTTACTCGTTTGTATTTTCTTGCTATAATTATCCATCCTTTCTTTTTGTTGCTTCATTAGTTATCCCTTGAATAAGGGGCTTTCGGTTTAGGGTGACGGGTTCCCTAAACAGCGATTTTGCGGGGGTGTCGCAAAATCGGAATACGGATTTTTTCGGTGTACGGAAAAATCTATGCTTGCTAAATGCGAGTTAAAAATTCGGTGATAAAAATGATATTTTGATCGTTTTCACCGTTGCCCGATAGGGCTGCAAAATGATTATTGCATTTAGACATTTCTTTTAAGCGACCATTGGAAACACCTCCTGAATTATTGATAAGCCCGTATGGGCTGTTGTCTGATCTGACTTTTTCGCTGCGTATGCAGCTGACATTAAACTGCCTTTCAAAAGTACCGACACTATGAGCCGATTTTATAAGCGGTCTCGGAGTAATTGTAATAATTATCTCTGTATTAAACAAATCTGCCCTGCGAAAAATGTATGGTTTGCATATAGCTGCGGTGACATACTCCCTTTGATTAAATGCACTTGTCCTGTATCGTGACATAGTGAAACTACCCTTCATAAGACACTACATAATGCAGCATATTTTTAAGTAATATTTCGCTATCACCATACAAATTCTCTGTATTCAACAAAACAGCATAGCAGAAAATGTGTGACTTGTACAGCATTTTGATTAAAGAGGGCTCTGGCGGTTTGATAAAGATATATTTTCATTGAGAATAATAGCCTTTCACTTATACCTAGGATTTTGGGCAAAAAGTTAAGGCAAAACATGGCGTGTTCACAGAATATTTAGAATTGCAATAAATAACACCTTGATAAAACAGAAACAGGACGCTGGAACCTTCCAATGCTTCAGCGTCCTGTTTTCATGGTATTTATTGTTCGTCAGATATGTTAATTATCTTCTTGCCCTGTTTCTCGGCATACTTTAGAGTAAGATATGCCCCTCCGCTATTATGCTGCACGCAGCACACAACAAGGTCTGAACGGTCTATCATATAGCGGTTTCGGATCTGTATAGCCGCCTTTGGGTGTGCTTGTGAAGATCTATAGTATACCTCAACTTCATCATAATAATTAAGGTACTCCTTTTCGTTGTCACGGTATTCCGCTTTCATATATGGAAAGACAAGAGTAAAATGCGTATTGCCGTAAGCATAATTATTGATAGCTCTCTTAATTGCTGCGGAAGCAAGAATGTCAAATTCTCCGTCCCGTCCGATCAGGAAGTCAACATACTCTTTCTGCGTTATCAAGTTATGCAGGAGCTTGTCAAGGCGGTTTTCTATCTCAATTCCACGCTCTATGTATCTATGGCCGAAAAAACTGACGGTGTAAATATTCATAGCAGCCCTCCTATTCACCTTTGTTACCATATATTATATACCTAAATGTCCATATATTCAAGCCCAAACGGATATTATTTTATTGTCCGATAAGGTATATAATAATAGTAACCAAAACGAAAGGGGCGGTTTTATGGAAGTCGGCAAGAAACTACGAGGGCTCAGGGAAGATAAGAAAATGTCTATGTACCGCCTTACACAGCTTACGGGAGTGTCGGGACACCATATCAAAGGCATTGAAGAAGGTACAAGGCAGCCTACAATTGAAACGCTAAGCCGTCTGGCAGTCGCACTTGGTTCTTCACTTGCCGAGTTGTTTAATGATAATATGGAATGTACTTATCTTTCGCATAACGAAAGGCTTTTGATCGAGAATTTCCGCAGGCTGTCTGATGAAAAAGCAGATGCTCTGCTGAAAATGAGCGATGTTTTGAATAAATGATAAAAGGCTATTGCATTTAATATGCAGTAGCCTTATTTTTATGTACTTATTAGACCTATAGGTTTTCGGTGAAATATAAATAAATAGTCAACTGCGAGCAATTGACTATTTGTGCAAAATGTGGTAAAATATATAGGGGTTAATGCCTTATCAACAGGGGGAATATCTTAATGATAAATATACGCAAACTTGAAACTGAACTATGGGAATCTGCCGATCTTCTTCGATCCGGATCTAAACTTACATCGAATCAATACTGTATGCCTGTGCTGGGACTGATTTTTCTTCGCTATGCCTACAGCCGTTTTAAGATGGTTGAAGCCGAGATACTGAAAAATCGCCCCTCTCGCGGCGGGCGGGTCATGCCTGTTGAGGCCAGCGACTTTGCTGCCAAAAGTGCCTTGTTCTTGCCGAGAGAGGCACAATATGAGTATCTTGTAAATCTGCCTGAAAATATAGCCTCTGCAGGTCTATTGAACAAGGACGGACACACGATGAACAGCCTCGGCGAGGTTGTCAATAATGCTATGCAGCTTATCGAGGAACAGAGCGAACAGCTTACAGGTGTTTTGCCAAAGAGCTATACCGACTTTTCAGATGAACTGCTGGCGGAGCTTCTGCGCATATTCAACAACAGCGCACTCGATGAGGTCGGCGGGGATATTATCGGACGTATATACGAATACTTCCTCAACAAGTTTGCTAAGAATATAGCATCTGATGACGGTGTGTTCTTTACACCAAAGTCGCTTGTAAAAATGATAGTCAATATTCTTGAACCCAAAAGCGGAATACTGCTTGACCCCGCCTGCGGTTCGGGCGGTATGTTTGTGCAGACGGGTGATTTTGTTGCAAATCCAAACAGCAGCATGACGTTTTACGGTCAGGAAAAGGTTGAATACAATGCTCAGCTCTGCCTTATGAATATCGCCGTTCACGGGCTGACAGGTGTTATCAAATCGGGTGATGAGGCTAATACCTTTTATCATGATGCTCACAACCTCAACGACTGCTGCGACTATATAATGGCAAATCCGCCCTTTAATGTAGATAAGGTCAAAGCTGAATCCTGCGAGAGTGCGGGAAGGCTTCCGTTTGGTATGCCTGCGATCAATAAGAATAAAGAGGTCGGCAATGCTAATTATCTATGGATATCATATTTTTATTCCTACCTGAATGAAAAAGGAAGGGCGGGCTTTGTTATGGCTTCTTCTGCTACGGACAGTCAGGGCAAGGACAAGGATATCCGTGAACAGCTCGTCAAGACAGGCGATGTTGATGTTATGATCTCAGTCGGGAATAATTTCTTCTACACCAAATCTCTTCCCTGCTCACTGTGGTTTTTTGATAAGGCGAAAAGTGAAAAGATCAAGGACAAGCAGATGACGAACCTCGTCGTTTTGATATTAGCGCAATAGATTTTGATATACTCCGCCGTGAGTTTGCCAAGGTGAAGAAAAAGAATCTTGTAATGAAAGATCTGGAAGAATTGATACAACTAAAACTCGACAAAATGGTTTTAGCTAATCCGAACCGCATCAATTTTTATGAGCGATATCAACAAATAATAACTGATTATAATAGTGAACAGGACAGAGCCACCATTGAAAAGACTTTTATGAATCTGATGGATCTTGCGAACAGTCTTGATCAGGAGGAGCAGCGATATGTCCGAGAAGGTTTCTCCAGCGATGAAGAGCTGTCTCTTTATGATATGCTGTTCAGAGAAGATCTTTCAAAATCAGATATCAGAAAAATCAAAGAAGTTGCTGCAAATCTACTCCAAAAGATTAAATCTAAGATAGCGGAACTTGATCACTGGACTGATAAACAGGAAACAAAAGCTGTTGTGGATACTCTAATTCGTGACACATTATGGGCTGAACTGCCGGAGAGCTATGATGAGATAAGCATTTCCGAATATCGTCGTCGAATTTACGAATATATTTATGTGCGGTACAAAGAAGTTGCATAACTAATGACTAAGCTTTGCTTTAGGAATATACATATTGCTTACAAGGACAACTGGCGTTACAACACATACAGGTGCAGCAAAATATTATGCCCGTTGCTTCCGTTAACCAGATAACCGATGATACCTTTGTTTGAAAAGGGATTTGCTGAATGGATATAATCGGTAGTTGTCAATGATTTAGTAACAATATTTAATAATGATATCTCGCCGATTCCTGATATAGAGTATTAATTAAAAGGAGGCTGAACATGAACACAAATGAACTTGCAAAAAGCATATCACAATCAAGTATTGTTCCTGCTGTTAAATATGATGTCAACCTTAAAGAGTATAGATCGCTCCCATTAGCAGAAATATCATCCTTAGGAATGGGATTTGAACCGGTTGTTGGTCACATTTCAGCAGTAGTCGGAAATGGTGGCTCGGGCTTATATCATGTTGAAGTTCCAAAGGGATTTCATTTGGCATCATTTAAAGACGGGACAGGCTATTTAGGCACTGCACTAAATAATACAACTAACCAAGTAGGTGCCCAAGCCACACTAACTCCTGTTATGGATCCTACGATGCTAATTGTTTCACTTGCGATATCAGCTATTACCGATAAGCTCAATGACTGTATTCAAATCGGCGAGGCTGTACTAAAAAGATTGGATGCTGCCGAAAAAGCCAAGATAACAGGCAGCATAAACTTTATGAATGATGTATACCGTGAATACAAATACAAATGGAATAACACACGATATATCGAAAGCAGCCTAACTACTTGTAAGGGTATACGCAGCCAAGCCGAGATAAGCATTGAACTTCAAAGATCACTTATCAAAGACGAACTGAAAGAATCAGGATTCTTAAAAAAGGGAAAGACTGTTATTAAAAAGTACAATTCAATCATTTCAGCACTAAAGAATTATCAGTTAGCACTGTATATGCGTGCTTTTGCATATTTTCTCGAAGTGTTGTTTGAAGAGAATTTTGACCTCAATTACTTAAAAGCTGTTTCGGATAATATATATAAGTATTCGCTTGAATATAAGGAGATATATACAGATTGCTTTAATTATATAGAGGATTATAACAAATCGTCATTCAAGAGCAATCTGATCGGTAAGAGTTCTTCTGTGAGCAAGCATATTGGAAAAGCGGTCAATAAAGTGCCGTTAGTAAGCAAGACTCAGATAGATGAAAATTTGATCGAGCTTGGAGAAAAACTCAGCACATTAAATGACACTCGAAATGAATCGTTGATGCAAGATTTTTCAGAACTCAGGAATGAATATTCAAAAGAGATAAGACAGTCTGTTGAATACATATCTGATGTTTTTAATAAAGAAACACAGCTTCTGTTTGATGATAAAAATGTATACTATAAAATAGAGGGATAATATGACCATACAAGCCACAATAAAGCAAAAGCTTAACGAAATTGAACAAAAAGAAAACGTAAAGATACTGCACTGCATAGAATCAGGCAGCAGGGCGTGGGGATTTGCATCGCCGGACAGCGATTACGATGTCAGGTTTATATATGTCAGATCAAAAGAATACTATCTGCGTCTTGATAAAACGAGAGATGTCATCGAGTGGCAGCTTGATGATACACTTGATATAAATGGCTGGGATATTCAGAAAACGCTGCGGCTTTTGCATAAGTCAAATCCTACTGTATTTGAATGGGACAACTCGCCGATAGTTTATAAGTCTTCTGATGAGTGGGAAAAGGTCAGAGCTTTGATAAACGAATATTTCAGCCCAAAAGCAGGACTGTACCATTATCTCAGTACAGCAAAGACAAACTATCGTGATTATTTAAAGGGCGACAAAGTCAGGTTGAAAAAGTATTTCTATGTGCTAAGACCTCTGCTTGCGTGCAGATATATCCTTGATAAGGGTCAGCCGCCGCCCATGCTGTTTTCAGAGCTTGTGGAATGTGAACTTGAAGAACAGATGCGTCCTGTTGTAAGCAGGCTAATTGATTTGAAAATGAACACCCCTGAGCTTGGCACGGGTGACAGGATAAGCGAGATAAACGACTACATCGACAAAAGTATTCCCGAGATCGAGGAGGTTCTTTTGAATATGTCAAAGCAAAAAGACACCGACTGGGGAAAGCTAAATGATTGTTTTTTGGAGTTGACAGGGATATTATAATCATCAATGCCATGTCATTCATTCCTAATCAACGCCAATTAGTTTTTGGGTTGCTTCATAGTTTAGTCTGTTTTGAGTTTATTGATAAGGGTGTAGTGTTATTGGGCTGATACAGTACATATCGCTATATCTCCGGTTTCTTTAGGTCATTAATGATTTGATTATAACGGGTGTGATTAGCACTTAATATCGGACAAATAAATAGTTTCATATTTCAGCATCCAATTGATATTGAAATATGAAACTAAGCCCGAAAAGAGATATGCCGTAATTCTTGTTCTTTATTTGTTCATTGTTGTCATAAAAACTTAACGAAAGATGCGAGAATTGATTTCTCTGAAATGCCCGAAATTCCGATGTTTTAAAAAGTTTCAAAAACACCAAAAAAGCGTGGGGGAATTTTCAAATTTATACTAAGGGGTGCAGATATACGAGGGATATTTAGCTGAATATACTCTGCAAAAAGCATTATTCAGAACGGAGGTAATGATGATCAATGTCTAACAGATCTATCCTGCTGCTTGTTTTACTTGTCTTGGTCTTAGGGCTGTATGCACAAGTTACTCTATCTGACGAGAGCTTTCTTGATTACCTGCCTGAAACAGAATTCTTTTCTGATAATAAACAGACAAAGATTACTCAACCGGTTCAGCCGGAACAGCCTGTGCAAACAACTGCACCACAAGTAACTACACGCAAAAAGAAAACGACAACCAAAAAGACTGCCAAAAGAAAAACTGTCGAGATTCCCGAGCAGGAAGATGTACAGATTTACAAGGACGACCGCATTCCGGATTATAAGCAGACACATACGCCCGAATATAAAGATGTAAAGATTGAATGGACATCACACGATCAGATGCATATCTTTTCCATTACCATGCACCTGGATAAATATATGTATGAGTATTATCACTCGCTTGCAAGGTATTACGACGAAAAAGACTATCAGAAATACATAGATGACAGCAACAACCGGGAGATACTCAAATCAATTGCCGACAGCCTTAAAAATCTTGCTGACGGTGCCGGATATGATGGGAGCCAGACGGCATTGGAAGCTATCAACTTTGTGCAGGCTATAAAATATGTATATGACATAGATTCGACTGGAAAAGAAGAGTTCCCCAAATATCCTCTTGAAACGCTGTATGATTTCGGAGGTGACTGCGAAGACACGAGCATTCTGCTTGTCGGAATACTCAGAGAGCTTAATTTCGGCACTTGTCTGCTTGATTATGATGACCATGTGGCTATCGGCATTATGGGAGAAGACTCAATAACCGGATCGTATTTTGAGATCGACGGCAAAAAGTATTTCTATGTTGAAAGCACAGGCGAAGGCTGGACTGTCGGAGATATGCCTGATGATGTCAAAAACAGATCCGCAAAGGTCATAAAGATAACAGGATAGTTTTAGCTTTTCCTTTCTCCACTGACTTTCTCCAGCGCATCAAACACCTTATGATATACCACCTGATTGGGGTAGTAATCATAATTTGCAAACACAGATATGCCCGTGTGATAAAAATGTTCAAGTATCGCAGCGGCGCAGGCGGCACTTCTGCTTTGTCCGTATTCGCACTGGCAGATGATGTCCATGCCCTTATCAAAAGCATCGTAGATAAACCTTGCCATAGCATCAGCCTCAGGGAAAAACGTTTCATAGGTCAGTCCCTTATCGGCAAGGTAGTAAAGGTCGAGATCATCAAGCTCGCTGTAAAAAACGCTCTCGCACACGCCGCTGTAATCAATGTGAGTGTAGCTTTTGTCAAGGTGCTTGAGTGCAGGGTCATAAAAGCTGATGACAGCCGTTTTTTCGGGAAAATCCCCCTGTGCTATCACCGCCTCGATCGCCTCTCTTGAATAGATACTAACGTTCATAAGACACCTCCGGAGTTTTCGATTATTTTCTTGCTTATGAGCATATTATAGCACATCGTGTGGGGAGAAAACCTCACATAACAAAGAATAACAGCAGGCCGCTCGTTTAGGGCGGCTTGCTGTTTTAATGAATGACTATTCAGAGATAATATCCAAAAGTTTATCTTCAGAGATCTCATTATTACTGTTATCATCAAGATAAAAATGACCATTGGTGCAAAACAGATATAAAACTCTATCAAGTTTATATGCAGAACAATCTTTATCAAAACCCTTTTCTCTGATTTCCTTTGCCCATTCCCACATATATAAGGCTACATATTCATCACAAGTCAGTCTGGAATTCTTTTTAATGCCTTTTAGCTCTGGGAATCTCATTTCTTCTCTATGATTATTGATATATTTTTGAATAACCTTATCAGCCATAGATTTATCATGATCATTTGAAGTATTATTAGTTTTCAGCAGTTCGGCAACAACTCGTTTGATATGCAGATCGGGTTTTGCAAGCCAGATGGCACCGCACTCTTTCAGCCAGTTATAGCATACAGCCGGACCGACACCGGCAATGTTATTCTTGATGTATCGAAGATCGTAGAGATATTTCTTAAACTCTTCTATGTTTTCAGGCTCTTTTAAAAGATGATCATGATCAAATGTCAGTTCTTTTCCGCCTATCTTGCCATTAGAAAGAAATACGGCGCACTGATATATACCTGTCAGATATTCATTCCATTTTTTCTCATTTTCTATCTTGTTGGGGTATTCTTCTTTAAGCTTATCTATCAAATTATCAACATTCGTATAGTTTTTTGTCGTTTTTTTAGGGTCAAATCCATAAAGAATATCACTTAATATTTCCTGTGTATCGGAAGAGTCATTATAAAACTTTACGATATTACCCATATATTGCCTGTCTGAATCATGCCCGCAGAATAGATAGAAATAATGGTTGATGCCGTCACCATATATCTTTTCAAATCCCGGTTTATAATACTTTGAAATATCTACGTCTTGCTTATTGGCAAGTTTTTCAAGATCGTCCTTTGCTTTCAAATAAACATTTATTCTGTTCATAAATAGACCTCCTAAAAAATGACTGCTATTTCTTTGTTATAATTGTATCATAACGGCCGAGTGATGTCAATGAAATATGTCCCATACTATCGTATTCTACAAATGACGAGGCCTGCATTTGTGCAAAAGGTAGAACTTGGTAAAAACACACTCACATCTTCGGACAATAAGCCCTATGTGTGGTATAATGTCATTAGTTGATATGATGAGGAGTTTTTTACCCATAGTATATGTTATGATATAAGCACAGTAAGAAAAACGACCGGTGAAACAGGGGGAATAGCTATGGAACTAAAGCCTTTGACAAAAGCACAGATCAACTGCGGCAAGGTGCTGCTCAAATGTATCGCAAGAGGGCAGTACACGATAACTTACGGCGAGATAGCCGGGCTTACAGGAATACCCGCCCGTGCGCCGGGGCATGATGTGGGCGCACATATCGGTGAGCTTTCAAAGCACTGCTATGAGCTTGGGCTGCCGCTGATATCGGTAATGGTGGTTCAGAAGTCAACCAATATATGCGGCGAAGGCTTTTTCGACCTTTGCAATGAGCTTAATGTCCACCCCGAGTACAGCAGAAAAATGGGGGCGATGTTCGATGTTTGTATGAAAGAGGTCAGTGAGTGTACCGAGTGGGGCAGGCTGGCCGATTATCTTAAACTTTATATTGACGGCCTTAATTAAACATAAGAAAGGAGCCACTATGAACTTCTACTGCACCCTCTCAACCCTTACAGATACTCTTGATCATATGGAAAAGCTCTTTGGCGGCAATATCGGCAGCTATAAATGCAATCTCAAAGGGTATAATGACAATTACCGTTATATGTTCTGTAAGTATTCAGTGCGTGTGCCTTCGCTCGGCATAATCCTGCGTGAGATACAAGAAGAAAAATATGACGAGGAGGAGCAGGAATTCCTGTTTCTTGATGACGGCATAGTTCATGTTGACGAGAATGATGATTTTGAGGGTATTATGTACATCAACTTTGATGACTATATAAGGTCATATATGAATGAGCATAACATAAGCCCCGGCACAGACCCCGATATAATAGTCGAGGTCGAGGACGAGCCCGAGCTCAGTGATTACCCGTAAACTTAAACGGAGGTGCATTTTATGAAATATGGTCTTACACAGAATGAACGTATGAAAGCCCGTGAGCTTGAACGTGAAAAGGAAAAGGTGCGTCAGCGTATGAGGGGTGAGAAGCCGCTCTCAGCCGCTGCGAGGATAGCAAAAGAAATGGACGAGATACGAGCAAAATATGAGCATGACAAGATGCTGTCGGAATTTTACAAAATGCAGAGAAAATCACGATAGGGGGAATTTGTATGAGCGTAAGCCAGCCTAAAAAGCTCGCAATAATCTATATCCTGCTGGTGCTTGAAAGGTTCACAAGTGCATCTGAGCGGATAACCCAGCAGCGCATAGTCGAGCTTGTCGAGCAGGAATACGGTATGGTGCTTGACCGAAAGACGATACGCCATAACCTGTCAAAGCTGCTTGAAGCAGGTTTCCCACTTGAATATGATGAGCTTGAAAGAGCAGGCAAAAACGGCACGACAGAGCTTATCCACACAAACTGGTACTATTCCCCCGAGGTCAGATTTGACGAGAGCGAGCTGCAGGTGATGATAGACAGCCTGCTCTTTTCAAACTATCTTCCCGCAAAGCAGTGCAAAGACCTTATCAAAAAGGTAGTATCTTTCGGCAGTCCCGAGTTTGTCAAAAAGCATTCGTCTGCATATTCCGCCGTTGTCGAGCGCCCTGCAAACAAGTCGCTGTTTTATGTTATATCGGTGCTTTGCGAGTCGATATCGGCAGGCGTTCAGGTGAGCTTTGATTACTTCGATTACGATACCGATATGAAACCACACCCACGCCTTGATGACAACGGCAAGGTCAAGCTGTATGTCATAAGTCCCTACAAGCTCGTGTCGCTAAACGGGCGGTATTATCTGCTTTGCAGCTCTGCTGACCACGACAAGCTGCTCTCATTCAGAGTTGACAGGATAAAGAACATCAGCCTGCTTGATAGCAAAGCAAAGAGCGTGCGCTCGCTTAAAGGCTATAAAAACGGCATAAACCTATCCGACTACATAAGCGAGCACCCGAATATGTGGGGCGGCGAGGTGAGTGTGTGCGTTTTCCGCTGCCCGAGATACATAATGAATGACATCGTTGACTGGTTCGGCAGCAAGGCAGGTATAACAAAGGTCGATGATGATACGATAGAGATCAGGGTGCGCATAAGTGAAAAGGCAATGCTACACTGGGCTTTGCAGTACAGCGACTGCGTTGAGGTGCTTTTCCCGGAAAGTCTGAGGAATGATATAGCAAAGACGCTGCGTGAGGCAGCCAAAAGATACGGTAAGGATACAGTATGACGATCAATGATATTCAAAGAAATAGCCTTATAGCCGGCTGGCGGGAGCTGTCGGATATGATAACACAAAAGCCCCTGTCTCTCGACTGCTTCAAAGACCTGTACAAAAGAACATGGGGCTATTTTTCGGCTATTGCAGCAAACGGCACGCTTGCTCTGAAGGACATAAGGCTTATAAACGAGCTGCACAGCGTTAGCTTCGTGCTTTGCGGATCAGAGGGAGAAGTATTTGAGATAGCCAAAAGCAATAAGCTATGGGGCGAATACTTTACCTGCAGCGTGTTTATTAATGCTCTGCTTAAAAGTATTCCCGACAAAGAGTTTGCGTCAGGCGAGCTTGTTATCAGATCGGGCGGAGAAACAAGTGTTATTTATCCGGAGGGATTTGATATGGTATTTGATGAGAGGGTGAAGAAGGAGATAATGATATGATATGTTACAGAATCACACTTGATATTTCCAAAACTATCACCCCTAATGAGAATGGACTTACAGAATACAGCAGAGAGTTTATTGATCAAATAAATACCGGGTTTAACAGATTCAATGAAAAGAATTATGGTAGTAGTTTTGCTTTTATCAGCGATTACAATGGGGCTTGGATCGTTATCAATATGATCATAAATAATGGGAGCAGCGTTGATGATGCAGTATCTGCGCTTATTAAAAACTGTGGATTTGTTGGTAAGTACACTATTGGTGAGACTACGGTAGAATTTGTGAGAAGATATGCGGAAAACCATTATATCAGGGATTTTGTGTTTGATGATAATATGCTCGAACCATTCGGAATGTATAGGTTCAGTAGCAATCCGAAATTGACGGAAAGAGTTGTAGATCTGATACCTTATAAAGAAATAAAGAACCAATCTATCTTTGGTCTGTATGATCATGATCTTCTGCCGGAGATAGAACGTATAAAACAGCCGGCGAAGTGTGTGGGAGCAAAAGGTCATCCTGTTCACTACATTATAAGATGCAGTAATGCAAACAAGGCTTGCGATGACCTTGTTTCCGTGTTGTATGAAAATAGCAGACTGATATCGAAACGCTGTACAGTCATAAAGCCTATGACAATACGGGTAGCAAATTCGCTGGATATATATTTTGAAGCAGCAAGATACGGAACTGTTGTTATGGATATAAACAGTTTCTCATGGGAAACTGAAGATCGAGCCATATATAATTTTCTAACTGAACAGCTTACAAAGTTAATTATGGAATACTGTCAGGATACACTTATGATCTTCTTAATGCCCAATCATTTTGATAGTGTTTCGGGAACTATAAAAAACTCACTCCCCGAATTGACCTTTATCGAGATAAATGAGCGTCTTGCAATGAACAATGACGCAAAGAAAATACTCCGAGCCTACTGTCGTAAGGACAATGTAAAAGCTGATAAGGAGCTTTTATCTTTTGTGGCAAAGGACACAGGATACAATTCCGATGACCTTCGTGTGGCATACAGAAAGTGGTATGCCAATGCACTGAAAACACAGGTCTATCCGCAGTACTCCGAATTCAAAAAGAGTTTAGACCGTAAAACTGTGCTCACACAGGAAGGCAGGGCATCACGCCAACTTGCAGAGATGATAGGTCTTAGAGAAGTAAAGGAACTCATCGAGCAGGCAGTTATATATTCCAAAATGCAGAAGGCTTTTGCGGACAGAGGTATGCCTAACGCAAAACGCTCTATGCATATGGTATTCACCGGTAATCCTGGCACAGCAAAAACCACAGTTGCAAGGCTATTTGCGCAGATATTGAAGGATAACAAGATCCTCTCTGTTGGTAATATTATTGAATGTGGGAGAAGTAATCTTGTCGGAAAATATGTTGGATGGACAGCGGTACAGGTCAAGCAGTTGTTTCAGAAAGCGCAGGGTTCGGTGCTATTTATTGATGAGGCATATTCACTCTGCGATGACCGCAATGGTTTGTTCGGAGATGAGGCTATCAATACTATCGTGCAGGAAATGGAGAATCAGCGAGAGGATATGGTTGTTATCTTTGCCGGATATCCAAAAGAAATGAAAGATTTTATTGACCGCAATCCGGGACTGAGATCTCGCATATCATTCTATGTCGATTTCAAGGATTATTCACCGTCGGAGCTTTATGATATAACAAAGCATATCGCTGGGAACAACGGATATAAGATGGCAGATGATACATATGAGAAACTTATCCCGATATTTGAAGCCTCCGTAGGTACAACAAATCACGGTAACGGACGATATGCAAGAAATCTTGTTGAGAAAGCGCAGCTTGCTCAGGCGTTAAGGCTTTCAAAATGCGACCTTTCAGCGCTGACAGGTGACGAGCTCTTGACACTTAAAGCAGAGGACTTTTCAAACTTCAATATCGGAATATCAGATAATGAAAACCAGCCGGCTTGCAGGATAGGCTTCAAGGTAGGATGAGAAGATTTTTATTATTCTTTTATATAAAATGATAATAGAGAGCATTAATTGACAGAAAGGCGGTACCTATGAAATGTATCTGCACACTTGCTACTCTTCCGGAAAATCTTGACAGTATCACAGATGAATACGCAGCAATGCTAAATGATTACTTCAAGCTCGAGCAGCCTCTCTCCGCCGGGCGGTTTGGTGAGATACTTGATGTTTTTCCCGAACACAACCGCAGCGTACTATTGCTCCATATTTGCGAGGGTATGAGCCTCACGGAGATATCCGCAATAAGTAATTCCAACGTAATGCGTATAAAACAGGTTTTCGACAAAGCCGAGCGTATGATGAATTACAAAATACAAAACGTCAGCAAGAAGCAAATAAGAGACTATCTTGACAAAACGGAGGACAACGTATGAAGATACTGAACATTCACGGCTATCACGGAAGCCCGAGGAACAGTGCATACAAGGCGCTTGATCCTTTCGGGTGCGAGATCATAGCACCCGAGCTGGACTATGACAGCGTATCGCCCGAGAACATTCTCGGCGGTTTGAAATACATTCTTACTGACAAACGCCCTGACATTGTTGTCGGGACGAGCCTCGGTGGATTTTATGCGGCGGTGCTGAGTGCTCAGCATAATTGTCCCGTGATACTTATCAATCCCTTTCTGATGTCATTTCTGACATTCGACGGTGATGTTCGCCCACGCAAGGATACAAAGGCTCTGATCGGGCTGTTCGGCTCGCTCTCAAAAATCGACATCAGCAATGTGAGCTGTATCGTTGGAGATAACGATGAGCTGCTCGGTGACCACAGGTTTACGGAAAAACTACTCGGCAACGCACGCTTTCGCCGTATTTCCGGAGGAGGACATTCGGGGCACACGCTGCCGCTGAAAGACTTTTTTGCTAAGATACTGCCTTACTATACGGATACTCTGCCACGGAAGGAGTGGTTTCCGGGAATTGATGAGTATTAGTTAGTGCTGACGGATAGATTTTTAAATGTGATATATATTCTTTATTAAAAGATAATACCGAAGCTTACAAAAGTGAACTGACCCCAAAAAGTTAGACAAACTTTTCAAAGAAAACTTGTGCAAAGCGACTAAGAGAGATCTTGGTCGCTTTTGTCATGCAGCGTTGAGCCTGTATTCAACAGGTGACATTCCATCAAGCTTAAGCTTGATGCGCTTTGTGTTGTACCAAACGATGTATGAATGTAGTTCTGAAATGAAGTGCTCAACAGATGAGAATTCCTGTAAGTAGAGAAGTTCTGTTTTCAGCAATCCAAAGAAGTTTTCTGCGCAGGCGTTATCAAGACAGTTTCCCTTTCGTGACATACTTTGTCTTATGCCTTTATCTTTGAGCATTTTCTGGTACTGCTTGTGCTGATACTGCCAGCCCTGATCTGAATGCAAAATGAGTCCGGTGTTTTCCGGTATCTTTGCAAATGCTTTATTCAACATATCGGTCACTTGATTCAAATTAGGGTGGTAACTCAGGTTGTAGGACACAACCTCTCCGTTGAAAAGATCGATGATGGGCGACAGATACAGCTTGACACCAAACAGAGCAAACTCTGTCACATCTGTGACCCACTTCTGATTTGGCTTATCCGCTTTGAAATCACGTTCCAAAAGATTTGGTGCTATTCTGCCGACTTCACCCCTGAATGAGTTGTATTTCTTCATGCGAACGCGGCAGAATATACCCATTTTACGCATTAATCGCTGAATTGTCTTGTGGTTTATCCTATGCGTTTTTCTCAGTTCTTTCGTTATCCTGCGATAGCCATAGCGTCCTTTGCTTTCATCATATATCCTGCGGATATCCTCCTTGATTACTGCATACTTATCCGGTTTCGGATCATTGAATCGTTTGCTGTAATAGTAATAGGTGCTGCGAGGGATACCGGCAACATCAATGAGCAGACCTATCTTGTGTTCATGCCTCAGTTCCCAGATCACTTGTGCTTTTTCTCTTGCCGTACCCTTTCGGAAACCAAGGCATTCAATTTTTTTAAGTATGCATTCTCCGCACGAAGACGCTGAACCTCGGCTATGAGGTCTTCTTCGACTTCTTTTTTCAGTTTTGGAGGACGACCTGTTGATTTGCGCCCACGACGTTCAACATAAAATCCTTCTTTGCCTTCTTCAAGATAGATGCGCTCCCACTTCGCAACTGTCTTATCTCCTTGTGGAATGTCAAATTGTCTTGCAGTTTCCATATAACTTAATTTCTCGTTCTGCATTGTTTCAACCACTTTGATCTTAAATTCGGGTGTGTATCTCTTATTGGGTATTCCTTTAGGCATAAAAATGCCCCCCTTTCGTTAGATTCCTAATTGGTATGTTTCTATTATACCACATTGTCTAACAAAAGGGGAGCATTTCAAAGCCGGCTTCAGTATTTTTATGATCAAAAGAAAGACCATTTTATGATTTTTAATGCTTTTAGAAAACCAAGATGATATGGAATAACGGGCAGTCTTGTGTACAAGAGTATGCCGTGAGTTTTGTCCTTTACTTGTCCTTAAAACACCCGCATTTCGCATCCTAAACAAACGTTTAGTAATTTCGCTCAAACGTCGCAAAATAGGCGTTTATGAAAAGATAGTCAAAAGTATATTTGTTTGATTTTGGGCAACTTCATATAACTTTGTTGACCAAAAGTTGTCCAAGACAGGATAAGGCAGTGGAATATATCGTAAACACATTTTCAATAAAAAGCCGACCATTTATTACCGGGTGAGAAAAATGGTCGGCTTGAATTATGTTGATTATATCAGAATCAGTTTTTGGGGCAGGAGAATTGCTATGATGTATTATAATTGCTAAACATGTTAAGTATATTACTTGATCGTACCAAACTTACTTACGCACATAACCCCATACCCTGCACACTTTACAATACATATCAGACAGAATACCCATACGCTCATTCCGGACAGATACATTCCGTTATGCGCCGAAGATGAAAAAGCATAGCTCATAACCTTTCCCTCAGCTATAAGCGCAGGGAAAACACAGGCTGCAAAGCTCAAAAAGAATGTAAACAGCATATTTTTTGTATAAACGGAAATAAGGCAGATAAATGCAGCACATACTGCAAATGAAAACGCTCGCATCAGGCTGCTGCGTACAAACAGACCGATAACTGTCATTTCCCCATATTCCTCACAGCCCAATATGCTTTGAAGAGGAGCAAAGGCGCTGTCAAGCCCGTATCGGGCTGCAAATGTGCATAACTCTGCTGTACTTATTATCAGAGAGAGCAAAAACATTACAACCATGCTGACCGATAGCTTTATTACGGCAAGACGTGTTTTTCCGCATTTCGTAGTACGGAGGATATCAGCCATTTTGCTGCTGTATTCATTGCAGAAAACAGGAGGGATAAGCAGCATCATAATCAGCACCGACAATAAATCATAGCGGCGATAGGAGTAAAGATCATACCAATCCGTATCATAGAAAAACTCTCCAGTACCGAGGCTGTCAAAGCTCTCACATTTCATTGCAAGATATTCAAGTGTCTGCTGCTCGGCGATTGCCTTGTTGTATTGCTTGTTGTGAGTTGCAAATTCATCAAGGTCTATCAGATTGGCATTGTACTGCTCCAAAAGCTGTTCATGCTCTGCAATTACATTGTTGACCTCATCAAGCCGAGTGAAGATCAATTCACGCTTTTGGGGGGTGTATTCTCCTGCAAGCTGCTCTGTATACTGCCTGTATACCAGCGTTGAATATGGGTGCTCATGATCTGCAGGCAGCAGCCCAAGAACTATTTCCAAAGCAATGGCTATAACGATAATTATAAGGCGTTTATGCAGCAGCTTTTTTGTTTCAAAATATATAAGCGTCACTGCCCACTCACCTGCCCGAACCTGAGCATATATACATCTTCAAGTGTCGGAGAAACGGAGACAGCGTTTTCAAACGGTTTGCTGCTCTGAACGATATGCAGCCTTGTTCCGCCCCCTGTCTTTATGATTGCAGAATTGGTATGTAACAGCGCATACTCATCAGCAAAGCCGTCCTCACATTCAAGCTCCCAGACACAGCCCTCGGCAGAGGAAATGACCTCTGCAAGTGTGCCGCTTTTAACAACTTTTCCTCCGTCAAGAAGTATCACATTATCCGATATACTCTCTATATCTGATACGATATGCGTAGCGATCAGCAACAGCTTTCCCCGACCGATACGGCTCAGGATATTGCGAAATCTCATTCTTTCCTTCGGGTCAAGCCCTGCGGTAGGCTCGTCAAAAACAAGAATATCGGGGCCGCCAAGAAGTGCCGCAGCTATACCGAGCCTGCGTTTCATCCCGCCCGAATACTCACCGCATTTTCGCTTTTTGTCATCAGTAAGGTTTACAAATTCAAGCAGCCTATCTATTTCATTATGGGCATTTTTTATGCCCTTTACAGCCGCAAAATATCTCATCATCTCCTCTCCCGTAAAAGAGGGGTAAAAGCCCATATCCTGCGGCATAAAGCCAAGCCTTGTGCGGTAATCGGCACCGAGAGAGAGTATCTCTCTGCCGTCAAGAGTGACACTTCCGCTTGTTTGCCAAAGCAGCCCGACTATTATATTCATAAGCGTACTTTTGCCTGCACCGTTTGGCCCGAGCAGGGCATATACACCGTTCCCGAGAGTTAGGTCTATCCCGTCAAGGGCAGTCTTGTTTTTATAGCGTTTTGTAAGCCTGTCTATTTTAAGCTCCATTTTCTCACCTCGCAGGTCTTGCATATTTTTTGAAAGCTGTAATAATACATACAAAGGTTATCAGACAAGTGAGCGCTGCGGCGCATACCAGTCTTGATACCGCAAAGCCGACGACCGTGATATAGTCGAACCTGAAAAAATAGGTTTTCAGGTTAAGAAAGCTCTGCGGCAAGACCGTGCGCAGACGGTCAAAAGCAATGTATCGGGTGTCAAGCGCAGAGGAGTTTTCACCCGACACATAAATAAACAGCATCGTCATTATTATCTGCGGCATTATCGTCACAAGTGCCGAGACAGGCACGGCAGCGCCTGCTTTTTTGGTCAGCACCGATGCTAAGACCGAAACCGCTGTAACAAAGAGATAAAACAACAGCTTAAGGCAAAGCTTAATGGCCAAAAAGCCGCCTAAGGTGATGATGTAGGGGCAGTATTCAAAGCCCTCGAACTGCTGCAAGGGAAGTGAAAGGTCAGTAATGCCAAAGCACAATACCCCCACGATAAGCTGGCTAACAGCGCTAAGTATTACTACCGCTGCCGTTACCGAATACGCTGCTGCAAGCTGACTCCAAAAAAGCCGCCCCTTGCTTTTTATCTCCGAGTTTATGACACGGTATGCCCCCGATGAATAGTCAAGGGTGAACATTCTGACAGCGATGATCACAGCTAAAAGCATCATTGCATAGTCCCAATATATATTGTCAAGATAAACAAGCAGCTCACTTAGCTTGCCGCTTTCGGTGAGTTTCATATCTATAACAGTATTGTATTTTTCTGCCGCAAGCTCATTGAGGGTGATTACACTTTGATCGGGATCAGTCTTTGCACGTTCACGCTCGGCGGCGGAAATCGCATCTGTTATAAGCGCCCTGCGGTGAGAGGGAAAGTCCTTTTCTATAAAGTCAAGTCTTTGCCTGATCGTTTGGCAGATAAACAGCTCATTTATAAGCTTTGCAGGATACTCCTCATCGGATGCGGCTATCTGCTCGTTAAGCTCGCTCTCTCTTGCTAAGATATATGAGCGTATCTCCGCACTGCTTTTTTCCCGATGAAATGCTCTCGATGTATTCTTGCCGCTGTGATAAGCTCTTTCCAACGTCTATATTATATTTTACCGTTCTGAACACGAAAATTCCAAGCAGAGCTGCGCACATCAGCAGCGATATCAGCATAAGCCTTGACGAGAACAGCTTTTTAAGTTCAAAACACATATCATACACCGTCCGTTATTATACTGTGATCTTTGCTGCCGTTTTTGAAAACAAAGCCTATCCTGCCGTTCGTAAGCTGCCCGTCGCCGTCTGTAATAGTATCAAGCACAAACACCTTGTCGGTCTGAGCGTTCCATATTATTCTCGGCATAAAGCCGCCTTGCGGATAGCAGATCTCTTCGTCTATATCCTCCGTATCGGCATTATCCTCACGCACCTTGCAGGAAATGTCACATTCCGCCGTCTTCCCCGTTTTCAGATCATACACATATACCTTCCCCTCATCAGCATGAAAATGCGTATAATATATCGCCTTATCTGTGATACAGCAGCCCACATAGCAGTTCTCTATAAGCCTTTGAGGTGAGCTGCCGTCACGCTCTGCGCTCATCAGGATCGGGGTCTGCCCCTCCCATTTTATGTAATAGAGCCTTCCTCCGCTTACCGATACCTGCCCTGCCTTATCGTCAAGCTTTTTAAGCTTATTGTCCGCAAAGGTGCATGAAAACAATTCGTTATTCTCTGTGCAAAAGAAATAAATAGTCCTCATTTGCCGCATAAGAGATAATACTGCTGTCCTCGGATAGTATCACGGGTTCGCTTGCAGTATTTGTTGTTACATCAAATGTTTGAAACCAACTCGCCCCCAGAATATACAGCCTGCCGCCCTGCGACATTATCCCGCCTAAAGAATTTGGCGAATCCGGGAAAAATTCCTTTTCGTAGCTTGTTGAAAAGGTGTTTTCATAAAATGGGTTCCTGCTCTTTGCCGTCAAAAAGCATAGTGCATTGCCGCTTGTAAAGTAAAGCCCGTTTGATGCTGCAACGGGGGCGTTCATCTGTAATTGGTCAAGGACACCCGGGCTGTTCTCAGAATGTGCGCAGCCTGCGATATTGCAAAGGTGCGAAAACCTCTCGCTTTCTGTATCAAGCACGCAGCTGCTCACACCCACGCCGCCTATACAAAAGGTCTTAGTTCCAATTGACGTGATCCCGAGAGAGCTTATATTAAACGGCTTTTCATCAAGCTCTGTCGGTTTGCCCGAAGTAAAACTCGTATGTGTCAAGCTCACTTATAAGCTCAGCCTGCTGTGCTTTCTCGCTTTCTATGTCAACATAGCTGCCGTGCTGTTTGCACAGCCCGAAAGCAGCAATATAGAGAGCAATATAAATGCTGATCTTTTTCATCACTTAACACCCCCAAACGGTATATCTATGCTCATTTCCTCAAATACTCCCGCCGTCATTTCCTCGGGAGATCTGTTTTGTCTGAGGTCAAGAAACTCCACCCTTATGCTGTCTGTGTTATCAGTTATATCAAAAGCTCCCTGTATTATACACGGGTCATTTTCCGACAAAGGCTCGCCCTTAAATGTCGCATCCTTTATATCCGCCGAGTGATACCAATGCTTTTCGCCGCTTTTAGCCGTATAATACATCTGCGGAAAAAGTGACATAAATCTGTCATTTTTATGCAGTTTATCATATTCCTCCACTTTGCCGTTATACTCGTCCTCGGTCATAGTAAACGGGTCAAGCGTTTTTGAAAACTCCGCCCATTGCATTTC